>CAYYNP010000225.1:0-16732 GCA_964472545.1 uncultured Planctomycetaceae bacterium | reverse complement strand
GTAAGGATTCGCAGTGCCGACGGTGCCTGTCCCCTTTCTTCGGGCGGCGACATTGAGGCACCGTGGAAAGGGGGGCAGGCACCGAGCCGGGAATCTCGTCGGCAGGTTCCGTGTTGATTCTGGCTCGGAGCCAGTCCCCGTTTTCCACTCCCGCGAATCGACTTTGCAGTTCTCCTGGTCGTAAGCGTCCACGACTTGACACCCGGCCCGCAGCCGGTACGCTAGGCGTCGTCGGCCGTTCCGCGCGTTGTCTTCGGAGGAGGATTTGATGAAACAGAGCGTCGAGATGTTTCCCAGGGCCAGAATCCCGTACGGGACCTGGGGGAGCAGCTTCTTCCCCGCGTGGCAGACGTCGGCGCTGGCGGAGGTCAACATCGGCCAGTTCGCCGGCGAGGCAATGAACCGCATCCTCGGGCTGCGCCGCGTACCGAAGCACGAACTGGACTACTTGATCATCGGTTCGACGGTCCCCTGGCACTGGAAGTTCTGGAACGCCCCGCTGGTGGCCAGTTGCCTGGGGCAGCGCATCGCGGGCTTCCATATGGAACAGGCTTGCGCCACCGGCTTGCAGGCCGTGTTGCTGGCCGGGGCGGAGGTCGAGAGCGGGGCCAATGACGTCGTCGGCGTGTTGACCTTCGACCGCACCAGCGACTCGCCGGTGGGTGTCTTCCCGGAGCGTCGGGCGTATCAGCGCACGATGGCTCTGAGCGACGTGTGGGACAATTTCGGCTTCGACCCGGCCACCGGGCAGGCGATGATCACGACCGCCGGACGGGCCGCCCGCAAACACGGCCTGGAAAGAAAGGAAGTGGAAGAGTTGGCCTTCTGCCGGCATCAACAGTATTTCGACACCAAGGCCACCGATTTCCTCGATCGCATTCTCGTGCCGCTCGATGTGCTCAACGTGCAGGGCCGGCATCTGGGCACGATCGACGAAGACGTCGGCGTTCGCCGCTTGACCATGGACGGGCTGCGGCAGATGCGCGAGTTGGACTCGTGCGTTACGACGGGAACGCAGACGCACGCCTCCGACGGCATGGCCACGCTGCTGGTCGCCACGGCGGAGAAGGCCGCCGAACTGAGCCCACGGCCCGAGGTGGTGATTCGGTACCTCGCCAAGGCCGAGATTCGCACCCATCCGGCCCTGATGCCGGAGGCCCCCACGCTGGCCGTGCAGAAGCTGCTCGAGCGGACCGGCTTCACCATGGACGACCTGGCCGTGGTCAAGAGCCACAATCCGTTCGCCATCAACGACGCGATCTTCTCGAAGGTGATGAACTACGACTGTGCAAAGGTCAACAAGACCGGATGCTCGTTGGTCTGGGGCCATCCCCAAGGCCCCACGCTCACGCGGATGTTGATCGAAGGGCTGGAGGAGGCGGTCGATCTGGGAGGCGGACTGGTGCTGCTGTTCGGCTGTGCCGCCGGAGACATGGGTATCGCCGCCCTGTTTCGCGTCACGGAAGGAGGTGCGTCGAAATGACCAAGGCTATCAGACAACCCACACTTCAAACGCTCGGACTCGGCTCGGTGATTGATCTCTTCCGCAACGGACGCCTGCCGGCCGACGCCGGCGAAATGGTCGACCGGGTCTTCGGTGGCCCCGACCAGCGCGGTTCGCTGGTGATCTCCGGAGCCAACGGGATCGTGGGCGCCGGCAAGATGATGCAGCTCACGGCGCGGTTGGAGCCGTTCGGCGTTCGCTCGATCAGCTTGGCGCGCCCACGCACGGCCGACGGGATCGGGCCGCAGTATCCGCGGCTGGTCGAAGCGGTCGGCAAAGCACGTGCCGACCGGATCATGGGCAACATCATCCGCATGACGTACGACGGCAACAAGCTGCCGGAAGATCTCGCGGCCTGGCGTCCTCGTTTCCTGCTGGAGGCGATCCCCGAGATCCTCGATATCAAGAAGGCCCACTACCGGCTGTTCGAGGAGGCGTTTCCGGGAATCGAGATCCGCTCGGTCACGTCCGGCTTCCCAGCCTCCGAGTTGGGCGTCGGCGTGGCCCATCCGGCTTTCCCGCACGAGATCAACAAGGTCTGGGAGATCGTCGAAGACGAAACTTCGCCGGTAACGCAACTCCTCTGGGCATTGGGGCTGGTGCCGGTTCCGGTCAGCGACGACTGGTCGTTCGTGCTCGACGTGCTCTTCTGCGGCCTGACGCTGGCCGGCCTGCGATACCACCGGGCCTCGAACATGCCTTTCTGGAAGATCGATAAGTACGTCCGGAAGTTCGTCGGCCCCAATCCGTTTAGGGCTCACGACGTGATCGGTGCCGACGGGGCCAACTTCCTCACCTGGTCCTGCCTGCATCATCTGAGCGATAAATACGGCGCCCTGTTCCGCCCCACGCCGGAACTCGACGAGCGGCAGGAGACCGGCCAATCCTGGTATCCGCCGAACCATTTCCGCCCGCTGGTCGATTGGCCCATGAACGCCGAAGCCGAAGAGGAGTTCACCGCCTGGATCCAGGGCGCGTTGTTCCAGATGGCCAGCCTGATACTGCACGAGCAGCGGGGGCACCTCGCGCACGTCAACGCCATCGGCGAGCTATGTGCCCAGTTCCGCCGTGGCGTGTTGGCGATGATCCGCAGCGTGGGCGCCAAGCAGGCGATCGAAACCGTCGAGGCGTTTCACCGGCTCTACGGTGAAGCGGCCACCGGCGGCTGGCATCCGGAGGTATTCGAGCAACTCGACACGCCCCAGTGGCAGCATCTCTACGTCAACGCCGAGCACGACGGCAGCGTGGGCGTGATAACGATCAGCCGCGAAACCTATAACACCGACGTCGACGCCGAGTTGAATCGGGCGATCGACTGGCTCAAGGCCGAGGGCATTGCCAAAGTGATCGTCACCGGCGATTTCCACCTGGCAACGCAGATGGTCGGCGCCGACACCAGCGAGTTCTACGCGGCCTTAAGCGACGTGGAGGCTGGATACCGCGTGGCGGCTACGTGGGCGGCCACCGCCAGGCGGCTGCACGACGAGTTTCGCGTGTCCGTCGGCTTCGCCGGCGGAAAGCGGTGCCTGGGCGGCTTTCTGGAACTGCTGATGCACTGCCACTACCTGGTGGCCGTCGATGGGACGACGCTCGGCATGCCCGAGGTCACCTTGCCGGTGGTGCCGGGCATGGAAGGCTGCCACTGGCCGCTGCGGAAAGCGAAACGCGACGATTGGCCGAAGCTCGTTCGACTGTTGTTGACCGGTGCGCCGTTGAGGGCAACCGACGCGGTCGGCTGGCTAGTCGACTACGCCGGTTCGACGTCGGAGTGCTTGGCGACGGCCTGGAAGCTCGCCTGCGGTGAATCGGCGGGGATCACACCGAGAGACTTGGACACCGGCCCCCTGACCGACGTGCCCGACGACGTCGGCGTAGCGGTTTCCGACAACCCGGCCACCGAAGCGGCTCGGGCGGCCATCATGCGTTCGATCCGCGGTGCCTGTGGCGTGCCGTTGTCTGAGGCGCTCGACGTGCAAGCTCGCCACTCGGCCGAATTCACTGCCTCGTCGCACTGCCGAAAGGGCAGCATCGGAGCGGAGCACGCGAAGACGATGATGGTGTAGCGAGTGGAGTTTCCGTGGTTGGTGACCGATTGGGTGGCGGGTGGCTGAGCGCAGCGGACTCCCAGGGGTTGGATGCCGGGGACTAGAAGCCTGGGGCACCGCTGCGCTTTACCCCAGCCACCCCGACAGCCATCTCGCGGAGGGGGCCTACGCCTTCGCTTCGCCAGCGGGCGATTTCTGGTGCATCCGCAGCACGACTTGGAACGTGGCGCCTTCGCCGGGCTGCGACTCGACGCGGATCGCGCCGTCGTATCGCTTTATGATTCCGTAACAGATAGAAAGCCCTAGTCCGGTGCCGTGGCCCTGGGGCTTCGTGCTCACGAAGGGATCGAAGAGCCGATCGCGCACGGCCTCGTCGATGCCCGGGCCGTCGTCGCGGATGGTGAGAATCACGCGGCCGTCCTTCGGCGCCGCGGTGATCCACATGTTCCCATACCCGCGTTCGGTCATCGCCTGGATCGCGTTGGCGATCAGGTTGATGAGGATCTCTTCGAGCTGGACCTCTTCGATGCTCACCCTGGGGATCTCGGCCGGATAGTCTCGATGGATCTGCACGTTGGCCATGCGTGCTTCTTTTTCCAGGAAAGGCAGGACTTCGTCCAAGGCCGCGTTGACGTCGGCCACTTCGACGCGCGCCTCACTCTTGCGGGCGAAGCCCAGCAAGCGGTGGGTGATGCTGCTGCAGCGATTCACCTGGGCCGTGATGGTCGTGATTCCTTCTCGCAATTCCCGCTTCAACTCCTCGCGCTCGACTTCGATGATCCCGGTCACCAGATCCTCGAGGTAGCCGCCCACTTCGGCGATCGCGGCCAGGGGATTGTTGATTTCGTGGGCCACGCCCGCCGCCAAGCGCCCCACGGCGGCCAGTCGTTCGGACTGCACCACCTGATTCATCAGCGCCCGGCGATGGGAGATATCCCGGCTGATCTCCACGGTTCCGATCGGTGCGCCGCTGCTGTCGGTCAGTTCGGAGAGCGTCATCGAAACGGGGACCTCGGTGCCGTCTCGGCGGATCAAGACTCCTTCGTGATCGTCGACCGTATTGCCCTGCTGCACGCGCCGCACCAGCGGCTCGCGCTCTTCCGGCGAGAGGTAGAGCATGCTGGCCGGCTTGCCGATGACTTCATCGGCCTTGTAGCCCAACGAGAGTTCGGCTCCGCGGTTGAAGGAGACGATCGATCCTTCCAGGTCCGTGGTGATGATGATCACGTAGGAGCTGTCGAGAATGTTCTGCAGGTACTCGCGCGTGCGGTTGAGTTCCTGCTCCGCTTTCCGCCGCGCGGTTTCGTCGCGCGAGAGCCCCACGATCGCCGTGACCTTGTCGTTGGCGTCGACCACGGGATACTTGGTCGTGGTCAGAGAGACTTTCTTGCCGGCGAGCCAGACTTCCGACTCGTTGCTGATGTGCTCGCGTCTCTTCAAAACGTCGCGGTCGCCGGACCGCAAGATGTCGGCGGTATGCTTCGGCAGGATCTCTCGGTCGGTTCGGCCGATGATCTCGTTTTTCGGCCGGCCCAGGAGTTTGCAGGTGGCCGGGTTCGCCTCGACGTACTGGCCCTGCCGATTCTTCACGTAGGTGGCCAGCGGCGCCCACTCCAGGAACTGCTGCAAGCGGACTTCGGTCGCCTTGAGTTCCTCCTCCAAGAGGATCCGGTGGGTGATGTCTCGGGTCATCTCGATCACGCCCGTGACTTCACCCTCGGGGTCCACGAAGGGGGCCCCGACGATGGCCGTGTATCGCGGGTTCCCTTCGACGTCGAAGTGCTTTCGGACCAGCCGCTTCTCTTCCTTATCGCGAACCACTTCGCCGAACGGGCAGTTGTCCAGGGCTACCTGGCAATCGCCGCGGGCGGCCTGCCGCACGTCGTAACAGCATTGGCCACGGATCTCCTCCTCGGTGACCTGGTTCTTCTTCAAGAACGAGGCGTTGGCCTGCTGAATGATCATGTCCGTGTCGATCACCACGACTTCGTCGGGAATCGAATCGAAGATCTGCGTGATCCGGTCGCGTTCGGCCTGCACGCGTTCGCGCATCTCGGTGCGCTGGTCGATGATCGCCTCTTCGGCCTGGTGTAATTCCCAGAACAGCCGGGCACCGAAATGATCGATCAGCTTCACGTGCCGCGGCCGCGTCCGTTCGAGTTCGTCGCGGACTTCGTCGGAACCGGTCAACTCGATCAGCAGGCCCAGATCGGGGATCTCGTACAACTCTCGATAGTCGGTCGTGACCATGCCGACGCCAACCTCGCGCGCGTAGCGCATTCCCGGCGCATAAGGGTTGGTGTCGGCAACGCCTTGGATCGACATGCGGAACCGGCCCAGGGTGTCTTCCTGCACCATCCGCAAGATGACCTCGCAGCCGCTGCCCCCGCCCACGACCGCCGTAACAACGGGGCGGTCGTCAAGAGAAACCTCGGGCAAGCCGTCGGGTTCAGGCATACTTCCTCTCGTCTCTTACCGCCGTTCTACCACCCTCGTTTGCTCATCACGTCGGCGGCGCGGTCGGCCGCACGCTTCTGATTCAGTTCGGCCCGGCGCAAGCTCGCCTTGCGAATCAACTCCATCAATTCCGACAGACTGGCGGGCTTCTGCAGAAAATCGATCGCCCCGAGCTTGGTGGCTTCGACGGCCTTTTCGATCGAGCCGTGCCCGGTGAGCAAGATGATTTGCAGATCCGGATCGATCTTCAACAGCCGCCGGAGCGTTTCGATTCCGTCCATACCGGGCATGGCCAAATCGAGCACGATCACGTCGAACGCGTGGTGCTCCGCCTGGGCGATGGCGTCCTCGCCGGTGTTGGAAGTCTGGACGGCGAGCCCGCGCGCGTTCAGCCGTTTTCCCAACGCGTCGACAAACGGTTCCTCGTCGTCGACCAGCAAAACTCGATCACATGCCATACACGGACCTCCTGACCAGCAGGCCGTCAAAAAGTCGTCGGAAATGTACCGTTGCGGCGGCGGCAATACGAACTACAAATCGCGCCACACCGCGAGCGAAAGCAGCCCCCCCGTGAGGTGGGGAAGCGGGTCGCCTGTGCCCCACATTCCCAAAGATAGCGTGCCCAAAGGGCTTAGACAAGGGATGTGAGGGTTTTCCTCTTCATAACGTGTTTTCGCTTCGTGGTTTACGCCGTCGAGCTGGCGATCCTGGCAAACGGCCAGTTTTGCCTCCCCTCACATGAGTGGGCGGCGTTGGGCGGGTGCATACGGCGAGTGGAAGCAGGCTGGTCGCCTTTCGGGCGCACCTCTACGGTCGCTCGATCACCGGCGCGGTCGCCACGCGGGGACGGATCGGCAGGCGTTCGATGCCCGGAAAATCGGGGTCGCCCAGGGCACGGAGTTCCTCCTCACCCATGTACGGGCAACACGCATCGACCCAGGCGATCAACCGGCGAAGGCTCAGCGGATCGACCTTCACCTTGTAGTGTTCACCGCCAGCGGCCAGGTCGATCAGGCGGCTGTTGCAGGAGAGGTACCGCATCGGTGCGAGGGTCTTCAGGGCTTGGGGATCGTTCTGGCCGTAGCTGCTCTCGACCGGAATGGCCCCGGCGATCCCATAGCCGGGCCGCTTGCCGGCGATCGGGTTTCCCCAACCGGCCGAGCCGACCAGCGTGAGATAGGGCTCTTTGAAGACGTTGTGTCCGGGCCGCAGATGCAGATCGGGTTCGGCGAACTGCGGGGTGCCGGGGCGATGGCACTGGACGCAATAGCGGTCGAGCACCGGTTGCACGAAGCGCTCGTAACTGATGCTCACCGTACCCCACGGCGGCGGCGACGGCCCGATCGGCGTTTGCGAAAGCGCTAAGCCGCCCCGTGCTGAGGGCGCAGTACTGTGCAGCTCGTGGCAGCCGACACAGCCGCGCCGTTCGCCGGGCATCAGGCCGGTGAAGCTCCGCATCGTCTGCAGACATCGTCGATCGGCGTCGAGCAACTGGAAGTACAGAGCCCGCCCGGCCGGGGCCTCGAAGTGGACCGAACCGTCGGGCTCGACCGGCACCTCGGAGAGGATCCGCTTCACGCCCTCCTCCTGCACGATCGACACGGCCGGGCCTGAATGGCGGTAGCTCTTGTTCCAGGTCGAGTAGGTCTTGTAGTCCAATTGGAAGACGCGGAGGTACTCGACCTTCTCGCGCGGCAGACCTTGTGCGCCCTGGCATACGTCGCCGCTGAAGAAGACGCCGGGGCGGACCGGGCGGCGATCCTTGCCGGTGCCGGGCCAGTCGACGCGATCCGGATGCGTCGGTGGCCGCCGACGCGGTTTGAGCGGGACGGCGTGCCACGCGTTGTAAACGCCCTCGTAGATCAACTCCCGATTGCCGTGCACGTCCATCAGGTACAGCCGGAACTTCTCGCCAAGCCCGCGGGCCGAAACGAGGAAGTCTCTCTCCGAAAGCGGAAAGGCCGTCTTGTAGCCCGTATAGCGGCCGGAGGCGTGATAGTCGGCGGCCTCTGCTTGTTCGGCCGGTCCGTCGCCGACTTCCGGCCACCGCAGATCGACGGTGACCTTGGTCAAGCCGTGGGGATAGTCGCGCCCCAGATCGGGATCGACGATGCCGATCGAGCCGGACCACCAGTCGTGATGTCCCACTCCGGAGAACATCACCCGCCGGCTGCCGGGGATCGGCCGTGGCTCGGAGAGATGATCCGGCCAGACCGACTGGTTGCCCCAAAAATGTGCCGTGCCGGTGCCGTCCTGGTTGGTCGTCCACAGCTTCTGCAATCGCCAGAGCGGTTTGTCGGTGTATTCCCAGCGGGAGTAGATCACCCGGCCGTCGTTCAGCAAGGCCGGCACGAAATCGGGCTCGCCGTTGTAGCTGATCAGGTAGACGTTGCCGCCGTCGGCATCGCAGCGGGCGAGCGTGGTCGAATAGATGAACGGTCCGCATCGCACGTAGGAATTGCCGCGCGTGGTGGTGAATAGCACGTGGCCGTCGGGCACGTAGATCGGGTCGAGATCGTCGTAGTCGCCGTCGGTGAGTTGTCGCAGGCCCGTGCCGTCGACGTTGATTTCGTAGAGGTGGAAGCTCTTCTGGTCGTGCGGCTTGAAGCAGAAGAGCACGCGCCGCGCGTCGAAGGAGAGATCGGGCCGCCAAAAGCTGCCGGGCTGCTTCGGCGCCAATTGCCGCAGCCGGCCACCGGGATGCAGCCCGTCGAGCACCAGCAGCCGCCCGCCGGGCATCGCCATGATGCCCATGCGGTGGATCGCTTCGTGTCGCGATTCGGGACCCTGCGGCAGCGGCTGGTCGATCAGCAGCAACTGCGAGAAATCCAACACGGGGTTCTTCATCGCGATGCGGCGTTTTACTTGCCGCACGGCGAAGTAGAGTTCTCGGAGGTCCGCCGGCTCGTTTGCGTACGCGGCGATCGGGTCTTCCTGCACGTCCGGCCCGCTTAAGCCGGCTATCTTCCCCCACGGCCCGCCGCCAAAGGGCACCGTAACCACGGCCGGCTTCCACGCGGCGTCGTCAAAGCCCGTTTGCTGCCACTGTGGGCGTTGGTGATTGGCCACACGCCACGACGCGTCGGAAACCACCACCAGCCGTTTCCCGTTGGCCGTCGTTACGGCCAGCCGAGTGATCAGTCCGGCGGGATTCTTGCTCGGGGCCGGACGATTCTCGGCGCGTACGGCCAGCAGATTGACGCCGCGGCGGAGATGTTGTGCCACATCGAACACGGCGGCCCGTTGCCAGGTTGCGTGCACGCCGATCCGCACGCCGTTGAGAAACACCTCGCAGGCATCGTCTGCCGCGATACGCAATTCGGCCGTATCGACGTCGGCGCGCACCTCAAACCGCCGGCGGAAGAATCGCGCTTCGGCCGGGGCGTCTGCAACCGGCTTGCCCTCGGGATACCAGATCCAACTTGGAACCGGCTCGGTGTCTGCGGGCAACGGCGCAGTCGCCGGCTGCCGGCGCATCTCGACCAGCCGCTTCTGCAAGTCATCCAATGCCCGCAACTCGTCCGACAAATCGGGCGGCGCCGGGCTCTGCGCCAGCCTCGCGGCCAGTTCACGGGCCCAGGCGATCTCCTTCGCCGTTCGATTCGGCAGCGGCTCGCCCATCGCCTGAAACAGCCAGTCGCGTTGTAGTGCCCGGGCCGCCTCTTCGGCCGACAACGATCGCGTGACCGGCGTGCGGGCCTCGCCCGGCGGTAAGGGCAGATTCCCGGCCAGGGCCGATGCCGCCACGATTGCCGCGCATGCCGCCATCGCAACCACTCTCGTAATCCAGATCGACCGGTTCATCGCACACCTCCCGACGCGCCTTGCTCAATCGTCATCCGGCGGCGTGTCGTCCGCCGGGTCAAAATCGTCCTCTCCTTCGGCCGCGCGCAGCAGCCGCTCCAACACACCGTCGCGATCATCATACCAGTCCTTGGCCAATACGTGTGCCACGTTCCACCCGAACGCCCCCAGCAACTGCGGACGCATCAGGTCGCGTTCGAGCAGGTCTTCCTGGTCGTAGTAGGCGTCGCCGTCGACGAGAATGCCCAGCCGATAGGCCGCATCTTCGGCACGCCGCACGGCCAGATCGCAGCGGAAGTGAGATTGGCCGACGCCGCGGTCGACGAGGTAGCCGTGCTCGGCGATTGCTGCGGCGATCTGATCGGCCAGCGAATCGGCGGCCGGCGTGTCCGGCGTTTGCGCGGGGTCGTGCCAGCGCGACGCGCCGTGCAACACGCGCTGCACGGCCTGTGCGTTGCCCGACGAAACGGCGTCGGCGTATCGCAGATAATTCTTCAGGCAGTTGGCTCCGTCGTTGTAGTCGTTGGTGATCGCGGTGTAGCGGATCGAACTGACCAGCACCATGTTGTGCTTTGCGCGGGAGAAGGCCACGTTCAGCCGCTTTTCGCCGCCGCTCTTGTTGATCGGGCCGAAGTTCATCCGCATCTTGCCGCGGGCGTCGTGGCCGTAGCAGACGCTCAGGATCACCACGTCGCGCTCGTCGCCTTGGATATTCTCCAGGTTTTTGACCAGCAGGCCGACGAATTGCCCGTCCTCTTCGCGTTCGAACTCTGCATCGAGCGCGTCGCCAAATGCGGGGTCTTCCTGCCCGAGGCGGCTGAGCGCATTGTTGATTTCGTCCTGCTGGGCTTCCGAGAAGGCGACCACGCCCAGGCTGATTCGCGGGCGGGTTGCCGCCAGTTGGCGGACGAGCCGTGCGATGTAGTCGGCCTCGGCACGATTGCGGCGGTTTTCGTAGACGCCGTGTTCGAGAAAGTGAAAACTGATCGGGCGGACGAGCACTTCCGCCGCGCGCTGGTCGGCGTCGGAAGCCTGCCGCGCCGTCAGCGGGCGGCGATCCGGGGCGGGTAACTCTTCTTCGGGCACGGTCAACAGCTTGCCGTCGTAGAAGACCCAGTTCGAGAAACTGATCAGCGATTCGCTGCGGCTGCGGTAGTGCCAGCCGAGCATCGTCGACGGCAGGTTCTTGGCTGCGTGATTGAGGAAGCTGTTGCTCTCCAGGTCGTAGGCCACCAACTCGCCGCCCTCTTCGACCAGGATCTCCTCTTCCTCTTCACTCCGTTTGGCCGAGAAGAAGTCGGTCGGCGGAAGCTGCATTTCGTCGCCCACCACGATCGCCTGGGCGGCGCGGAAGATCGAGGGGATCGACTCCTCGAGCGTGATCTGGCTGGCCTCGTCGAAGATCACCACGTCGACGTGGTCGGTGTCCAGCGGCAGCGTATCGGAAACGCTCAGCGGGCTCATCAGCCACACGGGCTTGAGATCCTTGACCACCTCGCCCGACTCGCCGGCCACCAGGTCGCGGATCGACTTGTAACGCATCGTCTTGCCGAACTCGTGCTCCAATTCGCGGCGGCCGCGGTTGTAGGCCTTTTTGAACTCCTTCTGCTCGGCGGTCGATTTGGCCGCCGGCAGGCTGGAGATTCGCACGTGTTCGGCGAAGCGGTCGCAAACGCCACGGCGGATGGCGGCTGCGTTCGACTCCCGCCACGATTGGCACAGATCGGCCAGCCGGTGAACGTGGCGCCTTCGGACCGGGCCGGTGAATCGCCGCAGAGGGCGGTCGTCGCGGTAGACGTGCCGCAGGCTTTCGTCGGCCACGGCGGCCTCCAACTGCGACGGCGACAGCGGCAACGTTCGCAGTGCCTCGACCAGCGACCGCGGCGCGTCGGCCAGATCGGAGAGGCCGTGCAGAAAGTCCGGCAGATCGTCGAGCGATTGCTGAATCGAGGTCAAGTCGTCGCCAAGTTCGCCAAGGGCGACGTCTTCGTAGTTCTCCAGGATCTTGTCCAACGCGTTGATCGTCGCACCGACCGCGTCGCCGGCCGCCACAATCCGCGACGCGATCTTGCCGGCCTTATCGGACTTCAGCAGCGCGGCGTGTATCCGCACCAGCCAGCCGGGCAATTGCGGAAGCTCGCTGCGCAGGCGGGCGACGCGCTCGATCATCTGCTCGACGTCGCCGGGAATGCCAAAGTCGCGGGCGATCGACCCGCAGCAAGCGCGATACTCTCCAAGTTGGGCGTACTCTTCGGCCAACGCCGAGAGCACTTGGCTCCAACTGGGCCGGACCACGTGGGTACTGAAGTCGTACGCCCGCTTGAGAATCCGCCGCAGCCGCCACCACGAAGGTCTCAGCCAGGCGAAGGAACTCTGCTCGAACGTCCGGGCTTGCTCCAGTGCCGTGGCCGCGTCGTCCTCCGGCAGCTTCGCTCGCCATGCGGCGGTCTTCTCGCGGGTCGCTTCGACGGCGGCGCCCTGCCGTTGAAGCGACTTTACGTCGGCGTCGAACCGACCGGCCGATTCAGTCTTTGGATCGAGGAGCGGCATCCGTCCGATCTCGGCCAATGGGGCCACGTCGGCCGCGTAGTCGATCAGTGCGCGGGCCCGGGCCAGCGTTTGCCATTCGGTCCGCGGTATTCCGCAGCGGCCCATGGTTTCTTCCGCGTTGGCCAGGTGCTTCAGCGCCGCCTCGATCGTCCCGCCGACCAGCTCGAGGGGATGATCCAGCGCGGCCAGCGACGGCGACAGCAGCCGCAACGGATGATGTGCCAGGATGCCGTCCGGCTGGATCTCCCGAACCGTGCCGTGGAAGCGTTCGAGCCGGTCGTAGTTCTCGCACCAGGCGGCGTAGTTGGGCAGGCGTTCGCGCTGGATCGCCGAAAGCGCCGGAAGCTGGTCCCACAGCTCGACACACCGGCCCAGTAGTCGCCGTAACGGCACGCCGGCCGGCTTGGGCGTGGCCTGCATCGCCCGGTCGAAATGCTCCAGCGGGCCGATCTCCTCCTCGATCCGCTCGAGCAACGTGTCGCGGCTAAGACCTTTCTGCGAGGCTTTGGCGGCGCCTTCCGCCAGGAACGACTCGTAGGTCTGCTTGAGGTTCATCACGAACTCTTTCTTGTCCGTCTGCGAGTCGTGGATCAGGCAGCAGAGTTCGCCCAGGCCGCACTGCCGCAAGCGGGCGAAGACCACGTCGATGGCCGCCCGCTTCTCGCAGACGAACAAGACGCGTTTGCCCCGGGCGACGTAGTCGGCGATCAGGTTGGTGATCGTTTGCGACTTGCCCGTGCCCGGAGGGCCCTGGATGATGTAGCTCTTTGCGGAGCGGGCTTCGGCGATGGCGGTGGCTTGCGTGGGGTCGCAGAGCACGACGTCGTGGCGGTCGGCCAGCGGCGGCACCTGGGGCAACTCTTGCTGCACGGGACGCGGCACCAGCGAGAAAGTGGCGTCGAAGGCGTCGTTGTCCTGGCCGTTGGCAAGCAGCGTCTCGTAGTCGCGAACCAACGACATCTTGCGATACTTGAAGTTGGCCAGCGTTACGCTGCAAAGGTCGAAGCTCCAAGTGTAGGGATTCTCGTCGCCGCCCTCGCGCAACGCGTAGAGCGTGCGTTGTTTCTCGACGGCCGGCGGTTCCGGCTCGCCGCAAGCGAACACCCGAGGTCGCGGCGATTCTTCGATGATCTCGCGCAGCCGCGTACTCGGCGGACGGATCAACGCGCTGAAGAGCTTGATGCCCAGCGGGTTGTAGTTGGCCGGGTCGTAACTGTAGTCGAGGTCCAAGAAGCTCCGCACGCCGCGTCCGGCGATCCGCGCCCGGCGGCGATATTGATCGAGCTTTCGCCGTGCCTTCTCGTGGATCAACTCGATCCGCGGCCGATCGATCTTCTCCAGCGTCACCGCCGATTCGCTGGCGGCGATCTGGGCCTCGAGATACTCGAAGAACGTGCCCAGGTCCGTGCTGGAAAGATCGAGCGTTTCGGGCAAGTCGATGGCATAGAGTTGCTTGAACTGGTGGCGGATGACCGGGTTGACCTCGGCCTCTTCCGAAACGATCTGCAGGGTATAGGTATCGCGAATGCCCTTCTTCTTCTTCAGCCGCACCGGCAACAGCACCAACGGCGATTCGAACCGCTCGATCGGCTTCTCCTTGAGATTGGCCCAATGCAGAAAGCAGACCACCAGCCGCAATTGGGCGAAGCCGAACTCCGCCATGTCGCGGCGGGTATCCGCCAGAATGCGATCCAACACGCTGGGAAGATAGAGCGCCTCGGCGAAGTTGAGGTACTTATTAAGCGAAATCTGCCGCCCGGAAACCGCGGCCTTGTGAAGCTCCTCGTTCCAGATAAGAACTTGCTCGCCGCGGATGTTGCGGATGTCGAACGACAGCGGCACGGAAGCGTGCGTCAGATTGACCGTCTGCATCGTGGGGCGGAAGTGCAACAGCCGGTTGCGACGCGAAAGTTCGAACAGCCGTTCCTGCAGCCTGTTCAGCACCACCTGCTGCTTCGATCGGACGTCCTTGCGCCCGAAACCCTCGACCCGGGCGAGATCGAACTCGAAGTCGACCTCCTGGTCGCGGTAGTTCTCCAGGTTCTTCAACAGGGCGGGCAAATCCTGCACGCGGCGGTGGCGATCGAGTTCCGTCATCCGCACGATCGCCCGGGCAAACACGGGGTGCAAACCTGGATTCAGGGCGAAGAGGTTCTGCCGATTGGAAACGTACGCTTCGAGTTGGTCCGGCTCGGTCAGGTCCAGGTTGCACGCCAGGCTGGCCAGGATCAGGCCCAGGCTGAAGACGTCGGTCAACGGATCGTGGTGGCCGATTTGATGTTCCCAACTCACGTAGCCGGGCAGGAACACGGGGCGCACAATCGGCTCCTCGCGGCCTCCGATCTGAAGGTTCACGATCTGCTCTTCGCCGTCACCCACGTCGCTTGTGCGGCGGCTTTCGGAGACGATTTCCACGGCCGCCCGATTGGCCAACTCCACGCGCCGCAACTCGGAAGCCCTCTGCCGGGGCGGGCGGCAGCGGTCTTCCGAGAACCAGATTCTCGCGCCCTCGACCTGCAAGTCGCCCAATCCCTCCAGCGGCGCCACCACGTCGCGGCCGTGCGCCTCGATCACCTCGCGCAACAGCGGCAGAAAGCTGATCAAAGTGTCTTCCGTCGAGAAGCCACCCGTTTCGATCCGGTCTCTGAGAAAGTCGCGAAAGCCGCTCATGGTGATTGCATCGCCCCATCTTTCTTGTAGGCCGCATCCGCCTTCTCGATCAACTCGTCCCGCTTCCGGTCGATCTTCTCCAGCTGCTTCTTTCGCAGGCGGAGTTCCTTTCTGGCGATTTCCGTGAAGCGCTCTTTCAGGCCCAGCCGCTCGCTCAATACCAGCGCCACGGCCAACGGCCCTTCCTCCAGGTCTCGATCGGCCGTGACGAAATCCAACAGTATAAAACAGTAGTAGTCGCGTAGCGGACGGTCGTCGGTTTGGAAATCGTCGGCTGCGAGCGGCTCCCAGGCCGCCGCCGGGTCGAAAGGCCTTTGGCGTGGCTGCTGAGACGAATCCCCAGGTCGGTCTTCGGCGGGAGTGTAATCCTCGAAGTAAAGCCGCGCATGGGCCAACGTCAACTCTGTCCGCATCCACCGCGGTGCCAGCGCCGCGTCGACCAGCCGGCGCGTTAGCGCCGCAACCTTCGTCTGCCCCAGCAGATCCAGCGACTGCAGCGCCGGCGCGCCCTCGATCATGCCTTCGATCTTCGCGTTCGACTCCGGATCGCCCTCGGCCCAAAGCTTCACGGCTCTTGCGCGGATGAACGTCTCCGGGTGCGTGAATTGATCGGCGACCGGCTTGCCCTTGGTGAAGATCTCCTCGGCCTGGCGAAGGTAGCTTTCGCCGCTGACGTCTTCGAGTTCGGTCTCCAACTTCACCAACATCGAAATCACGGCCAGCGGATCCTCGGCCACCAGCAGCGCCCCACGGTCGCAGAAGATCTCGTTGTACAGCGCAAACAACCGCGCGGCGGCGAAGTGGGCCGGCCGAACTGCCGGATCGAACGTCATGGCCGCCAGCACCTGGTCGGCGATCAGCAACTCGCCGTCGCAAAGTTGCCACAACAGCAGGTGGCTCAACTCGTGTCCCAGCACGGCTCGCAGTTCCACGTCGGTCAACTTCGACGCCACCGGTCCGTGCAACACGATATGTGCCTCGCCCGGCAGGCTGGCCAACGACGCGTTGATGCCCGTAGGGTTTTGCGCTTGGTAGATCGTGATCGGCACGCCCGGCGAGAGCCTCTCGGCCACCGCGTCGGCCGCCTCGTAGAGCTTCGGCTGTTCGTCCCGTTCTACGCGATAGGTTGCCTTGAGCAACTCGAATCGCACTGCCTCGGCCTGGTCCTGGCGGACCTTGTTCGACGCGTACCACTGCCAGACCTCGGTCTCTTCCGACTTCAGGTAGTCGCACATCGCCCGGTGATACGGCAGCGCTTCCAAGGCGGGGCGGTCGTCGTTCTGCATCGACTCGGTCACGGTTCTCTTGTCTGTTGCGGCGAACGCCGACTCACGGCAGCCCGTCCCCTCGACGGATCTCCGACGGCTCCTCCACATGATACCTCATGCCGCAGGGGCGAGGAATCACCCCCTTCCGCCGCGCCGGCGAATTCGATCGAGGGCGTCGTACTCGATCGAGTTGTGTTTTTCTCCGTTGCGGACATAATAGGGGCAGTGGCAGGTCGCGTGTCACGTTCCTTTCGTCTGCCGCGGGTTCGAGGTTTCTTTCGTGTCGATCATCAGTGAAGCACCGCACAGACCGCGCCGGCTGCGGCTGGAGCCGCTCGAACGCCGGTTGATGCTCGACGCCGGCCCGCTGGTGATCGCTGAGTTCATGGCCCGCAACGACTCCACGCTGGCCGACGATGACGGCGACTACTCCG
>CAYYNP010000224.1:0-16734 GCA_964472545.1 uncultured Planctomycetaceae bacterium | reverse complement strand
GTGGTTTGGCGGCGGGGCGGGCGGGGGGGCCCCCCGCCCCCGGGGGGGGGCGCCCGCCCCCGGCCCCCCAACCCCCCCCCCCCCTGGGGGGGCCATGGCACCCTAACCCCCAATCAAGGTTTGACAAAACACTAAACTCCCTTAGGCGTGTCGTTCTCGTAGTCCAGGTGTTCCAAAAACTCGGTCCGCCCCCGCAAGGCCGCCGGCGACTCGAGTCCCAGGCGGTAGAGGATCTCGACGAACATCTCCCGCCAGGCGTTGTTCAAGTTGACCAACCGTTGGGTGGCCCAGTCGATGGTGGTCATCGGCATCAGCCCGGGGTCGGTGGTGGTGATCCCTCGGGCACATCCCCGGCCGCTTTCGCAGTTGCCACAGCGGATGCAACTCACGGCGACCAGTTCGCTGGTGCCCACCACCACGCCGTCGGCACCCAGGGCGATCGCCTTGGCCACGTCGGCCGGCGTTCGGATGCCGCCGCTGGCGATCAGGGTGACGCGGTCGCGGATGCCCTCGTCGACAAGGAACTGGTGTACGCGGCCGATGGCGTACTCGATCGGCATGGCGATGTTCTTCTTGGCGATGTTCGGTGCGGCGCCGGTGCCGCCGTAGCTGCCGTCGAGGTGTACCACGTGGGCCCCGGCGTAATACGAGCCGACGGCCACCATGTCGACGTCGACCGGCGTAGACACCTTGGCCGAGAGCAGCGCCCGGGGATTGACGTGCTCGATCCAGTCGAGGTGCTTCTTGTGGTCTTCGACCGAGTAGATGCTATGGAACGGGAACGGCGAAAAGAGCGAGGTGCCCACGACCGCCTCGCGCATCGCGGCCACGGGGGGCGTGTTCTTGTCGCCCAACAGGTGGCCGCCCAGCCCCGGCTTGGCGCCCTGGGCGTACTTGAACTCGACCATCGGCGCCCGCTGGATCGTCTCCTCCCGCACGCCGAACAACCCGGTGGCGATCTGGGTGATGATGTGGTCTTTGTACGGGATCAGCCGGTCGAGGTAGCCGCCCTCGCCGGTGCAAGTCAGCGAGTTAAAGGCCTTGGCCGTGCGTGCCCGGCCCAGCAGTACGTTGGTGCTGGTCGAGCCGTACGACATCCCGCCGCCGTACCAGGGCAGGCCGATTTCGAGCTTCGGCCGGGAGTCGCCACGGCGGTTCAGCAGCAGTTTGGTGGATATATCCTCACGGCGCAAGTCGGCCGGTGGGGCGTCGGGAAAACGCAGCCGCAAACGATCGAATCCGCCGCCGCTGTCGCCGATCTCGCAATCCAGGTGCGGCCCCGGCCGGTGGCCCGTCTCGGCCATCTGCCAGGTGGCGGCCAGCAGGTCGGCCGTCCAGCGGCAGTCGCCGATGGTGCGGAAGGCCGGGTTTTCGGTCATCGACAACGCGCCTTCAGGGCACGTGTCCACACACGTACGCTGCGTGTCGGCACACATCGGCCCGATGCAGCGGTACTCGTACGGCCGGATCATCTGCCGGTAGCCTTCCGGGCGCACGTGGACTCCGTGAGGGCAGATATCGACGCATCGGCCGCACGACACGCAGGCCGACGAACGAAAGACGCTGTATTTGCCGATCTCGTTGCGATAGCGCGGCGGGGCCGGGCGGACCTCGCGCGAGACCTCGGCGTAGTCGGGCTTCGAGAGGAACTCTTCGGCCGATTGAACTTCGCTTCGGGCGGTGGATGCGTCGGTGGTGCTCACGAGTTCTGCGGCTCCTTTCGCTTGCCGAACAGCCGGCCGAACGTCTCGCGCTCCAGGTCCTCGAAGAACATGCAGCGGCCCGTCTCGCCGCGCAACCGGCGAGCTTCGCGAATCCCCATCGCCCCGAGCAACTCGATAAGCTGCTGGTGCCACGCGCCCATCAGATTGACCACGCGCCGCATCGCGTAGCGTTCGTCGGCCGTCTCCAGCGAGATCGGGCAGGGCTGCTCTTGGGCACATTCGCCACACAACCGGCATTCCATCGCCAGCACCAACGGCAGATCGATCGCCACCAGATCGGCCCCGCAGAGAACGGCCTTGGCCATGTGCTCGGCCAACGCGATGCCGCCGGAGGCCGAGAGCGTGACCAGGTCGCGCGTGCCCTGTTTGACCAACGCGGTGTGGACTTCCCGCAATACGGCCCGCATGTGACGCGGCTGCTGCGGGGCGTCTTCTCGCCCATGGCGATCGAACACCAGGTGGATCACCTCGGCGCCGCCGTCGGCCAGTTGCACGACGCGCTGACAAACGTCCGGGTTGGCCGGCACGCGGATGGCCACGATGCGGTCGGCGTTGGCGCTGTTCAGCTTGGCCTGCGCCGCGGCCACGTCGGTGCCGTCGTCGATCATCACCATGGCTGCCGCCAGCGCGCCGTTGTTGGCCGCCTCCGACAGATCGCCGCGGGTCAGCCAGGGAACGATGCCGCGCTGTGTTACGGAGAGCTTCTTTGGTACGTCGTCGCTGCGGACGACCGCCACGGAGCCGATTTCAGCCGCCGCCTGACAGACGGCCGTCACCACGTTGCCGCGCCGAAACTGCCGGGGAATGACATCGAAGAAGACCGGCAGCGGGAAGTCGATCAGCGGCGGAGGCAACACGCTAAGCTGCCCGTCGGTGAAAGCCAGATGGGCCAGCTTTCGCCCCACGTCGACGCCGGTATTGATGTACTCGCGGCCGTGGATGCCGTCGCGCGTGGGTCGAACGATTTCCGACATATCGGTCCACATGCCGTCGAAGCCCGCGCCGCTAAACGGTCCGCCGTATCCGGCCCCGGAGACCGGGATCTTGCCCGACTCGGCCTGGAACCACGTCGAGAGGATGATATCCGGCGTATAGTGTGCGTCGCCGAGGCGTTCGTACTCGGGGTTGACCACGCGCGTGAGAATGCCCTTGGTGCAGTCTTGCACGCAGTTCAAACAGCCCTTGCACTGGTAGATGTAGTCGAGGTAGCCGCTCTTCTCGCGGAGCGTATCGGCCTCCTCGCGATAGAAGCCGTAGACGCAGCCGCGTTTCACGCAGTTGTGGCAGCTCGAGCAGTCCTCGCGCCAGTCGACGATCCCCAGCTTGCCGACGGGCCGCACACGGGGAGCGGCGGGCTCGGTGTGGATGTGGTACTTGTCTGGCACGGCTAGTCGGCCCTCAATCCGGATTTCTCGATCACTTGAAGCGCTGCCGCCGGGTCGACGTCGCCGCAGACCTGGAAACCGCGCAAGGCGCCCACCTGCGAAAGCCGCCCGATCGTCTCTACGGCGATTTCGATGCCTGCGGCACGCTGGGCCGCCGCGTCGCCGGCCGACGAGATCCGCTCGATCACTTCCTCGGGAATCGCCGGCGAAGGACGTTGGGCGGCGGCCGCCTTGGCCTCCTCGGCACTGAGCAACGGCTGGATGCCCGCCAGGATGGCGACGTTCTCGTGGATGCCGCGCTCGGTGACCTTGGCCAACCATGCGTCGCATCGCGGCAGGTCGAAGATCGGTTGGGTAATCAGGAATCGGGCGCCAGCCGTTACTTTCTTGGCTAAGCGGATGATCTGCAACTCGATCGGATCGGCATAGACCGCGGCCACGGCCCCGAGGCAGAACGGACCGGCCCCGGCGATACCGTCCTCGCCCACGATCGAACCGTCGCCGCTGAGGTTCGCATAGGTTCCCAGCAACTGCACGGCATCGATGTCGAAGACGTTCTTGGCCGCGCGAAACCGGCCCAGCGTCTGGTGCGTGCCGCTGGTGCAGAGCAGATTGCGGATGCCCAAGGCCTGCGCGCCGAGGCATTTGGAGATCAGCGCGATGCGGTTGCGGTCGCGGGTGACCACGTGCAGGATCGGCTCGACGCCTTCGGCCGCCGCCAACGAAGCCGCTGCGATGGCCGCCATGCCGACGCGGTCGCGATTGTCGCTGATCCCCAGCGCGTGGACCCTTCCCGCAAAACCTCGGGCCGCTTCACGTACCGGCGCCGGATCGCCGCCGGCCGGAGGAGCCACCTCGGCCAACAAGATCGACGCCTTCGACTCAATACGTTGCTCTAACGCCGTCTTTTCTTCAGCCATGTTTACCTCTTAAGGGTACCCGCCTTGACGGGCTGCACCCCAACACGCAAATCGCTGCTCACATGCCCAACCCCGGGCCGTCGACCGGGGCCGTCGACCGGGGCCGGCGAGGTCACCGCCGGATGGGGAGTCTCGCTGCTAGGGCGACGTTCCCACGCGAATCGGGCTTTCGCCCAAGGCACAGATCCGACCGACCGCGTCATGGATGGCTCGTTCGAGTTGCTCGATGCCGTCGTTCGGTGAACAATGCACCAATTCCGCCCGCTCCGGCTCCATGCCGATCTCGCTCAGCAACCGCCGGACCGTCTGAATGCGGATCTCCGCCCGGTAGTTCCCCTGCGCCAGTCGGCACTCGCCCTTCGGGCAAGCGACCACACACAATCCCCGCCCGCCACCTTCCAAACTCGAAAGCAGATACTGCGCGTCCATCTTCCCGCTGCACGGCGCCTGCCGCACCACGACGTGCACTCCATCGTGTTGCCACTGCCGCGGCAGCCGGCCGCCCGGGGGCATGCCGTTCGTGCAGACGTGGACGATCACGTCCAGAGACACAGGTTCCGCCATCGTTCCTCCCGCAGGCTTTCTCGTTCGGGGCTCGTGCCGCGTCGCATCGCCACAACCGTTTGGCTGGGAGACGTGCGCCAACCGCAGAATCCCTCAGGATAGCCATTTCGACAAATCAGGCCATATCCCCACGGTTTGGATGGTGCTTCTTTTCCGTAGGGTTATTTCGCTGTGAAGTATTACCACTGAACGTGTTGAGTTCACTTTATCTAATACTCACAAGCACGACCTAGAGCATTCTCTTATACTACGCCAGGGAGGTCCTTACAAGACCTTGCGCTGGCACTTCGCCGCGAATTCTGCCCAAAGACGGCCCCCAAGAAGGCCAGCCCGGCCGCTGCCGTGGCGTGCTACAAGACCACGAAAGCGATCGGGACGCCCCCGGCTAGGGCCAACGCGGTTTTCGAATCACTGAGGCGGCTCGATGCCGAAGTCGCGGATGGTCAAGAGGCTGGCCAACTCATAGCCGCCGGTGGCGAACGCCGCGGCGCCGCCTTCCATGCGGTCGATAATGGCGATCACGCCCTTGACCTTCATGCCGAACGCCTCGACCCGTTCGATGGCCTCGAGCGACGAGCCGCCGGTGGTGACCACGTCTTCGACGATCACCACCTCTTCACCAGGTTGAACCGGCCCCTCAATGTACTGGTTGGTGCCGTGGCCTTTGGATTGCTTGCGGACCATGAAACCACGCAGCGGGGTGCCACGGACGGCCGACATGGTGACCACGGCCGCAGTGATCGGATCGGCCCCGATCGACATCCCGCCGACCGCGGCGGGCATTGCTTCCGGGTCGAGCAAGTCGAGAATCCCCTCGGCCACCAGCAGCGAACCGGCCGGATCGAGCGTGACTTGCTTCCCGTCGAGGTAATAGGTCGACTTCTTGCCCGAGGCCAGCGTGAAGTCGCCCAGTTTCAGGGCCTTCTCGCGGATCAGGCCAATCAAATCCTGTTTGTCGTACACCGGTGCGTTCCTCCGTGTGGGGCGGTAGAAGGTGGAACCACTAGTGTAGCCGCCCGGCGGAGGGAGATGAAGCCTTGGGCGGGCAACGAAAAGGGGACAGGTCCAATTTGCCGGAACGGCCCGAAGGGTGCTGCGCACAAATTGGACCTGTCCCCTTTTCGTTGCGAAGCTCATACAACGCGACACTTGCGAGACCGATCTCAGCGGATCTCGACGAACGACCCCTCCGAGAGGATGCCGAAGACGTCTTCGATGTCGCGTGCGGCCAGCCGGATGCCGCCGGGGCCGGACGTGACGTGCAGACTCAGCGGGTTGTTCGTGCCGTGGATGCCGATCGCCGCCTCGCTGCCGGTCTCCTGTTGGGTACCCAGGTAGAGGATCAGCTTCCCATAAGGATTGTTGGGAGCGCCGCCGGCAAGAGATCCGCCGGGGGCGGAATACGCGGGATACTCTCGCTTCTGGGTCACCAGGTACAGGCCGGCGCGTGCGGCGGCGTCCTGTCCGACCCCGATCCCGAACGTCCCCGCGAAGCGGTCGCCGAGCATCAGCGTCAATTCGTGCTGGGCCAGATCGATCCGGGCGTTGAACGGCCCGGGCACAACCTTCAACTCGCTGCCCGGCTGCAGCCGATTCGGGTCGACGATCCCGTTGATCTTGCCGAGCAGTTGCCAGGGGACGTTGTATTGCGGGGCGATCTGCTGGAGTGTTTCACCCTCACGAACCGTATGGGCGGCTACCAGCCAGTGGCTTCGCGAGTAGATCACCTCGGCGGCCAACTCGTTGAGCTGAGTGCGAACCAGGCTGGCCTGGCCTTCGTTGAGGGTCGGGTCACCGTGCAAGCGGCTCAGCGCCTCCAAAGCTTCATCGGGGCGGGCCTGATGGGGGCCGTTTCCATACCTGGTCATCCGCACGGTCTGCATGAACGTGTTGAACCAATCCGGCGCGCTGCGGTCCGAGAGCATCTGCATCAGGCCGGCCGGCGTGCCCGCGGCCGCCGACGGCAACGGGCGATGAGGATTGCTGGACGGGATAGCGTTTTCGCCGGCGGGGAACGTCGGCACATGGCTGGGGGCGGTCCCGGCCGGCAAGGGGCGCAAGCTGGTGGCGCTCGGCGTGGGTGTCGCGGCACCAGGCTTTGCGTTTTCCTGCGTCGCTGTAGCCTCCTGCCCCGGAATCTGGGTCGCAGGCGCGTTGGCGAATCCGCCGTCCGGGCCTTGCAGATCCGGTCCTTGGTTGTTGGTGATCGACGCGTAGACTAGATAGGCCACGGCGCCCAGCACGCCGACGACGAGTAAGGTCTTCAACGAGTCCATGATCGTCCTCCTTGACGGATCATTCGGTTTGATGTCTAACGTCGGGCGGTCCGCACGGTCTTCGGGAAACGCGGTTTTCGGGAAACGCGGTCTTCGGGAAACGCGATGTCCGACGGTGATCTCTATTTCGAGGAGTCAGGCGACGAACTCCGCGATGAGGAGTATCCCGACGAGGAATCTCTCGACGGCGGAGATCACGACGAATCTGACGACTACACGATCGCGTGTCCGCAGTGTGGGGCCGACGTCTACGACGACGTGGTTCGCTGTCCCCATTGCGGCGACTACATCACCCACGATACCGGCCCTTGGTCGGATCGTCCGTGGTGGTGGATCGCCCTGGGGTTGCTCGGCGCGTTGGCCGCCATCCTCGCCTTGGCCACATAGTGTCCACGGTGACGCGGTATGATACGCAAACCGGCCAAACGATGCTACGCCAAAGTTCGGCCGAATTGCCGTCGATCTGCGTCGTGACGCAAGTCGCCCTGGATTACCCAGGCTCCCGCGTCGCCCTGCTATGCCAAGAGGCTACTTCCCTTCACGCAGCCGTGCTCGAATCGCATCGAGCCGCTTGGCCAGTTCGGCCTCGAATCCCCGCTCGGCCGGGCGATAGTACTCGCGCTCCACTCCCAGGTAGTCTTGCTCCGCGACCGCGTCGGGGTGGTCGTGGGCGTATTGGTAGCCTTCGCCGTGGCCGAGGCGTTTGGCGCCGCTGTAGTGCCGATCGCGCAAATGGACCGGCACCGGCAACAGGCGGCCTTCGCGGATGTCGCGGCGGGCCTCGCCGATGCCGACCGTGGCGGCGTTCGACTTCGGCGCACAGGCCAAATACGTAACCGCTTGGGCCAGCGTCAATTGGCATTCCGGCAGCCCCACCAACTCGCAGGCGTGGGCCGCGGCCACCGCCAGCGGCAAGGCGGCCGGGTCGGCGTTGCCCACGTCTTCGCTGGCCAGGATCACGATCCGCCGGGCGAGGAAACGGACGTCTTCGCCGCCTTCGAGCATGCGGGCCAGCCAGTAGAGCGCGGCGTCGGGGTCGCTGCCGCGGATGCTCTTAATCAACGCGCTGATCACGTCGTAATGCGTGTCGCCGTCGCGGTCGTATTGCACGGCCTTTCGCTGGACGGACTCTTCGGCCAGTTCGCGCGTGAACTCGATCGGCCGCTCGTTGCTCGAGAGCACGCCGATCTCCAAAGCGGAAAGCGCACGCCGGGCGTCGCCGTCGGACACCTCGGCCAGGAAATCGAGCGCGTCGTCGTGCATCCGTACGTCGTGCGTGCCGAGGCCTCGCTCGCGGTCTTCCAAAGCGCGGTGGATCAGCCGCTTGAGATCGTCGATCCCCAGCGGCTCGAACTGGAACACCCGGCTGCGGCTGACCAGTGCGCTGTTGATCGTGAAGAAAGGGTTCTCGGTGGTCGCCCCGACGAGGATCACCACGCCGTCTTCAACGTCCGGCAGCAGCACGTCTTGCTGGGCCTTGTTGAAGCGGTGGATCTCGTCGACGAACAGCAGCGTGCGGCGTGCTTCGGCCGAGAGCCGGTCGCGGGCTTCGGTCAAGACGATGCGCAGGTCTTTCACGCCGCCGGTCACCGCGCTGAGCTGCCGGAATTGGCTGCGGCTTTCGCTGGCCAGCAGCCGGGCCAGCGTGGTCTTGCCCGTGCCCGGCGGACCGTAGAAGATCACCGACCCCAGCCGATCGGCCGCCAACAGCCGCCGCAGCAGCTTGCCCTCCCCGAGAAAGTGCTCTTGGCCGACAAACTCCCCCAACGTCACCGGCCGCATCCGCGCCGCCAACGGCTGCGCGCTGCGGCGGTTTGATTCTTCGGCAGCGTCGAAAAGTGAGCTCATGGGGTCACGTCACCGTACCGATGGCGGGGGTGTGTGTTGGAGGGTTCACGTCGCCGTGCCGGCGACGGCTAAACGGGCTCAATCGTCGCGCAGAGTCGTTTAGCCGTCACCGGCACGGCGACCGTGCTTGTTTAGCCGTCGCCGGTACGGCGACGTTGTGCATCACAGGGCCGCCTACGCGGGCGGCGGCAGCGGCGTCACGAAATCCCACGCCTGCGGCTTCAGGCCCGCCGCCGCGGGGTTCGCCTCGACGTACTCGACCGCCGCACGTAGCGTCTCTTCATCATTAATGAACACGTTCCACCCGTAGCGCGTCTACGGAGTACGCGTCAAACCGAGTGCTTTCGTGACACCGCCCTTGAACTGATTCACGAGGTATTCGATGCGGTGCTTCGACCGGATCACGACCAGGTGGACGTGATCGTTCATGATACTACAGGCGGGCACGTTCAGATGCAAGCGTTCGTCGACCGCGGCAAACGCATCGGCCACGTCTGGCCGCGTCGTGGCATTGATGTAGTACGGAGGACGCGTCAGCCGGCGAACCGCGGCCGTGCGGAATCGGCGTATCGTCGGGCGGTCGGGTTGGGGGGATTGACGGCCGTAGCGAATCTGGCCGAGTTCTGCGAGTTCGGCCTGGTAGACCGCCCTGGAATAGGACCCGCGAGGATCGTTGGGCAACCACGCCCCGTACGTCGTGAAGATCGCATGGTAGGCAATGATCATCGCGACCGCCCCAGGGATGGATCGGACTGCTGTGTCCGGCGATTCTATCGGCCAACTGTGTGCATGTCCAGTGACGGCACGGCGACGTGTGTCAACCTGCCCATTCCAACGCCCCACCCTCCGGCAATAGCACGTTCAACGGGCATTCGTCGCACTTCGGCCGACGCTTGCGGCAGAAATGCTTGCCGACGTGGACCAATAGAGCGTGGAACTCGTTGTAGAGCGCGACGTCCTCGGGCAGTTCGCTTTGGAAGCAGTCTTGGATGGCGTGATAGTCGGCCTCCGGATCGATGCAACCGTGGCGGCCGAGAACGCGATGCGTATAGGCGTCGACCACGAAGACCGGCAGATTGCCGGCGTAGAGCAAGATCGAATCGGCCGTTTCCGGGCCCACGCCGTTGACCGCCAGGAGTTGCTCGCGAAGCTCCGGCAGCCCGGTGGCGAACATCGCCTCGAGCGAGCCGTCGTAGCGCTCCACCAGCAGGTGCAGCACGTTGCGCAGCCGCCGGGCCTTGACGCGAAAATACCCCGCCGGCCGGATCAACGCTTCGAGTTCTTCCGCCGCAACCTCGTACAGCGCCCGCGGCTGCAAGAGGTCTTCCCGACGGAGATTCTCGATCGCCCGGCGGACGTTCTGCCAGTTGGTGTTCTGCACCAGCACGGCGCCCACGATCACTTCAAACGGCGACTCGGCGGGCCACCAGTTTTGGGGCCCGAAGGCGTCGAACAGCCGGTCGTAGAGGTCCTGCAAACAGACGGTCATGGGCGCGTCGTGGGGATACAGCGGGAGGGCCAGTTTAGCACTTCGCCGAGAATGCGGACAGGCACCATGCGACTCAAGCGGCGCTTTCTCGGGCGTCGAAGATGAGGTAGGTTTGTGCAGACGGGGCTGGACGTATCTCGATGAACACTCCCCGCCCAGGCCGCCACCACACTCGCACGGATCATGTCGTTTTCACCGGAACAGCCGCCGCAGAGTAGTTTGACTGCCCTTGCCGAAGAGGGGTATTGGGCCGAATCGCGTCTGCCGCTGACCAGCCTGGCGTTCATCGCGCCGCTGTTGGTGATCTACGAAGGTGCGAAACTGGTGCTCGGACGCGACGCGGTCCGCAACGGGGCAGACGTCTGGCTCCGCCGGCTCCTGGATTTGCTCCATCTCGATCAATACTTCATGCTGCCCATTCTGACCGTATGTGCGCTGCTGGCATGGCACCACACGACGGGTCGGCCCTGGCGCGTGCGGCCCGGCTTGCTGGCCGAGATGGTCGGGGAGTGTGTGATGTTGGCAATCATCTTGCGGCTATTGGCGCAGTTGTTGCGCATGATGCTGGGGCCCATCGTCCCGATGGCGCTCGGCTCGGCGCCGTGCTTGGGCATCTCTGCCACTGTAGGGCGGGCAGCCGGCTTTCTCGGGGCGGGGATCTACGAGGAATTGCTCTTTCGGCTGATCTTGCTGTCGCTGGTCACCTGGGGGCTGAAGCAGTTGAAGATCGAGCAGGGCAAGGCGGTCCTGATCGCCGTACTGCTGACCAGCCTGCTGTTCTCCGCCGCACACTACATCGGCCCGCACGGCGACGACCTACGCGTCTACAGCTTCCTGTTTCGCGCCCTGGCGGGCGTTTTCTTCTCCGTCTTGTATCTCTGCCGGGGTTTCGGCATCGCCGTTGGTGCCCACGCGGGCTATGACCTGCTGGTGGGGCTGATCTAGACGCTGTCAGAGCATGCGCGACGGGGGATGGGTGGCTGGGGCAGAGCGCAGCGGTGCCCCAGGAATTGCGGCACTGGGGCACCGCTGCGCTTTGCCCCAGCCACCCCGGAGTCTCTCGCCGACGAAGCCTCGTACGTCGTGGGCATCGTTTCGGGCACGCGGTTTGCATGCGCGAACGAATGCCCGCCCATTCGCTCGGCGGAAATCACCGTCCGCTCGCGCGGCCAAACAACGTCGCTGCGATTTGTCAAGCCGGAATCCGTGGCGATTTTCGTTTCGCTCGAAGCGCCCTTTGTACTTCCGGCCGAAGATGCTTATAATGGATTCTGATCGGTTGAGGAAAGCCACCGTCGTGCCGGGGCACCCCCGTGGGTAACGTGCCCCGAGGGTAACGCCCCGTGCGGCGATCGTTCGATAGAGTGCGAGGGACTTCAGCGTGCTGACTGTTCGGCCAAAAGTCGCGGAGTTGATCTTCCAGGTCTACGGACGGCCTCTCCATCCGGAACTCTTCGAGATTCACGACTCCCGCACGGTAGAGCGCGGGGATTATGAAGCCCAAATCGACATCACCAGCGCCGGCCACGTGGTGAAGTGGCGATACGCCGGGCTGACGTTGACCGAAGTGGCGGCCTCGGCCCACCATCCGTTGCCGCAGCGGCGGCGGTTGTTGTCGTATCGGTTGAAGGGCCACCGGGCCGATTCGATCGAGTGTCGCGGCGGCGTCTCCTACCAGTTCAATTTCCAACTCGAGCCGGTCGAGCCGGAAATCTTCTGGACCTTCCAGGAGGAACTGCTGCGCGACAGCGAGCGGCAGGGGATGTTCCACAAGTTCGACTCCAGCGGCCGCATGGCGCTGGGCGCGCTGAGCTACATCAACGTGGAAACCCGCAGCCGCAAGCTCTTCATCCAGGCCTTCCACACCTTCCCCGACGACTACGCGATCGTCAAAAGCCAGTCGCTCTTCCAGTTGCCGTAGGGCCAATCGGCCGGATGATACGCCGCCGCGCCGGCGGCGTCTAAACGACGGACCCCCTCGGGATAGCCGAGCGTCTCTGGTGTGGCCAAACTCTATGGGGTGGCCGGGGCAGAGCGCAGCGGGGCACCACCCGTCTTGGCCCGGACGTGAAGTCTTACAACTCGGCGAAGTTCTTGAGAATCTTCAGCCCCTCCGCCTGGCTCTTTTCCGGGTGGAACTGGGTGGCGAAGGTGTTGCCGCGGCAGATCATCGCGCAAAACTCCACGCCGTAATCGGTCGTGGCGGCGATCGCCTTCTCGTCTTTCGGGACCACATAGAACGAGTGGACGAAGTAGAAGTGCGTGCCTGGCTCGATCCCCTTAAGGATCGACGGCCGCCGCGGGATCGCCAACTGGTTCCAGCCCATGTGGGGTACGGAGAATTCCGGCGGTAGTTCAAAACGCACCACCTCCCCTTCCAGCACGCCGAACCCCTCGTGCTCGCCGTTCTCGTAGCTCCGCTCGAAGAGCAACTGTAATCCCAGGCAGATGCCCAAGAACGGGCGGTCCGAGTCGATTGCCTCGAGCACCGGGCCGAGCAACTCGCGGCGGCGAATCTCCGTCATCGCGTCCTCGAAGGCCCCAACGCCCGGCAACACGACCTTCTGTGCCCGGGCCACCTCCGCCGGGTCGCTGGTGACGAGGGCCTGGTGGCCAACCTTCTCGAAGCCCTTCTGCACGCTGCGGAGGTTACCCATGCCGTAGTCGATGATGGCGATCATGGAAGTCGTGACGGGGTGAGGCGGAGGTCCTTACGAACCAGTTTATTATCCGCTAGTTGGCAGTTGACTTCAATGGGTGGCGGGGGCTGTGCAGCGGCAAGAGATTTCGCGGGTGGCCCGCCGGTTTGCCGCAGCAAGCGTTGCCACTTCTCTTGCTTGGCCGGAAGAGCGTCGCGGTTGCGCAGCAACAAGAGGTTCCGTTTGCCACTGCGCCATCTCCTGCGGACGTGCCGTGGCCTCGGCCTGGACTTCCCCAGCCCCGAGTCCCCAGCCCCTAGTCCCCAGCCCCCAACATCCCCGAGAGAAGCCCGTCTAGGCAGAGGCCTAATTCACCGTTTGGGGGAAGACCACCAGTTCGACGCGACGGTTGCGCCGCCTGCCTTCCGGGGTACCGTTGGAGGCGACCGGATGGTTGGCGCCGCGGCCGACGACGAATAACTGGGAGGGCTTCAGTTGGGTGCGGCTGACCAGGAGGTCGAAGACGGCCTGGGCTCGCAGGACCGAGAGTTGATGGTTGCTGGTCCACCCGCGGTTGCTGACCGGGTCGCTGTCGGTATGGCCTTCGATGCCGATCATCTGGTTGGGATACCGGCCGGCCAGTTCCGCGGCGGCCTCGGCCACCAGCGTGGCGGCTCCCGGCAGCGGCCGCGCACTGCCCGACTCGAACAGCCGGCTGCCGGGCAACTCGACGCGAATCACGTCTTCGTCGCGGCGGACGACGACCTCCGGCAGATTGATCGACGGCATCGACCGCAGGGCGCTGCTGTTGGGCGTGATCGTCACCCCGCCGCGGCGCTGCAGCGAAGCGGTCAGCGCCTGGACCCTGCTGTCGGCCGACTGCTTCTCTTGCCGAATGTCGGCCAGTTGGGCGTTGACGTCGCTGAGTTGGCCGCGCGTTTCGGCAAGCGTCGTTTCCAAGACGCTCTTCATCTGCTGCGCTTGAGCCAACAGGACCGACTGACCCTGGTGGGCCGTGTCCAGTGTGTTGACGCGCGTCTGAAGCGTGTTCTTCTGGGCGAGTACGTCGTTGTATTGCTTCTCGAGCTGCGCGACCTGGTTCTTCAGTCGGGGCGAGGAGCCCGCGCAGCCGGCAAGCACCAGCAGCAGAAGCCCAATCGGCATAGAGACCAACGGCCCGCGCAGCGCGCGTCGCATGGCACCGTTCTCCTCGGCGGGGTGCATTGGAAAAGGCCTTATCGCGTAACGTCGGCCCCAGCCCCCTCACCCCAGCCCCCCTCATTTTGGGGAGCGTCCGCGCAGGACCCACCGCGACAAGCGGGGCGGATGGTACCGAAAGGACCGCCCGGCGGCAAGGCCAGTCGTGCGAAGAGTTCGCAGCCGGGGTGAAGAGGTCAAGAAATGGACACCCGACCACCGGCGTCGCTCCGGCGGTCGGATGTCGTCTGGCGGACGAGTGTTCGCCTAAGATCGTGCCACTGAAGAGAGGCGAACTTACCCATCCCGTGGAGTGCGTTACGGATCGAATTGCAGCGACCGCAGGACCTCGGCCCGATAGGCGATCGGCGTGAGACTCGGGCGAGACGTCGTCTGCGGCGGCGGCGGAAGCGGTGCCTCGTCGGAAGGGGCCTCGGCCGGCGTGGCGGCAGGGATCTTCTCCTCGACGTCGGCACAGCCCGAGCAGCAGTGCACCACGACGCACTTGTACGTCGGGACCTTGCACTTGATTTCCTTCTTGACCAGCTTCTTGCGGGTGCGGACCGGGCCGCACTTCGGCGGAATCACCTCGCGGCCGGCCAACTCTGCACAAGGGTCGCCCTTGCCACAACCGTTGCAGCTTCCGCAGGCGGCCGGCTCACAGCCCTCTTCGCCACAGCCCGCCGGGCCACAGCCTTTGCCACAGCCGGCCGACTTGCTGCAGGGGCAGGTCGGCAGCGGGGCGCAGAACTCTTCGCATTCCACGGCCCAGACGGTCTTCTTGACCTCCTTCATTTCGCAAACGACCTTGCAGACCTTCTTGCAGCAGGCCTGCACGCCGCACTTTCCGCAGCTATCGGGCGTGCCGCAAACCTCCGCCGGCTCACAACACCCCGCCGGGCCGCAAGGGTTCGCGGCCACGGCCGGTCCCGCAGCCAGCAGGGCGGCGGCCAAGGCTATCAGCAATATCCTCATGTTCGTTTCTCCTTTGGGTTGTGCCCGGTGCTCGGGCACGTCGAGTTGGTTTCGGTTACGGATCGCGTCAACTCGCGCCGACGAACGGCCGAGCCGCCCGAGCGGCTAGAAGTCGATCTGACCTCGCATCATGAAGATGTCCATGTCACCCACGATACCACCGATTTCGGTGCTCAGCGTGCCGTCGGAATGGACGTAATTCCACATCAGCCGGGTGTAGGGGTTGAGGTACCAGTTCAGCCCGAGCGAGTGGTTGGTCGCCGTGCCGCCGACGATGGCGCCGTCGTTCAGATCGATGTAGGAAATGCGGTAGCCGGCTTCCCAGGCGCCCTTGCCGCAAGCCACGTCGCCGCCCTCGGTGGTCACGCGGAAGAAGTTTTCGAACGGCTTAACGCGGTCGAACTTGCCCGAGCTGCGCTTGTAGCGGCGATGCTCGCCGGTGAGGAAGTAGCTAAAGTAGACGTAGCCGGCGTTGAACTCGGGTTCGGCGTTGGCGTAGTCGTTGACGTACGCCTGCATGTACTCCGTCTGGACCGAGAACGGCCCGTAGACGAACGCCGCCTCGGCGCCGACCAATTGGAACGATTCGCCGGCGATTGAGCCGGTGTCGACGATATCGTCAATCAGGTGGGCCTCCGGGCCTTGGTCGAAGCCGAACGACTCGTCGCTGAGGTGGCGATAGCTGTAGGCCAGACCGGTATGCAACAGGCCGCGGCCTTCGGTGGCCTCGTCGTACCAAGGCAGGAAGGTGACACGACTGGTCAGCGCGGCGCCGCCGTCGTCGCCGTCGAACGCCCGCGGTGGTTCGTCGGTGGCTTCGGGGATGAAGACCCCCATGGCCCAGGTCAGGTTCTCGTTGTCGGAGTGATCGAAGGCCATCACGCCCACGTTACGCGCAGGGGTGAAAACGCTGGTAAAACTCCGCTCCATGAACGTGATGTACTTTGAACTGGTCAACTCCTCCAAGCCGAACGGCTCCTTGAAGTGGCCCACGCGAACGCTGCCCAAACACGGCAGTTCATTGACGCTGAAGTAGACGTCTTTGAACGTGGGGGCTTGCAGCGTGTCGCTCGCGGCGGTCGATTGGGTGCCCGCGAAATCGTATTGCACCTTGTAGTCGATGATCTCGAAAGCCTTGCCCTTGACGAAGATTCGGGCGCGGCGGAACTCGAAACCGTTGGGCTGGTTGGTCAGCGTGGCCAGGCTCACGGCGCCCTGGTCGACGAGCGTCCAGTCGGCCATGATCCGTCCTCCGACGGTCACCGAAGGCTTGCCGGCGGCCTTCTTCTTGGTGGCAGCCGCCTTGGCCTCCATGCCCGCTTTCCAGGCCTGCAATTCGGCCACCTGATCCTTCAGGCTGGGCGCCGGATCATCCAACGCCACCGGTAACGCCGGCAAGTAGCTCTCGCTGCCGGCGTAGCCCGGCTGGATCTCCTGGCTGTGGGCGGTCGCGACGCTGCCGCAACAAACGGCGGCCACGAGCATCGCGACCAGGCAGATCTTTCTCCGTACTTCCATTGGGTCTCCTCCGTTAGGGGTCGGTGACGCTCGGAAAGGCGGGCGATCGCCTCATCGTCCACAGTGGGTCACCTGCGGTTGGTCCATTCCATTTCACGAGCAACGGTCGTGTAATGGTGATATTCGTCGCCTCAGCAGCAGAGAGACTGTTTTGTTTCAACGGGTTTGGCACAAAACCGTGGTCCAGCTAAGCAACAGT
>CAYYNP010000223.1:0-16891 GCA_964472545.1 uncultured Planctomycetaceae bacterium | reverse complement strand
GGTGGGTCCGTTGCGCTGGCCCTACTTCTTCCTCCGGCGTCTCGGTTTTTTCTTCCTGTGCTGGATAGCGTCATGTATGCGGGACACGGCGTCGTGGACGGCGGATACGAGCAGGATAAGGAAACCTGCAGCCATCACACTTCCCGCGGCCCAACGTTCCGTCGTTCCGGCATTTCGAGCCAAACCAAAGAGAAAACCGCCCACTACACCAATGCACGCTCCTAGCTTCAATGTCAGGGGACTGCTTGTCATCGCGTGAGCCTCATGCGATGAGTGGAGGAGACATTCTTACCTGCGCCACTCACCACCCATCACTGACCACCACGTGCTTCATCCTTATACAACTTGTACTCGTAACTATCGACCAGCGCGATCCAACTGGCTTCGATGATGTTCTCGCTCACGCCGACGGTGCCCCAGACGTCGTCTTCGTCTTGGCTTTCGATGACCACGCGGACGCGGGCGGCGGTGGCGGCATCGGAGTTGATCACGCGGACTTTGTAATCGACAAGATGGAGATTGGCGAGGTTCGGGAAGTTGCCGTTGAGTGCCTTTCGCATGGCGGCGTCCAAGGCGTTGACCGGGCCGTCGCCCTCGGCGGCGTCGAAGCGGACGTTGTCGCCGACGCGGATCTTCACGATCGCCTCGGCGGTGACCTCGCCGCTCGATTTGTTGTCGACGTTGACGTGGTAGTGCAACTGCTCGAAATGCGGCTGAAACGTGCCCAGGCAGCGTTTGACCAACAGGTCGAAGGTGGCGTCGGCCGCCTCGAACTGATAGCCTTCGTTCTCCTTCGAGACCACCTCGGCGAGGATCCGATCCATCAACTCGCCGTCTTGAGGCAGGTCGAGCCGGGCGGTCAGGGCCATCACATTGGCCCGGCCGGAAAGTTCGCTCAACAGCACGCGGCGCTCGTTGCCGACCCGTTGCGGGTCGATGTGCTCGTAGCTCGACGTGTTCCGCGCGATCGCGCTGACGTGCATCCCGCCCTTATGCGCGAACGCGCTCTTGCCGACGAAGGGCTGGTGCGTGCGGAAGTTCATGTTGACCATCTCGTAGACGAACCGCGAGAGGTCGGTCAGGCGCTCCGTGCCGTCGCCGCCGAGCACCTCGTAACCCTGCATCTTCACGCCCAGGTTGGCGATTACCGAGATCAAATCGGCGTTGCCGCAGCGTTCGCCGAAGCCGTTGATCGTGCCTTGGACGTGCATCGCCCCGGCCGCGACGGCCGCCAGCGTGTTGGCTACGGCCATATCGCAGTCGTTGTGGCAATGCACGCCGACCGGCACGGGCAGGGCGTCCAAAGTCGCTTTGGTGATCCGCGTTACTTCTTCCGGCATGCTGCCGCCGTTGGTGTCGCAGAGCACGATCAACCGGGCGCCGGCCTCAGCGGCCGCGCGGACGGCCTGCGCAGCGTATTCGGCGTCGTGCTTGAAGCCGTCGAAGAAGTGCTCTGCGTCGAAGATCACTTCGCGGCCTTCCTCGACCAGAAATTGGACGCTCTCGGTGATCATCGCCAGATTTTCTTGGAGGCTGGTTTGCAGCACCTCGGTCACTTGGAAAGCCGACGACTTGCCGACCAACGTGATCACCGGCGCCGCCGATTCGAGCAGTGCCCTAAGCGTGCGGTCTTTTTCCGGCAGCGCACCCTTGCGCCGGGTCATGCCGAATGCGCAGACTTTAGCGTGCCGCAGATCGAGTTCGCATACGCGGCGGAAGTACTCGGCGTCCTTCTTGTTCGACGCCGGATAGCCCCCCTCGACGTAGTCGAACCCCAGGTCGTCGAGCCGGGAGGTCAGCGCCAACTTGTCCTGCAGGGCAAAGTCGATCCCCTCGGCCTGGGCACCGTCGCGTAGCGTTGTGTCGTAGATTTCGATGCGCGTCATATCCGCCAACCATCAAAGGAAAGAGCCCTCAGGCCGCCGTGGCCCGAGGGCTCGTCTTAGTCGGTCGTCCGCCGATCCAAAACCCTCAGGGCCGCGCCACAACGGGACGCGCCAGCCGCACAATATCCACGCTCACGCCGACGTCGACGTGCCGGGTCGGATTGACCGGTTGGGGAGGCATCGCTGGGCTCGCGCGGTTTCGGGGAGGGCAGTTTCGGGAGGAAAACATAGAAGTATACGGCCCAACTGGGGGAGCGTCAACTGCGCAACATCGATCAAGACGACTCCCTAAGGCAGCACCTCAGAGGGGGCAGCGAGGATTCCGGTGCCCAAAGAGCGGCCGTCGGCTACTTGTCCTCGACCATCCTGGCCAACCGCACGACGTGGGCTCGCACGCCCTCGAGATCGGGGTTCAGCCGCAAGGCACGGCGGAAACACTCCAGGGCCGAGACGTGGTTCTGCAATTCGAGATAGGCCTGCCCCATACTGGTGGCGGCCACGAAGTGATAGGGGTTGATTTCCAGGGCCTGATGGCAGTCGCGAATCGCTTCGGCGTAGTTGGCCAGATTGAACTGGGCGATCGCCCGTTGGTTCCAGGCTTCAGCAAACCAGGGGGCCTTGGCGATCAGTTCCGTGGTGCGTCGGGCGGCTTCCTCGTATTGCTGGGCGGCGTTTAAGCGGATGGCGATGCCCAGTTCCTGACGCTCCTCCTCGTTGCCGGCACGTGCCCAGATGGCACGGATGCCGTTTTCGGCGATCATCCGCACGGTGCGATCGTCGTCCATCAGCGCGCAGCCCATGGTGTGGTTGGCGCTGTAGTCGCCGATGAACCCCAGGGCCAACACGGCGGCCCGGCGGGTTTGGCGGTCCTGGCTGACGGCCAGCCGGCGCAAGGTGCCTTGGGTGTAGAACTTAGAGACCTTGCTGATGAATCCGGCCGAATCCTGGTGGTCCAGGTACTGTTGATAGAGGGCGGTCAGAAACGGGATTCGAGGTTTATCGTTACTCACGCCGGACGCTCCCGCCGTTGGCCGTTCACACAGATGCCCATCTCCTTCGATTGTAATCACGACCCCCGTATGAGTTCAACGAAAAAGCCTGGGTTACCGCGGTTTTTGCCCTTTTCCGTTGCCGCCACATCGCGGAAAATAACTACAGGGCAAGCTGGGATGTGGTTCATCTGGTTGGAACTAGGGAGAGCGCCAATGGTTATCGGCCGCGTTGTGATTGCGGGGATTTTGCCGATTATTGTGGCGGCATGGGGAATCGGCGGCTCGACGCCGGCGGCTCGCGGCGCGGCGTCTACGACTATACGCTGGCGGACCGCGCCGGAAGTGCTGCGACAGTTCACCCAACCGGTTCCCCGGGTGGCGTGGTCGGGCCAGTCGCTGCGCGAGGCGCTACGAGGCCTCTCACGATCACAGCGCGTCGCCGTGCTGCTCGATCGGCGCGTCGACCCCGGGCAGGAACTGAAGATACAACTCGACAACATGTCGTTCGGGATCGTGTTGGAAGAGATCGGCTACGACCGCAAACTGGGTGTGTCGCGTTTGGGACCCGTCGTCTACCTCGGTCCACCGCAACGGAGCATCTTATTGTGGACGCTCTCGGTGTTGCGGATCGACGACGTCCGCCCGATGCCGCGGGCCGTGCAGCGGAAGTTTCTGGCCACGGCGCCGATCCGCTGGGACGATCTGGCCACGCCGCGCGAGCTGTTTGAGGAGATGGCCGAGCGGAGCCAGATCCGCATCGAGGGCCTCGACCGCGTGCCGCACGATCTTTGGGCGGCGGCCGACCTGCCGCCAATGACGTTGATCAACCGATTGACGCTGATCGCCGTGCAATACGATCTGACGTTCGAGATCGCTCCGGACGGCACCTCCATTACGTTGGTCCCGTTGCCCGAGGAAGTGGCGATCGAGCGCGACTACCCGGGCGGGTCCGATCCGGCGGCGCTGGCCGAGAAGTACCGCAAGTTGGTCCCGTCGGCCAAAGTGATCGTAATGGATGATCGTATCCACGTGACGGGGTTGATGGAGGCCCACGAGTTGATCACGGCGCGGCGCGCGCCGCCGAGCAACGCTGGCGGGCCACAAACGGTCGACATTAACAACACACGTATCGAAAAGTTCGGCGTGGAGGACAAGCCCGTCGGCGAGACTTTGCGGGAACTCGCCACGATGCTCAGACTCGACCTGCAAATCGACCACGAGGCCCTGAAGAAGGCGGGCGTTTCGCTCGATCAGCGGATCAGCGTCCACGTGGAGAACGTGAAGATCGACGGGCTGCTGCAAGCGATCATCCAAGGCACGCCGCTGCGCTATCGGCGCTGGAACAACGTGGTGAAGATCACCCCGGCCGACGGGTCGTGAGGCTTCTGTTTGGAGTGCGATGACTTGTCATCGCAATGGATTGCGGTCGATTATCCGACGGCAAAGCCGCTGGCTTTTCGACGCGGCGGAAGCGCAGTACGACAACGAGAACGGCGACCAGTCGCCGCTCTTCAGAGGCCCGTTGCCGCCGCTTAACAACCGTGCTTTTCGAGCTTCTCACGAAGCGTGTCGGCCGTAAAGGGCTTGACCAGATAGTCGGACACTCCGGCCTGGATGGCCTGCATCACGCGGCCCTTTTCCGCCTCGGTGGTGACCATGATGATCGGCACGTTGGCGTCCTGGCCGCGGATCTCTTGAACGACCTCCAGGCCCGTCTTCCCGGGCATGTTCCAGTCGGTCAAGACGAGGTCGAAGTTGCCCGGCTTGAACAGGGCCACGGCCTCGGCGCCGTCGGCCGCCTCGGTCGAATCGGTCACACCCACCGCCTGCAGCGACCTGAGGATGATCTTCCTCATCGTGCTGGAATCGTCAGCTACGAGAACTCGCGCGCCCATATCTTCTCCTCATCGATATTGCGTTCCCAGTGGCCCTGGAACCATTTCGCGCCGCGTTGCGGGCGAAAGGACCTTTTCTTCGTACGGAAGGATAGGTCAGAGTTGGAAGCAGTCAAACGACGGGCGGCGGGACTCTCTGATCCGGCTGTCCCGTTTGTCGCATTCGTAATCGTTGTGCCGGTAACCGCTGCGCGTCCGGCAACCGCAATTACGGGACGTGCGGCGGACCGTGCGGAAAACCACAACCTATAGTTAACGTGTCTGCCCGCCGTCGGCAGTGATCGAACGTCGATTCTCGCGTCGGGTTTCGCCGAGATTGGCGAGACCGGCGGTCCGGAGGCGATAGCCTCCCCGGCGACGGGCACCCGTGAAATTGTCGAAGCGAGAAAAGACCTCCATGGCAATACCAGAATTCGTTGCCCCCGTGATCACGGCCTCGAAGCTGGCGCAGATTTCCGATTCCCAGTTGGCGAAGTTTGCCACGCTGATTTACGACCGGACTGGGATTCGCGTCTCGCCGCAGAAGAAGATGCTGTTGTCGAACCGCGTGCGGCGGCGGCTGCGCGAGACCGGAATCGTAGGCTTCAGCGAATACTATGCCCATCTGAAGAAGCTCCGGCCGAACGATCCCGAGTGGGATTCGTTTCTGCAGGAGATCACCACACACGAGACGTATCTCTTCCGCGACGAAACCCAGTGGGATTGGTTTCGCAACACGTTCCTTGCGGAGTTGGCCGCGGCGGCGCGATCGCCGGGCAAGAAGCGGTCGTTGAAGATCTGGTCGGCCGCGTCGAGCACGGGCGACGAGGCGGCGACCGTGGCCTGCTGCGTTGCCGATTGCATGCCGAAGCTCCAGGATTGGAAGATCCGCATTCTGGGGACCGACATCGGCGTGGGAGCGCTGGAGCAGGCACGCAACGCGGTCTTCGGAGAACGGGCCATGCGCCTGGTGCCGGAATCGTATCGACGCCGCTTCTTCACAAAGGCCCGCGACGCCCAGATCTGGCAGGCCAAGCCGGAACTGACCCGGATGCTGACGTTCCGCCAACACAACCTGTTGGACCGGCCGCCGGAGAGCGGCTTTGACCTGGTGATCATCAAGAACGTGCTGATCTACTTCGATGCCGACTCCAAGCGGCGCGTGATGGGCCACGTACGCAGCGCCGTACGTCCCGGCGGGTTGCTGCTGGCCGGGGCCGCCGAAGGGGTCACGGAAATGCTGAAGGACTTCCAGCGAGTCCACCCTTGGCTCTTTCGGAAACCGAAAAACTAGCCGGAGCGATCGATGAGCGAAACCAAGGCAGCCGAGCGCGACGAGTTCTTCGATAGCTTGTTGGGGGATTTCCTCGACGAGTCTGCCCAATTGCTCGACCGGCTCAACGAGGACCTGCTGCAACTCGACGAATGGGTCCGGAGTCTTGACGAAGACCACCGCGAGCGCTGTGACGATGACTTGATGAACAACATGTTCCGCTCGGCCCACAGCCTCAAGGGCCTTTCCGCCATGCTGGGACTGGGCGACATCAACCACCTCACGCACAAGGTCGAAAACGTCTTCGACGCTGCGCGAAAGGACGAGCTGTTCATCGACGCCGATACCGTCGAGTTGATGTTCCAGGCCACGGACCGACTGGTCGGACTGGTCGACGCGCTGAAAGAGACCGACGCCGATCCGATCGAGTGTGAATCGGTGATCGCCGCCATCGGAGATCTCTTGCGATCCGCTGGGGCGGAACGCAAACAGACCAGCCAGGCCGACGCGGAGCGGGCGCTCGAGTTCGACGCCACCGATGCAGAGTCGCCTGCCGAGGAAGAAACCAACCAACAGAGCGATCGCGGTGAGGCCGACCTCCCCCGCGCAGAGCCTGCCGAGACGCCCGAACCATTGAACGAGTCGTCCGACGTGGTGCCCGCCTCCGAAACGCCGGCCGAAGATACCGCACCGCCGAACGTCGACTACTTCGAGGGCCTGGAAGACGAAACCGACGTCCCGTCGAAGTACCTTTCGATCTTTATCGACGAAACCGAACTCTCGCTCGACAGCCTGACCGAGGCCCTGCTGGCCCTGGAAGGAAAGGGCGGCAGCGATACGGTCGACGTGCTGCTGGTCACGTCGCACCGGATCAAGGGCTCGGCCGCGTCGGTGGGGCTGAATCGACCGGCCAAGCTGGCCCACCTGATGGAGGACCTGCTGCAAAATCTGGCCGACACCGGGCGGCCGCTCTCGGCCGAGATGACCGACGCGCTGCTGAAGTGTACCGACGCCCTGCGATACTACCTCGAGCAACTCAGGCGGGGCAGTGCCACGACGGACAACTTCAACGAGATGGCCCACGAACTGCTCGACGCGGAGACCTGGCCCAAGCCCGACGACGCCCAACCCCAGCAGCCAGACGGGCCGCAAAACGGCGGGCCGGAACAGACCACGGAGAAGGCCAAGCGGGCCTGCGAAGTGAGCGACGAACTGCGACAGCAGGCCGACGTCATAAGCCCGGATCGCGACGCCACGTTTCTCGGCGCAGCGGCCTTCGAGCCGAATCTGCCCTTGGTCGGACTCAAGGCCCGCTTGCTCTACGAGAAGCTTTCGAACTTGGGGGAAGTGTGCCTCTTCACGCCCCCGGCGGCGACGCTCGATAGCGTAGAGCAACTCGACGGCGTTTCCTTCGCACTGGTGACGAGCAGGAGCCAAGACGCCGTTCAGGCGGCCTTGCGCGTGGCGGGCGTGACAGGCACGGTCGTGGAGCCGCTGGTGAAGAAAGAGGCCGCGACGGCGTCCGACGCGTCCGAAACGGTCGCCAATTCCGCCGCAGGAGAATCGACTCCGAACCAAACGCCCGCCGCACGGACCGAACCGGCCCAGGCAAAGTCCCGAACGGCCGACGTCGGCACCAGGCCCACCGAAACCCTCCGCGTGGACATCGAGCGGCTCGACCAGTTGATGAACCTCGCCGGACAACTGGTGATCAACAAAGCCAGATTCTCGCAGATCGGCGACCGGCTCAAGGGCGTCCTCAGCGGCAAGCAATCCTCGCACGTGCTGGGCAGCGTCTTCGGCACCTTGGAGCGGATGTCGAGCGGCAAGACGCAACACGGCGACGAATCGAGCCTGCGCGGCGAACTGGAGTACGTCCGCGGCCAGGCCCGCCGCGTGCAGAACGACCTCGATGCGGTACGCCGCGACGTCGAGATGCTCGGCGGCGTACGCTCGTCGGTCAACGAATTGATCGAAACGATCCACCAACTCGACCGCGTCACCGACGGCATCCAGCAGAGCGTGATGGACACGCGGATGCTGCCCATCGGCCCGCTGTTCGCCCGCTTCAAACGCGTCATCCGCGACATCACCCGGGGCAACGGCAAGAGCATCAATCTGATCGTCAAAGGCGAGAAGACGGAACTCGACAAGCGGATGATCGACGAGTTGGGCGACCCGCTGATTCACATGGTCCGCAATTCGGCCGACCACGGCATCGAACCGCCAGAAGTCCGCCGGGCGGCCGGCAAGCCGGAGCAAGGGACGATCACGCTGGACGCCTTCCATCGCGGCAACAGCATCTTCATCCAGGTCACCGACGACGGCAAGGGGCTCGATCCGGAACGGATCCGCCGCAAGGCCGTCGAACGCGGGCTGCACACCCAGGCCGAACTCGACCGCATGACGCCGCATCAGATCTACCAATTGATCTGGGAACCCGGGCTGAGCACGGCCGAAAAGGTGACCGAAGTCTCCGGCCGCGGCATGGGTATGGATATCGTCAAGTCGAAGATCGAAGACCTCAGCGGCCTGGTCGATCTGGACAGCGAGCCCGGTGCGGGGACCACGCTGACGATCAAGCTGCCTTTGACCCTCGCGATTCTGCCCAGCCTGATGGTCGACATCGCCGGCGACGTCTTCGCGCTGCCGATGGAGTCGGTCGTCGAGATCGTCAGTCCGCAGCAGTGCGACCTGGCGACCGTCCACGGCCAGCAGACGGCGCGTGTACGCGGCCGGATCATCTCGATGGTCCGCTTGGACGACGTGTTCTCATGGAACCGAACGTCCAGCCACACGGGGCACGACGGATCGAGCGACGAAACCGAGAACACGCTGGTGATTCTCGGCGAAGACGGCAACGAAATCGGACTCGCCGTAGATCGCGTGTTGGGCGAGGAGGACATCGTCATCAAGTCGATGGCCGAGAACTACCGCAACGTGGCGGGGATCGCCGGTGCCAGCATTCTCGGCGACGGCCGGGTTTCGCTGATCCTCGATCTGGCCGCGTTGATCGAAATGGCGTCTACCCAGGAATCTGCCGGGGCGATTGCATAGGAGAACGGGCCGTGAACGAAGTTCGTTGTGTAGAAAACGCCGAATTGGAAGTGCTCCATCAGCTCTTTGCCTCGGCAACCCACGACGCCTCGGCGGCGATGTGCCGCTGGACCGACGGGTTGATCACGTTGACGTTGGACGAGGTCTGCGAAATCCCGCTGGAAGACGCCTGCACCGAAATGGGGCTCGGCGACGACCTGTTGACGATGGTCGTGCTGAGTCTCGAAGGCGAGGTCGGCGGCGAGATGATCCTCACCTTTGACGAGGCAGACGGCCGCCATTTGGCCGCCTCCTTGTTGGGCCGTCCGGTCTGCGAAGATCCCGAGTGGAGCCCTCTGGAGCAATCGGCGTTGACCGAAACCGGTAACATCCTCGGTTGCGCCTACATGAACGCGATCACGCGGCTGATCGCCCATAAGCTGGTCCCCTCGCCGCCGTACTTCATCCAGGACTACGGTGCCAGCGTGCTCGAACAGGCGCTGATGGCCCAGGCGATGACCTGCGACAAAGTGCTCGTCTGCCGCACCGGCTTCCACCGGGAAGGCGAAGAACTCAACTGGCGCGTGCTGTTTGTGCCCACCGAAGGAATGCGCCGGGCGATGGAAGACGCGCTGCATTCCACTCCCTGAACGGATTGACGCCGAAGCGACCTCTCGAAACTACGGAACACATTGCCATGGCTATCGTCACCGCCATCGAAACCACAACTGGCACGTCCGTCGGGATGGGACAAATGGCCCTGGGGCGCGGACCGGCTCGGCTGAGCGCCGTGCTGGGATCTTGTATCGGCCTGACGCTGCACCACGCGCGAACGAAGCTGGGTGTGATGGCCCACGTCGTGCTGCCGGAGTCTTCCGGCCGGCCGGCCGCCCCCGGCAAATTCGCCGACACGGCCGTGCCGCACGCGATCGAAATGCTGGCCGGCCACGGCGCCGCCGTCACCGCGCTGAGGGCCAAGATCGTCGGCGGGGCCGCCATGTTCGGCGCCGGTGGCCCATTACGGATCGGCGAGGCCAATTCTGAAGCGATTCGCGACGCGTTGCAGGCCGTGGGCATACCGATCGTGACCGACGATCTCGGCGGCACGTCGGGGCGGCGAATCTCCTTCGACTGCAATACCGGACAGTTGCTCGTCGAGCAAGTCGGCTGTCCGCCACGAACACTCTAGCAGCCTTCCCCCCGGCATCCTGAGAATCACGCGAGGAAACGTTGCCATGTCCAGGACTTTGCTTGTCACCGACGATGCACTGATTATCCGCACGATGATCAAAGACACGGCGGAAAGTGCCGGCTGGAAGATCGTTGCGGAAGCCTGCGACGGAGACGAGGCGATCCGCAAGTACCAGGAATTGATGCCCGACGCCGTCACGCTCGATTTGGTGATGCCCGAATTCGACGGAATCTATGCGCTGAAGGGAATTCGAGCCTTTGATCCGGAGGCTCGCGTGGCGGTCGTCAGCGCGCTGGAGCAGACGAACGTGCTGAAGGAGGCGTTCTCGCTGGGGGCGTCCGATTTCGTCGTCAAGCCGTTCGATCGTCGCGTGTTGATCGATACGCTCGAGCAACTGCTGCCCGCAAGCGTCTGACCGGGAGCACTCACCGACGGAGGCGTGCCCCACGTCACGTCATCGGGCCACGTCATCGGGCCACGTCATCGGGCCACGTCATCGGGCCACGTCATCGCGCCACGTCATCGCGCCACGTCATCGCGGGGCCACTTCTCGACTGGGCCACTTCGCCGGCGGCTCTCGCTTGGGCCGGGCGGAAATCGGCACGCGGCGCCTTGACCGCCGGCCGTCGCGGCAATATGTTTGCGGGCGTGGTGTTTGCACGTGCGGAAGTTGCTTTCCGGCTCGACGGAGAAGAGACCATGAACGACTCTTGCTGTTATCGTAGGCTGTCTGCCCTTCGGCCCGTTTTGCTCGTCGCGGTGCTGGCCTTGGTTGGCTCCTCGCCCGCCGGTGCAATTCGGGCTGCCGAACCGGACGGCCCCAACGTGCTCTTCATCGCCGTGGACGACTTGCGTCCGCAGTTGGGCTGTTACGGCTGCGAGCAGATGGTCTCGCCGAATCTCGACCGGCTGGCCTCGCAGGGAACCGTCTTCCGCCGTTCGTATTGTATGGTGCCCACCTGCGGCGCGTCGCGGGCGAGCCTGATGACCGGCATCCGGCCGGCACGCAGCCGATTCGTCAACTACATGACCTGGGCCGAGCGCGACGCCCCGGGCATCACCACGCTGAACACCCACTTCCGCCGCCACGGCTACCACACCGTCTCCAACGGAAAGGTCTTCCACCACGCCGGAGATAACGTCGCCGGCTGGTCGGAAGCGCCCTGGCGGCCGGACCGTTCCGACGTGCTGTTGGGCCATTACGTCAACAGGGACGTGCTCGCTCAAGCCAAGTCCAGCCCCCGCGGGCGCGGACCGGCCTACGAATCGGCCGACGTGTCCGACGACGCCTATCCCGACGGCCGGCTGGCCAAGAAGGCGGTCGCCGATCTGAAGCGTCTGAAGGCCAAAGGCGGGCCGTTCTTCCTGGCCGTAGGGTTCTACAAGCCGCACCTGCCGTTCGTCGCGCCGAAGAAATACTGGGACCTCTACCCGCCGGAAGAAGTCCATCTGCCGAAGAACTACGCCCGGCCGAAAGACGCGCCGGACGCGGCGATCCACTCGTGGGGCGAGCTACGGTCCTACGCCGGTATTCCGCCGCAGGGGCCGCTGACCGACGATGCCGCCCGCAATCTGATCCGCGGCTACTACGCCTGTGTCAGCTACACCGACGCACAGATCGGCAAGCTGTTGGACGAACTCGACCGGCTCGATCTGGCCAAGAACACGATCGTGATCGTCTGGGGCGACCACGGCTGGAACCTGGGCGAACACACGCTTTGGTGCAAACACTGCTGCTTCGAGACCTCAATGCGGGCGCCGATCATTATCCGAGCACCGGGCATCGACGGCGGCCACGTAACCGACGGGCTGACGGAGTTCATCGACATCTACCCCTCGCTCTGCGAATTGGCCGGCCTGCCGCTGCCGGAACACCTCGAAGGCCGCAGCTTCGTGCCGCTGTTGAAGCAACCCGACATGGCCTGGAAGCCCGCCGCCATCGGCCGCTATCGCAACGGCGACACGATCCGCACGGCCGATTTCCGCTACACGTCCTATAGCGACAACGTCGGCCGTCCGGTTGCGCGGATGCTATACGACCATCGCTCCGACGCGGAGGAGACCACGAATGTCTCCGAGCGCCCCGCCGGTAGGGAGACCATTGGACAATTGCACGAAGCGTTGCAGCGAGGGATGGGCAAACCGAGCCGCTGAACAGATCACTCGTCCCGCCCCGCCATCATGCCCCCATTTCGACTCCTGGCCCTCGACATCGACGGCACGCTCGTCAATAGCCGTGACGAATTGACGCCGGCCACGCGGGCAGCGCTGGTGCGGGCCGGCGAGGCGGGGATCCACGTTGTAGTGGCCACCGGGCGTCGGTATAGCCGGACGTTGCACCTGGTCGAGCCGCTGGCGATCGACGTGCCGTTGATCACCGCCAGCGGGGCGCTGGTCAAACACCCGGCCGACCACCGCACGCTCTACATCGCCGAGTTCGAGCGGGACCTGCTCTGCGACGCCGTAGCGATTATCGCCCGCTGCGGCTTCGATCCGGTGCTCTGTAGCGACACGTACGCCGAGGGTTTCGACTTCTACTTTCTTCGTGACGACGTCGAGAGCCCGGAATTGGCTGAGTATCTGCAATTGAATCCGGAAAGCGGCCGCCTGTGGCCCGATCTGCTCAGCAACCCGCCGCCGGGGGTGTTCACCGGATTCGCCATGGGCACGCAGGCCGAGATGCTCGAGTTGGAGGGCGAACTGCAGCGTGCCTTGCCGGGTCGGCTCTATACGCACGTGTTGCGCAGCCCTCGCTACTTCGGCTACATGTGCGAGTTGTCGCCGGCCGGCGCGACCAAATGGTCGGCCATCCGGCGGTTGGCGGCCGATTGGGGTATTGACACCTCAGCCATCTGCGCCGTCGGCGACGACGTGAACGACGTGCCGATGATCCGCGCCGCCGGCTTGGGCGTGGCCATGGGCAACGCACTGCCGGAGGTCAAAGCCGTCGCCGACCGCATCGCCCCGGGCCACGACGACGACGGCGTCGTCGTGGTCGTCGACTGGCTGCTGAACGACGGGGATTGCAGGTCGCCGGATGCAAGCGGCCGCTGACAGCTCAATGCCCCGCATTCCTCAGCATCGTGTGCCACTGCTTCGTAGAAGTAGTGCCGAACGCTACGACTTGTCGCTACACTGCTTCTGCGAAGCAGTGGCACACTGTCAACACCGGTCGCCGGCTGGTAGGCAATCAGGGCTAGGCCCCAAACTTCCCCACTCGTTCTGCATGCGCCAGCGCCAGCGGCATCAAGTAGACCGCCTCAAAATGGCCCAGTCCGCCGCGGACCGACTCCGTTTCGCTGAACGCCTGGCAGGCGTCCGGGCGGCACGTGTCGGCGGCCAGCAGCGTGGGCACGTTGTGCCAACTGTGGCTGGCCATGCAGGCGGGCGTGCTGTGGTCGGCCGTAACCACCAGCACCGTCGGGTTCAGCGCCGCCACACGCGGTATGATCGAGTCGAACTCCTCGATCATCTTCACCTTGGCGGCGAAATCGCCGTCCTCGCCGCGGCTGTCGGTGTACTTGAAGTGGACGAAGAAGAAGTCGTAATCGTCGAACGCCTCGGCCAGCACGTCGATCTCCTCGCTCAGCGAGCCGGGCTCGCCGACGATCTCCATACCGACCAGTTGGGCCAGGCCCCTGTACATCGGATAGACTGCAATCGCGGCCGCCTTGACGCCGTAGACTTCCTCGTAGCTGGGGATGTCCGGCTTGGCCGAAAAGCCTCGCATCGTCAGACCGTTGGCCTTCGGTTGGCCGGCCAACAGTTCCTTGGCCTGATTGACAAACGACCGGGCGATCTCGGCGGTCCGTTCGCTCGCCTCGTCGTCGGGAATCGGCTCCAGCGGCGGCACGCCGGTCCGCTGCGGGTCGGTGTCGGCCACCTTGCCGCCGAGCCCTTCGCCGCGAAAGACGACCACGAACCGATGCTCCTTGACCGGCTCGACAAAGACCTTTACGCCGGGAATCTGCACCTGACGGAGTTTGACGGCCAGCGGGGCACTCTCTTCCGTGGGGATTCGGCCCGCCCGGCGATCGGTGATGTTGCCGTCGTCGTCGAGCGTGCAGAAGTTGCAGCGAATGGCAACGTCGTCGGGACCGAGGTTGAACCCGACACCGGTGGCCTCCAGTGCCCCTCGGCCGATCAGGTACTTGATCGGATCGTAGCCAAAGAGGCCCAGGTGTCCCGGTCCGCTGCCGGGGCTGATTCCCGGTTTGATGGGGATCATGCTTCCCTGCACGCCGGCGGCAGCCAGGGCATCGAGATTCGGGGTATTGGCGGCTTCCAATTCGGTCGGCCCGCCCGGCTCGTTCGGCAAGCCGCCGAGGCCGTCGGCCACCAGCATCACGATCTTCGAGTCATTCGTTGTCTTCAGGCCGCGTACGAGCGTCTGGATATCCATGTTGGCGTTCCCGCTTGGGGTTCTTCAGTTGGGCAGTCAAAGACCACCATTCCTACCAGAACCCCAGCGAAACGCAAGGCCCTGCAGCGGCATTCCATCACGAAGGGGTGGCTGGGGTCGACGCACGAGGAACGAGTGCGAAGCCCCCAGGGAACCGATGCTCAGTCTACGCCTGGGGGCTCCGTGCTCGTCCCTCGCACCTCGACCCCAGCCACCCGATACAGGCTATTTCACCGCCCGAATCTTGATGTTCCGCCAACTGACGTACATTGGCTCGGTGCGGGGGCCGACGCCGTGGACTTGCAGGCCGATGATGCCTTCGCGGCTGGCCTGATCGTCGGTCAGGTCGGCCACGGCCTTGCCGTTGACCCAGGTCTTGATGTTGTTGCCCTTGCAGAGCACGCGATACTGGTTCCACTCGCCGTTCTTGAAGGCGTCCTTGACGCTACGATCCTGGCTGAGCCAGCCGCGTCCGGTAGCCTCGCCGTAGATGTAGCCCGATTCACCGGGGCCTTTCTCGATCTCGACCTGCGGGCCGAAGACGCGGTCGTTCTCTTTGATGTTGCTGCGGATCTGCACACCGCTATTGAGCCCCGCGTCGACTTTGACTTCGAAGAGCAACTCAAAGTCGCCGAACCGCTGCTTGGTACACATGAACGAGTTCTGCGTGTTGGGGACCGAATGGCCCACGACCGCCGCATCTTCGACCTTGTAGACGGCCTTGCCGCCGTGCTGTTCCCAGCCGTCGAGGTTCTTGCCGTTGAAGAGGATCTGCCATTCGTCGTCGGCGCCGAACGAGAGGTTCGCCATGGCTGCCACGGCCATTAGCATCACAAAGCTCACGAGACTCCACCGTTTCATGTCACACTCCTACTTCTGCTGGTCCTAAACGGTCAACTACCAAAGGACTCGGCGGCCGGACATAGCCGCCAATCGCCTCCGAGTATACTCCAGTTGGAGCGGTGATGTAGCTAAATTCGCGAGAATTCAGGGAATCTCACGGACCGTGCCGCGTGCGGCTGAATTCTCGCGAATCCAGCTACCAGTGCTCACTCGGCCTTTCTGACCGGCACCTCCAACAACGGCGTGGGGAGCTTCTCGCTGGTCAGATAGAGCGTTTTGCCGTCGGCGCCGTAGCAGATCGATTCGCCTTGGATCCGCTCGGGCACGACGATCTCGCACGGTTTGCGGGAGAATGCCTTCGCCCAGTCTTCCCCCTCGCCGCGGGTATATTCATAGGCATTGCCGTAGGTCAGCACGACCGCCCGGCGGCCGTCGGGCGAGACGTCCATCGCCGTGGCCGGCGGGATGATCAGCGTGGCGATCTTGCGGGCGACGGTGGCCTTGGTCGGATCGTTCTTCGGCCACGGCAGGGCGTAAACGTAACACTCGGACTGCTTCTCCTTGCTGACCAACAAAATCGTCTTGCTCGTCGGATCGACTGCCAGGCCCTCGCAGTTGCGATGGTCGTCGTAGTACGAATAGTTCATCACCTGGACCACCGGCGCCGGCTTCGGCTTGGCGTGGGGATCGGGGTTGGGCCGTTTCGGATCGAGCACGGGCTCCTCGATCAGGTAGAGGATCATCACGGTGGCGGCCAACCCGTTGTTGCCGATGTCGCCGATCAGCAAGTGCGGTTTGCCGTCGAGTGTGAAGGAGGCCACGTCTTCAAAGTCGTAGGCAAACACGTCCGGCAGGGCCCAGCGGCCGAAATCGCGCCCGCGGCGGTCGAGGGCGTAGATGTAGGCGTCGTCGCCGGAGTCGTTGTGGGTCCAGAAGAAGCCCGGCGTGCGCAGCGAGCCGGCCAGCCCGCTGCTCTCGCTGACGTGAGGGCTGGCCAGCTTGCAGAGTTCGCGCCCGGGGCCGTAGATTACGGTGCCCGGCTTGTCGGACACCTCGGCTCGAAGCGCCGCCCGGCGTCGGGCCATTTCCTCCGCAACGTACTTGCGGTCGCCATCGCTGAATTCTTCCAGCAGGATAGCCATGGTCTGGCCCGAGGGGTCGCTGAGGATGACCTTGCCGTCGTTCAGATCGACTAGGTCGGCTTCGATTTGGTGTTCGCCGGTCTTGTCGGTCCATGTACGGGCGTCGGCGGCCATCGGCGTCCCCAAGAGTATGACAATCAGGGCCGTCAAAGCCAGCATTGAGGCGTAGTCAACAGGAGAATTGCAGAGTGTGCGGAAGCCCGAAAAAGGGGACTGGCTCCGTCGACGATCGATGTGGCTGTAGGGATTCG
>CAYYNP010000222.1:10167-16948 GCA_964472545.1 uncultured Planctomycetaceae bacterium | reverse complement strand
GCTGGCGCGAAACAACCCGACGAACTTCCTGACGGCGCTGCGGTTGATCGAGTTGCCCGGCCAGCCGGACGGCTGACGCGGCGGCGAGTCAGCGCGAATCGGTGAGGAACGTGTCGGAGTGGGCCTCCAGTACGACGTCGGAGAGGACTTCGATCTCGGAGAGCCCTCGGTTGGCTCCGCTGCCACCGGTAACCTGGAATCGGACCCAGGTGACCTTCTTCGCGTCGAACAGCACGGCCTTTGCGTCCCCGTTGTCCGGGATTTCGGCGACGTCGATACGGCTGCCGTCGCTGAAAGTGAGCGTGCCGGCCCGCGTGTGATCGTCGGGGTTGGCCCGATCGAAAAGATGTACGCGGCGGATGGTCACGGCGTCGGGCCAATCGAGTTGAATCCACGGATTCGCTTCGGCCCGGGAACTCCATTCGGCGGCCATGTGTACGCCTTTGACGCCGTCGACGGCCCGCGAGCCGGCGTAGGTCGGGTCGAACGACGACGAGACGGAGACTTTGGCCTGCGGCGCATAATTGACCGGGCGTTCGACGACGCGCAAGCGGATCTCTAGCGGACGGCCACCATGAAGCCAGTCGGGCAAGGTGGCCGTGGTGAGCAGTGAGTCGGCCGATTGTTCGGTCTGCTCGAACGCAACGCCGGGCATCAGCCGCCACGGGCCGTCGCCGCCCGCCGGACGATACAGCAGCACACAGGTAGAATCGGCCGCGAGCCGCTTCACCCGGCGAAACTGGAGTTGCCAATGGTCTCCTCTTGCGAGCAGCCTCGGTGCCAACTCGGCGTCGGCCCGGGCCGGATCGCCGCCGAAGGACTTTTCGAGCAAGTTGACGACGCCGTCGCCGTCGGGATCGTCGTTGGGGCCGCACTTGTCGGCGGGAATCGCAGAGTATGCGGCAAGCCACTCGGCGAACGTGGGGCCTTCCTCCTCCAATGAGCCGAGGACCTCGACGGCGACTCTGGCAGATCCCTGCCGCCCGCCGCCGGTCACGACGACTTGCAGCGTGCAACTGCCGGGGCGGTCGAAAGTGGCCCAGGTGTCGGGCCGATCCGGTTCGGTGAACTCCAGTTGCCCGTCGCCGTCGAGGAGTTCCCAGCGCACGGTGCAATCGTCAATTGCCGGAAGCCCTTCGCCGTCGCCGGCAGTGGTGCGAAGGCGAACGCAGTTCTCCGGCAGGCGAAGGGTCGCCTCCGACGGCTCCACACGAATCGGCAACGACGGCGCCGACTCCGACGGCGGCAGCTCGGCCACGCCCCAGTCGCGGTTCGCCTTTGGCCCGAGCACCAACTCGAGCGTACCGCCGTCGGCAAAGTCGCGGTGATAGAACCACGCGTTTTCCAACGGCTTGCCGTCGAGCCTGGCCGATTGGATATAGACGTTCTCGGCCGTGTTGTTCTCGGTCGTGATCACGAACTGCTTGCCGGAGTAGTACTTCTCGTCCAAAGCGATGGTGATCTTGTCGAACACCGGCGTGGTGATCTCGTAGATCGGCTCGGCCGCGCAGGTGCCGCGGACCGAAAAGAGCCCCAGCGACATCAGTGTGCTGACGCCGCCCATCTGGCCTTGGTCTTCGTCGTGGCCGCCGTAGCCCAGATCGATCGTCGTGCCGCCGTAGGCCTGGGTGTCGACGCGGCGGACCCAATACTGGCTCAGCCAGGGCTTGCCGGCGTAGTTGAACAGGTGGGCGTTTTGGCAGCCGGGCTGATTGGCGTAGCTGACGTAGCCGGAACCGTATCCGTGAACGAAGTCGTGCTCGGTTTCCTGTTCGAAGGCATGGTTGAGCTTGCGGCAATACTCGTCGCGTCCGCCCATCAGGTTGGCCAGGCCCTGCACGTCGTGCGAGGTGAACCAACTCGCCTGCCCGGCATTGGCCTCGACCCAGCCACGCCCGCTTAGGGGGTCGGTGTGCGAGAAGCTGCCGTCGGCGTTCTTCGGCAGCAGCAGTCCGGTGGGCGTATGAAAGAGGTTCTTCCAGCCGGCCGAGCGCCGCATGAACTCGCGATAGTCGTCGTCTTTGCCGAGCTTCTTGGCGAGTTGCGCGGCACACCAATCTTGAAAGCACATCTCGACGGTCCATCCGGCGCTGCCCGGCCTCCAGCCGTTTTCGACGTAGAACTCGCTGGCACCGAGCATGTTCGAGCCGTCGGGCGAATGGTTGTCCTTGATGATCGCGAAGGCCTCTTCGGGGTCGAACGTGCCGCAGCCTTTCATGTGGGCGCCGACGATCATCATCGTGGCCGGGCATGCGGTCATGATGTGCGTATATCCGCCGCCGCACGGTCCGCGCGGGAGCTTGCGGCCGTCGCGGGCCATTTGCAGGCTGGCGTGGCAGAATTCGTCGAGCATCCGCGGCCATGCCAGTCCCCACACGAGGTTGATATTCCACTGGGTCAGCCAATAGGCGTCGGAGTTGTACATGTTGAACTTCGGCTTGCCGTCGGGGCCCAACGGAAGCTGCTTGACTTTCAACGGGCCGTTGCCGCCGCGGCCGTTGGTGTAGTCGGGATAGGTGCCGGCGACGTCGTTGAGTACGTGGCGTCCCAGCAGCACGTGCCACAGATCGGTGTAGAACTTGGTACGTTGGGCATCGGTGCCTCCCTCGACGTCGATCCGCCCCAGCCAGGTATTCCAGATACGAAACGACTCGTCGCGCACGGCGTCGAAGTCCCAATGGTCGAGTTCCGCGGCCAGATTCGCCCGGGCGGCGGCGATGCTGGTGAAGGAGAGTGCCGCCTTGATCTGCACGACGTCGCCGGCTTTCACGTTCTCGTAGGTCACGAAGGCCGAGGTGCTGTCGTGTGCCGCGTCGTGGTAGGTGGTGAATTTCGAGAACGGCCGGTCGAACTGCATCACGAAGAAGATCCGCACGGCCGCCGGGCCGCCCCAGGTACCGTTGGTGCGGTCGTGGTAGCCTTCGAGTTCGCTGTTGCCGACCTTAGTGATCCGGCCGTTGCGCATCTTCATCGGACCGGCCGGGCCGCCGAGGTTGACGATGACGTCGGCCTGGCCGTCTTTGGTGTAGGTGTAGCGGTGCATGCCGACGCGTCGGGTGGTGGTCAGCTCGACCCATGTGGCGTACTTTTCGAGCAGCAGCTTGTGATAACCCGGCTTGACGATCTCGGTATCCGGGTCGAAGGCCGATTTCCACCCGGCCTCACCCTGGTCGACGGAGAAATCGCCGCCGGCGGTGGGCATCACCTCCAGGCCGGTGGTCATCCAGCCGTGCAGATGACAGAAGCCCAGCGCCGTGTGGACCGAGGCGTTGTATCCGCCGCCGCCCTGGCCTCTGTTGACGGTGTGCGGGGTGAGCTTGACCATTCCGAACGGCCGGGCGGCGGGCGTGGAGAAAAACCACCGACCCCGGGCCGACTCGATGCGGGGGTCGACGTAGGAGATGTAGTCGCGTTTGTTCGCCGGTGCGGCTGCGGGCGTGCTCTTGTCGCCCATGGCGACGGCGGCCGGGAATAACGCGGCGGTGGCGAGCCACGTCACGAGAAGCAGAGGAACAGCATGTGGCAATCTGCGTTTCATGGCCGGAGAAATCCCTATTCGACTGTTTCTTTAACGTGTTTCAATTTCGACGGCGTTTTTCAACGCCCGGCGTTGCTGATTGAGCGATTCCGAACGTGCCGCGCATTTTCGGCGGAGCATCGTCAGGATCTCGCGATGGGATTGCGACTGGACGAGATTGTTCTTCTCACCCGGGTCGGCTTCGAGATCGAAGAGCATCTCAAAGTCGGGCTTGCGGCCGAAGAAGTCGACGTCCGTCTCGACGTAGCGCGTCTTGCCGTCGAACATCCGAATGTACTTCCACTTTCCCAACCGGATGGCTTCCTGGAAGGGCGTGTCGCGGCCGGTATAGAGGTTTTCGAGAAACAGCTCCTTACGCCACGTGGCCGTGCGCCCCTCGATCAGCGGCCGCAGGCTCATGCCGGACATGAACTCCGGCGGTGCGACGTCGGCGTAGTCGAGGATCGTCTTCGTCAAGTCGAGGCTGGAGACCAACTCGTCGACCTGGAGCCCGCGGCGATCGGCGGCCAACCCCGGGTCGTAGACGAAGCAGGGGATCTTCGACGCCAAGTCATACAAGAGCCCCTTGCCGCCCATGCCGTATTCACCCATCAACAGGCCATGGTCGCTGGCGAAGAGGATCACGGTGTTCTCGGCCAACTGACGACGCTCGAGATCTGCCAGCATTTGCCCGATAACGTGGTCCAGTCCGGTGATCGTCTGGTAATAGCGGACGTGGTGTTCCAGGCAACTCGCACGCGTGTAGTCGTAGGCATAGGTCTGTGTGCGCCGGCCGCGATCCTGGTCCATAATGAACTTGGGGATGAAGCGGTAGGGATCGGTCGCCGTGTCGCCGGGGATCTGCACGTCGACGTCGCGGTAGAGCGTGTCGTAGAAGCGGGTGCCGCGGAGCTTCGGGTTCTCGTTGGCCGGGCGAGTCATCCGGTGCCAGTCCGGGTAGTCCGGATACATGCTCGTGGTTTGCGAACCGTGGGGGACGTTGAAGCTGACCGAAAGACAAAACGGCTTGCCGGCCGGCAGGCCGTCGAGAAACTCCGCGATCCGCTCGCCCATGATGGGCGTGATCATGTCCTGCTGGGCGTCGTGATACGGCGTGCAGCTTGGGCTCCTGAAGTCCTTCGGGAAGAACTTGGTCCAGCCGTCGTGGGCACGCCAGAAATCGAACTCGGCGGAGGCGCGGCCCTTGAAGGTGTAGTACTCCACGCCGAACTTCCCGATGAAGCCGGTGTAGTAGCCGGCTTTGCGGACCAGGGCAGGATACGTCCGCTGCCACTGCGGCTGCGTGAGCCGGTAGGACGACGTAAAGCCTACGCCGTTGACGCGCTCGTGCATGCCGGTCAGCAGGGCCACGCGGCTGGGCGAACAAGTGGGCTCGGCGATGTAGGTATTCGTGAATCGCACGGACTGCTGCAATAGCCGGTCGACGTGCGGCGTCTTGGCGAACGGATGGCCCATGGCGGCGAAGGTGTTGTCGCGTTGGTCGTCGGTCAGCAGGAAGATGATGTTCGGCCGTGAACGGCGTTCGGGTTGTTCGCCGGCCGGCGGCGTGGTGTCTGCGTTTGCAGCGGCGGCCGTCAATGCCAGAGGTATCGTGAGGATCGCGAGCAGGTGGGCTTTGCGGATAATCGTGGTCATGCGCCGGCCTTTTCAATTCGTAGACACGTTGGTCATGCTCACAGTTTACTGTGCGGAGCACCGCGTCGAAATACCCCCAAGGAGGCTCGCACATCGGGAAGCTCTCGACTGGGTGGCTCTCGACTGGGTGGCTCTCGACTGGGTGGCTGGGGTCGAAACACGAGGAACGAGTGTTTGGCCCCCAGGGACTTTTGTGCCAAGCGGGATATTGCCTGGGGGCTCGGCGCTCGTCCCTCCCACCTCGACCCCAGCCACCCGTCGCCCCGTCTCGGCGCCCGTTACCGGTTGACAGTCTGCGCCGGTTCGGCTTAACTGGCGGTTTCTACATTCCGGCCATCCCAAGGCCCAACGCTGAGAGCGTATCCCATGGCAAGCACGCATCCATTCGGCAACGACCCGGCAAAGATCCAGCGATATCAGGCCTTCTGGGATCGGGCTCCGGTCGATCGCCCGTTGGTCGGTCTTTCGTTCGTGGGCTGGTATCCGTTGGAGTATTTTTCGGCCTGCAAGGCCTGGAAGGTGAACGAGCATATCACCCCCGACATGCTGCGGCCGGACGAGTGGCTGGACGACTACGAGACGCTGTTGCGGGAAGGCGAAGAGGTCGACGACGACATGATCCGCGGGGCGTGTGCCATTCAGGTGGCTTTTCCGTGCTTCGTGTCGGCGGTGTTGGGGTGCGCGATCCGCGTACTGCCGGACAACGTGTTGGGCGAAGAACTGCATCTCTCATGGGAAGAGGCCCTGGAGAAGCGTCTGGACAAGCAGGACCCCTGGTTCGAGACGTGCATCCGCTTCGCCGAGACGCTGGTCGAACGGGCCGACGGACGTTACCCGGTTAGCCACGGGCCGGAACTCGGCCCGACCGACTTGCACGCGCTGTTGCGCGGCCATAACGAGAGTATTCTCGACCTGGTCGACGAGCCGGAGCGGTCGGCCGAGCTTCTGATGAGCCTGGGGCACGTGTTTGTCGACTTCTTCAAGGAGACGTGGAAGCACCTGCCGTTGTATCACGGCGGATACTTCGATGCCCAGTATCAGCTCTGGGCCCCCGGGCCGATCATTCGCATGCAGGAGGACGCCACGGCCGTCTTTTCGCCCGATCTGTATCGCCGGCTGGTGCAGCCGGTCGACCGGATGATCGCCAAGCAGTTCGAGTGCAATTTCATCCACCTGCACACCACGGCCATGCCGATGCTCGACGACTTCCTTGCGATCGAGGAGCTCCGCTGCATCGAGATCAATATCGAGTCGTTCAACATCCCGGTGCCCGGGATGATCGAGTACTTTCGGCGCGTGCAGGAAGCCGACCGGCCGCTGTTGATTCGCGGCTCGCTCAGTCCGGACGAAGCGCGGCTGGTGGTCGACTCCCTCGACCCCCGCGGGCTCTACTTGCACCTGATGCCGGAGAGCCAGGAGGAAGTCGACGTATTGCGGCCGATCCTGGGGATGTAGGTTGCTGACAGGTGGCTGGCACGGATGATGGGTGGCTGGGGCAGAGCGCAGCGGTGCCCCAGATTGCGGAATTCCCCGGGGCACCGCTGCGCTCTGCCCCAGCCACCCCGTCGCCCCCGCCCCCCCCCCCCCAAACTAAACAAAAACCGACCA
>CAYYNP010000222.1:0-10157 GCA_964472545.1 uncultured Planctomycetaceae bacterium | reverse complement strand
GTGGGCCCGGCCGCGGGCGCGCCCCATTTTGCTTCCACCCCGGGGCCCCGCGCGGCCCCCCCCCCCGGCCACCCCTGCGCCCCAGCCGCCCCACCACGATCGTCAACAGTTCCGGACTCTACTTGATCCGCTTTCGTTGCTCCTCGGTCAGTTCGAGAATCGTCAGCGCCTCGCCCTTGCCGCGGTGGGCAACGTCGACGGTGATCGTCTCGCCGACTTCTAGGCTGCGGATGAACTTGGCCACTGCCTCGCCGTCTTCGCGCCCGTCGACCAGCACGGTCTTGCCGACGAGGCTCTCGGGCTTCTCGGCCTTGTTGTTTTGCCACAGCTTAGCGACTTGGGTAACCGCCAGGGCGAAATCGCCGGAGTCGTACTTCGCCGCGACTTTGCCGCGGACCATGCCAGCGAAGAACGCCGCCGGATCGGGCAGCCGCGGCTTGGCGACCGGGTCCGGATGGTCGTGTCCGGGGTCGGCGTCGCCGTGTGCATGTTCGTGGTCATCGTGTGCATGATCGTGGTCGTGATCGGCGTCGCCGTGGTGGCCCTCGCCCTCGGCCTTCTCGCCGTGATGTCCATCCTCTGCGTCGCCGTGCGACTTCACGTTGACGAACGAGTCGAAGACCCGCACCGACTCCCAGTTCTCGCTGAACTCTTCGATGAACTTGTGGTGTCCGTCGGCCTCCTGGTACTTGTCGTGGGCCGCCTTGTCTTTGAAGACCATGTGCAGGGCCACGTCGAAGTCGAGGTCGTTCACGTCCCGCTGGTGTTCCTTGACCAACACGCCTGCGGAAAACCAGACGACGCCCGGATGGTCGGCCAGAAACTCCTTACAGCCCACGACGAGTTCTTCCTTGGCCTGGCCCGAGTCGTCTTTCAGCGTAAAATAGACGTCGTGAGCAAGCATCGGATCGGCGGCCCAGGTGGTGGCCGCTGCCCAGCAGAGCAGGAGTCCTTGTAGGACGCAGCAGATCGTGACGGTTCGCATGGCGGTCTCCTTGACGGCGGTGAGGTGTTGTTTTCAACCCGGCTACGGTATTATGGGATGATCCTGGGGCCACGGCAACTGTTCGACGTGGTCCGTTTTCGGGAGAAACTGGCCCGGCAACTTTCGAGGGCGGCAAGACTGCATCGCCGCAAATGCCGATGAACATCTTCACCAAGCTCAGCGAGGCACTGCCCAGCCTGGTGGGCACGCTGGCGGCGATCGCCGGCGTGGTGCTGGCCCTTTGTGCGGCCAATTGGTTCCTGCTGCGCCGCAGCCGGCACCTTGGCGAGGAAGCGCGGTTTCCCCGCGGTATCGTGATGGGGGCGCTCGTGTTGCTCGGGGGAGGCGTGATCCTGCTGGTTGTGCCGGTCGACGACGACACGCGGACACAGCTTATCGGGCTGCTGGGGTTGCTGCTGTCGCTGGTGATCGCTCTGTCGTCGACGACGTTCCTGGCCAACGCGATGGCCGGATTCATGTTGCGAGCCGTGCGGAGCTTTCGGCCGGGCGACTTCATCGAAGTGGGCGAACAGTTCGGCCGGGTGACCGAACGCGGGCTGTTCCATATCGAGATCCAGACCGAAGATCGCGACCTGACCACCTTTCCGAATCTGTACCTGGTTTCCCATCCGGTCAAGGTGATTCGCTATTCGGGGACTGTCGTGTCGGCGACCGTTTCATTGGGATACGACGTTCCACACAAGCAAGTGATATCGTTGTTGACCGAGGCGGCGGCCGGGGCAGACTTGCAGGATCCGTTCGTGCAGATCACGGACCTGGGCGACTTCTCGGTGACCTATCGCGTTGCCGGGCTGTTGACCGAGGTCAAGCAACTCTTGACCGTGCGGTCGCAGCTTCGGGCGGAAGTCCTCTCGACGCTGCATGCGGCCCGGATCGAGATCGTCTCGCCGAGCTTCATGAACCAGCGTCGGCTAGACGAGCGAAGGCCCGTCTTGCCTCCGGCGAGAATCGAGCCCGACCTGGACGACGTAGCTGAGGTACCCGAGCAACGCATCTTCGACAAAGCGAACCAGGCCGAGGCCCTGGAGCAGCTACGCGTCGAACGAACCGCGGCGGAAACGCGGATCCGGGAGTTTCAGGAGCAGATCAAGATCGCCAAGGAAAACGAGCGTCCGTTCCTCGAAGGCGAGATTGCCCGCCTGCAACACCGTTGCGAGGAGATCGACGCCGCGCTGGCGTCGGCCGAGGCGGAGGGGTAGTCGTGGTGTGCATCGTCCGCACAATACGCCCGTATCGGTCGTCCGGATCGAGACACTTGGCATACATGGGCCGCCTTTGCTTGACGGGATTCTTGTAGCGAGCTAGCATGGAAGCGGTTGGAGAAGTGCAGTCTCGTGGCTTGCAGGCGAGTACGTGCTCTTGCTTCGCAGCAGCAGTCTCGTTCGTGCGTCTCCGGGGGAACACTGCTTCTGCGAAGCAGTGGCACAGCTATGCTGTCCGAAGGCACGATGTACTCGGCACTCGGGGCCTGCTTCAAAGGGCCGGTAACGCACGCGATTCGGCCGAGAGGTTTCATGCCATGATCATTCGTTTATTGCGGGCGGTTGCGACGGCTGCCGGCGTTCTTTTTGCGTTGGCCTCGGGTGCCACGGCGCAAATGCCGCCGGCGCAGGTCAAGGTGGCACCGGTCGAAGAGCGTGAACTGGACGTTCGGCGGACGTTCGTCGGCAGCGTGGTGCCCTGGCGAACCAGCGTCGTGGCCAGCCCGATCGACGGACTGGTGACCGAGATGAGCGTTCGCGAGGGCGATGAAGTCTTGCAGAAGGTCCCGTTGGCGAAGCTGGAGACCGATCTGTTGGAGGCCCAACTGGAGGCTGCCAAGGCAGAACTCGTCGCCTTGGAGCAACTCTACGCCGAACTGCAAAAGGGGCTCCCAAAGCAGATCGAAGAAGCGCAGGCCCGCATGCAGGCGGCCGACGCGATCGAGCAGTACGTACGCGTCCGGCTGGCGCGCGCCCGGAAGCTCAAAGCCAACAACGCCATCAGCGACGAGGCGATGGAAGAGCGGGAGCAAGCCGCGATCGCGGCCATTCACCGAGCGACGGAAAGCCGAGCCGCCTGGTCGGTCTTGCAGCTTACCGAAGCGGAGCAATACGCCCAGGCAAACGCCAAAGTCGTGGCTCAAGGGCAGGTCGTCGCGCAGTTGGAAATCGAAAAGCAACGACACACGATAACCGCGCCGTTTGCCGGCTACGTCTCGAAAGAGCATACCGAGCAAGGACAGTGGGTCGCCAAAGGGGCTCCGGTGGCCGAGTTGCTCGATTTGAGTTCCGTCTACGTCGAAGTGCCCGTGCCGGAGGAGGTCGTCTCGGCGCTGGAAAAGGGCGTCACCGAGGGCGACGTGACCATTGAGGCCGTTTCCGCCAAGTCGAAGAAGGCCACGGTCGTGGCGATCGTTCAACAGGGCGACGTCCGCTCGCGGAGTTTCCCGGTGAAGTTGAAGTTGGAAAACACGGCCACCGCGGGCGGCATGCTGCTGAAGGCCGGCATGCTCGCTCGCGTGAGTTTGCCGGTAGGCGGAAAAGGCCCGGCGCTATTGATTCCCAAAGACGCCGTCGTGCTGGGCGGCCGGCTGCCGGTCGTCTACGTGGCCGATCCAATGCCGCCGGGCGGCGGACCCGGCGGCCCCGATGGTGCGATGCCCGGTCCACCTCCCGACGGGATTGCCCGCCCGGTGACCGTGGTACTCGGCCCCGGCGTTGGAGAACTGATCTCCGTGCGCGGAGAACTGAAACCGGGCGACCGTGTGGTGGTGGAGGGCAACGAGCGGTTGTTTCCCGGACGTCCTTTGATTGTGATCCCCGAGAATTAGTGTCGTGAGGCAGCGAAAAAGGGGACAGGTACATTTTGTGCGAAGCACCCTGCGGGCCGTTCCGGCAAAATGTACCTGTCCCCTTTTTCGCCCCGAGCAGGCGTGCCATGCAGTTCATCGAAGCCGTCGTTCGCAATCCGGTCAAGGTGTCGGTCGGCGTGCTGTTGGTTGCGCTTTTCGGCGTGATCGGGCTGGTGCGGATGCCGATGCAACTGACGCCCGAGGTGCAGGTGCCCACGATCACCGTTACCACCAACTGGCCGAGGGCCGCACCGCAGGAAATCCAACGCGAAATTGTCCAGGAACAGGAGGAGCATCTCAAGGGCGTCGAAGGCGTGACGAAGATGTCGGCCGAGTGTCAGAACTCCGTGGGCACGATCACCTTGGAGTTCGCCGTCGGCACTGATCTGTCGGCCGCCATGCTAAAGGTCAACACGCGGCTGCAACAGGTGCCCGAGTATCCCCCGGAGGCCGACCAGCCGGTAATCAGCACGTCGGGCACGCTCGACAATCCCATCGCCTGGTTCATCTTGCGTCCACGCGTGGCTTCGTCGGAAGAGGTGGCCGCCTTTCGCGAGGCGAATCCGGACCTGGCCGATCTGCTCGAGCCGGTCGAGTTGGGACACAACTCCGGCCTGCGGACGCGGCGGATTCAACGTTTGGTTGCCGAGCATCCGGAGATCCGCGAGCGGATTGAGGAGCTACTGCCGCATGAAATCGACGTACCGAAGCTGCGTCTGTTCGCCGAGAATCGGATCGAATCGGAATTCGAACGGGTGGCGGGCGTTTCGAACTCGAACATCTTCGGCGGGCGCGAAGCCGAGATGCAGGTGATCGTCGATCCCCAGCTTCTGGCGGCCCGAGAGCTGACCATCGTCGACGTCCGCAACGCCCTGCGCCGCCGCAACCGCGACGCCACCGCCGGCGACATTTGGGACGGCAAGCGGAAGTACGTGGTCCGCGTGATGGGGCAGTTCAAGAGCGAACGTCAGGTGGCCGAGATGCTCATCGCCCGGCGCGACGGCAAGCCGGTCTACGTCGGCGACGTGGCCAAGGTCGAGCTCGGTTACAAGAAGCCGACCGCGGTGGTCAAGAACTTCGGCACCGAGTGTATGGCGGTCAACTGCGTCCGCGAGACGGGCGCCAACGTACGGGGCGTAATGGAGGAACTGCGTCGCGTGGCCGCCCGGCTAAACGAGGAACTGCTCGCGCCGCGCGGCCTGGAGTTGGTGCAGGTCTACGACGAGACCGAGTATATCGACTCGGCCATCTACCTGGTCTGGCAGAACATCGTCGTCGGCGGGCTACTGACCGTCGGCGTGCTGCTGCTCTTTCTGCGCAGCGGCCGCTCCACGATCGTGATCTTTCTGGCCATCCCAACGAGCATCATCGGCACCTTTCTGATGCTGCACGCGATGGGGCGATCGCTCAACGTGATCAGCCTGGCCGGGCTGGCGTTTGCGGTGGGGATGCTGGTCGACAACGCGGTGGTGGTGCTGGAGAACATCTTTCGCCATTACCAGTCCGGCGACGATCCGCCCACGGCCGCCGTACGCGGTGCCAAGGAAGTGTGGGGGGCGGTGATCGCGTCGACGTTGACCACGCTGGCTGTGTTTGTGCCGGTGGTCTTCGTGGAAGAGGAAGCCGGGCAACTGTTCCGCGACATCGCGTTGGCAATCAGTTCGGCCGTCGGGCTGTCGCTGATCGTCTCCGTTACGGTGATCCCCACCGCGGCGGCTAGGATCCTCCGCAGCAACCGCGACAGCGAGGCCGACGCCGCACCACAAGAGGACGGTTCACGCCGCCGGTTTCTCGCCTTCTTCGACCGGCTCGGCCAGGCGTTCGTCGACTTCGTGGTCGGCGTTAACGCGAGAATCCAACGCGGCATCGCGTCGCGCGTGGTTACGGTGACGGGTTTCGTTGGCGTGGCCGTACTGCTGATCTGGCTACTGCTGCCTAGCCGCGAGTATCTGCCTACCGGCAACCGCAACCTGGTCTTCGGCCAGCTTCTGCCGCCGTCGGGCTACAACATCGACAAGCTGCTGGAGTTGGGCAAGCGGCTGGAGGACGTCACCGAGCCGTATTGGGACGTCGACGAAACCACCGCCGAAGAACTCGACTACCCGCAGATCGACGATTACTTCTTCGTCGCCTCCGGGCGGTTCGTCTTCTTCGGGCTGCGCTCGGCCGATCCGCTGCGGGCGTCGGAACTGGTTGACCTGGTCAACAACATCCAGGGCGAACTCCCCACGACGTTTCTTCGCGCCCAGCAGATGAGCATTTTCGGCCGCAGCGTCGGCGGCGGAGGCCGGTCGGTCGACGTCGAGATCACCGGCCCGGAGATCGAGAGGCTGATCGAAATCGGCAATCGCATCATGCGCCGAGTGACCGCGACCGAAGGCCCGGTGCCGGGTGGACAGGCCTTTCCGAGCCCCAGTCTCGATCTGAAAAGCCCCGAAGTCCAAGTGCTGCCGAAGTGGGACAAGATGGCCGATATGAAGCTCTCGAAAGACGAGTTAGACTACACGGTCGACGCCCTGGTCGACGGGGCCCACGCGGGCGACTACTTCCTCGGTGGCGACAAGATCGATCTGACGATCATCGGCGCCCAGCAGTTCGTTCAACACACGCAAGACCTGAAGAACCTGGCGATGGCCACGCCGACGGCCGATGTCTCCACGCTCGGCGCCGTGGCCGACCACCCGTTGGCCGGCGGTCCTGAACAGATCAACCGGCGAGAACGGCAACAGGCCGTCACCATCCACGTCAGCCCTCCGCCGCAGATGCCGCTGGCCGCCGCGATCGACGCCATCGACGCCCAAATCGTCCAGCCGATGCGCGACGCCGGCGAGATCGGCGGCGCCTACCAGATCCGGCTGGCCGGCACGGCCGACAAACTCCGCGACACCTGGAACGCGCTGTGGGTCAACTTCCTGCTGGCGCTGCTGATCACCTACCTCTTGATGGCCGCGCTGTTCGAGTCGTGGCTCTATCCGTTCGTGATTATCCTGAGCGTCCCCTTGGGTGCCGTCGGCGGGCTGGCCGGCCTGGCACTGCTGAACGTCTACTTGCCGCTACAGAAGGTGCTGGGGCTATCCTCCGGCGGCTACCAGACGCTCGACGTGCTGACCATGCTCGGTTTCGTGATCCTCATCGGCACCGTGGTCAACAACGCCATCCTGATCGTCCACCAATCGCTCAATCACATGCGCGACGAGAAGATGGACCCCAACCGCGCCATCCTGGCCGCGGTGCGCAACCGCATCCGCCCGATCTTCATGACCACCTCGACCACCGTGCTCGGCCTCTCGCCGCTGGTTCTCTTCCCCGGCGCCGGCAGCGAACTCTATCGTGGCCTGGGTGCCGTCGTGCTCGGCGGTTTGCTGGTCTCCACGCTCTTCACGCTGATCCTGGTACCCACGCTCTTCAGTCTGATGATGGAGGCCAAGGCAAGCGTGTTGCGGGCCGTGGGCCGAGCGGAGGTGACTGAACGAACGGTGTGAGTGTCGCGACGCGTTGGGAGACTCTACGGCCCCGTCGTCTTTGACGCAATTCGTTTCAGCACGACGCCTTCCAGCCACGTTGTCTCCCCCTTTCGCACGACCACGTCTTCCACGAGCTTGGTCTCACATCCGTCGGCCTGGAGGCGGAGCGTATACGTTCCCGGCGCGAGGGCAATGAACCGAAAGGCACGGTCGCCGCCACATTCACGAGTCGGTTGGCCAGAGTCTTGTGGAACCGCCGTGATCGTCGCGTATACCCTGCCGCCGTCCGAAGCACTGAATCTCCCGGACAACGCCGCCGGTGGCAGTGCGATTTGCAGTGGCATCATCTCTCGGGTGAGTTCGATATCGCGCGTCGCCAGCGTTTCACGGACCGTGCCAACGCCGTCGTAGACAACGCGCAAGGTGAGTCTCCAGCGACCGGGCGAGACGTTCGCAATGACGGCCTTGCTCTTCGTGTTGTTCAACAGTTCGTGAGGACTGAACTCAAACCGCTCTTCCTCGACCGGCCAGTGCGTTACGGTCTCGTCGAGCGGCTGCAGCCTGCAAAGGAGCAAGGACGGCTTCGCACGCAGCCGTTTGCCCGGGTCTTCGATGTACTTGACCCTCCCGGTCCGTGGATTGGTGTGCTTGGCAACCAGCGCTGCATCCAGCGCAGCTCCCGCGTGGACGTCACGCGACGAACCATCCCCCACCACGAAGTCGATCGCCAGCCGCCGCTCGGCCTCCGGTGCAAAAAGAGGCAGATCGATCGTCTCCTCGGAGACAACACGAATCCACACTGCCGGGGCGGAGGAACCGTATCCGTCGGGATAGTTGTTCAGCCGCACGACGTATTCCCCGGGCGGACAGGCGTCGATTCGGAAACGCCCCTTTGCGTCGGTCATGAATTGCATGAGATAGTAACTGCCCCCGACCGTGTCGAAGTCGTCGTTGGCGATACAGATGTATCCAAAGGCGTTGGCGAACGGCCGGTTTGCGGCTCTCGGGTCGCAAGCGACGCCCGTGACCCGACCGGGTAGCAGGCCCGCTTCATGCAGATTGATGGCCCCCACGTCCACGTCGTTATCGGCAATCGACACCGTCCGCTCCCAGAGCTTGTTGGGCGAGGTGACTCCCATGTGGCTGTAGACCATCACGCCTTGCATCGACTCGGCCCGGCGTCGCGAGTTGATGGCGGGGCGAAGCTGAAGCGTGTATGCTCCGTCGGGCAGGCCGCGGAACGCGAAACTGCCGTCCGCCTGCACTCGGGCCTGCTGGCCGGGATAGTCGCTCGACGTATCGCGAAGGACAACCAACGGTGTGCTCTTCTCGTCCAGTCGCACGTTAGCCACGAGCTTCCCCGCTATACGGTGGCCCTCGTCGAGCCTCGTGACAATTGGGCCGCGTGTGACATCCTCCGGTGTATAGCGTCTCAGACTGCGGACGGAACCGGCAACGGACACGCGTATCGTGAAAGCCTCGTCGCCCTCGTCGAACGGCATTTCCCATCGTCCCTGTCCGTCGGGGCCGGAAACCGAACGGAAATCGAACCGAGCCCATTCGGACTCCGGCCGAACTTCCACCGTGCAGTCCTTCAGTGGTCTGCCGCTCTCGTCCAGGATCTGGCCTTGGATCAAGGGCAATCGTTCCAGCGTCACCACCGTTTCTCGGTCGAATGAGAAGTCCTTCAGTGGAACGTCCCGCGTGCGGTGAGTCAGAGAGAAGAACTCGATATCGATATCCTCCCGCTGGCCCCACCACTTACGAGTGACCTTCACGGAGAATCGACCATCGGCGTCGGATCGGCCACGCAACCCAGAGTACGCCAATACGTCGCCGATCGGCTCCCCATCCACGTCCACCACACGGCCGCGCAGTTTGAGAAAGGGAGAGAGGCGGAAGACGTAACCACCGGCGTCGACTTCCGGCTGCTCTTGCTGCCGATCGAGCGCGTGCTCGTTTCTCTTGTTCCTTCCCGCGGAGAACTCGTAGGGCGTGTCGTCGAATCCGCTGCCGGCATATTCGGAATGTATGACTGAAATCCCCCGCGCGCGTAGCGTCGTGAGTCGAAAGCGCCCCCGGCAATCGGTCTTCACCGACGCGTTCCAGTCCGGCCACGAAGTGTGATGCCCGTACTTCAACGGCGCGACGTGGGCGCCGGGAATCGGCTTGCCGGTTTCGGCGTCGAGGACCTTTCCGGTCACCAGGACCCCGTGCTCCAGTTGGATGGTGACGGGCTCCGCCGTCTGGCCTGCATCGATCAGGTACGAAAACGACCCGTAGCCGAGCCGATACCTGTTCTGTAGGTCGTCCGCACGGACCCACACGCGAATCCGGCCAAACGGCGGGTACGGTCGTGGAATCCGCAAGATCCCGTCGTCCGACCTGTACGCAACGTACGGCCGGCTCAGCGGCTCCTGCAGCTCGCTGCTGTACAAGTCGAAGCAGTACTCGAACGACCGCAACGGCGGCGCGTCCGGATCGACGTCGACGAGGCGGAACTCCAGGCTGGGGATGGTTGTCGTTCGTGGAGCGTCAGCGGCCAGGGATTGGTCGGCGGCCATAACGGCCAGAAGCAAGGACAGCGTTATCGGTGGCTGCCATGTCCCGAGCGGGAAACGGCCTGCTTGACGCACACGAATCGAACCGGTGGCGGGCATGGTGGCTCCTTCCACACGAGGGCCTGCGAAACGTGGTCGAGCAAGTTGGTTACACTGAGTCGGCGCCGTCAATCTATCACAGACCGCGATCGCGACAAAGACCGCTAGGGCCCGGCCAAGGCTGAACTCTTGCGAGTCCAGCTACTGGCAAGTGATGTCCGCAGCCCCCCAACTCCCAACTCCCAGCCCCCAAC
>CAYYNP010000221.1:0-17016 GCA_964472545.1 uncultured Planctomycetaceae bacterium | reverse complement strand
GTTGATCCTGGCTCGGAGCCAGTCCCCGTTTTCCACTCCCGCGAATCGACTTTGCAGTTCTCCTGAACACCCACTTCAGGAGCGGCGAGCCCTCCGAGAGTTCAGGTTTGACATCCCGGGGGAAGCGTGTATTACGAAGGGATCGTGCGGCACGCAGCGCGGTGGGGACATTGAGGTCGCGCCCGCTGGTGGCGTTGCCGACCCGTCCGGCGGCCCTTCCGCGACAGAATCCGGGGGTGATTCCGTGAAGGCCCGGTTCCACGACACCGTGGCACGTTGGGCTCGAGTCGTCCGGCAGTTTACGCCAGTGAAGGCCGCTGCGCTGATGGTCTTCCTGGCGGCTATCGCCTACGGCGGCCAGGTGACGATCTTCGAGATCGATTTTCAGCGTTACGGTCCGCCGATCGATCCGGGCGATATCGCCGACGTGCAGTTCGCCAACTACGGCGAGGCATTGGGCTCAGGCACGATCGACAATGTGTCGGTGGGCGTCACCCAGCCGGACGGTGCACCGCAGTCGGAAGTGCCGGAGATGGGTACCGTTTGGCTGTTGGCCGTCGGTACGCTCGTCGGAGCGTTCACCCGGTTGACGGCACTGCGAAGCGCGAGGTCGCCGTCAGTCAGCCAGTGCCCGAATCACGTGCTCGACCCGCGAGGAGCGTTGCCCGGCGGGACGAGCAGCGGGGCGTCGGCGGGGTCGGGATCGTACGGGTTGGGGGTTGCAGGCGGAGTACCGTCGAGCGGCTCGGGGGCCGGCGTCTCAGGCCCCAGCGAGGGGTCGACATTGGCCTTGGCGTCGTCGGGCGTTGAAGGCCGTTTTGCCGGCGTCGGCTCGGTTGGGGAAGGCTTCTCGGGCGTCGCCGGCTTGGCGGCCCGCCATTCGGTGATCGGTGCGCCGCACGCATCCAGCGGAATCCGACAGCAGACCACTCGCGGAACCGAACACGTGCGGGTCACCGGCACCCTGCGCTCGACGCACCGCGGCACACGGATCGTCTCTTGCACGGGCACCATCCGGCACACGCGGTAGGGAATCACTTCCTCGTGTTCCTCGCGCTCGACGCGATACGTGGTCACCGGGATCTGGCGGACGTAGGTTTGCGGGACCATCTTGCACGTCTGGTACGGCACCTTGCGACAGACTTCCTCTTGGCGATATCGGCAGACCTGCACGGGCACCTCTTCGGCGACAACCTTGCGGCAGTAGGTGGTTTGCGGGACCTGATAGGCGACCAAATTCGGCTTCCACACCTTCTGCACTTCGTACGTGCCACGCGGAGTCTGCTCCCAGTAGAGGCCGGGCCGGCGGTAGGTCGTGTGGCCGGTGGCGGGATCGATCTGATTGCCGGGCGACAGCCACCGCAGGCGCGTCTTCGGCAGCCCCGGCTTCATCACCATCTGCTCCTGGTAGCAACCTTGGTCGACGTACTCGGTGCGGTAAGTCGTCACCGGCTCCACCACGTTGCGGTACTGCTTGCGATACTGCGTTTCGTAGAAGGGCTTCGAGACCAGGTAGCGTTCTTCCCGGTGCTGCGTCTCCCAGTGGGGGCGCAAGACCGTGTACGACTGCTCGTGGTACGTGGTCTCGGCGACCGGCCGGCACGTCGTGTAGCGGCGCGTACGGGTTGCGGTTTCCCAGACGGGGCGGTAGGTGGTGACCTGCTGTGGCTCGCAGACCGTCTCGTAGTCGATCCGATATGTGGTCACCTCTTGCGGCTCGTAGACCGTTTGGTAGACGACCCGATAGGCCTGCCCGTTCTCGACCACGATGTTCGCCACCGCCGGCTGGCAAACCACGGCGAGAACGGCCGCGGCCGCCGGCAGCAACACGATCGAGAAAATGCGAGAAAATGTCGACATCTTCCATCCACCTTGCCGGCCGGTTGAGGCAGGCGAAACCTGATGAGCGCTTTCACGGGAAACGGCCCGCAAGCCGGTGCTGCCACGACAGACGCCGTCTCGCTGACCCGGGGATCTTCCCCTTCAAATGAGTTTGCCAGATGGAAGCCGCGGCGGCAAACGCCCGGGCGGCCGGCGAGGCCAAAGTCGTGGCGTTACCGCAGGCCTCCTAACGCTTTAGGGTATTTCAAAAAAATCTCAAGTTTCTTGGAGTACCGGACGACTGCCAAATCTGGCCAATGGACGGAACTCATTGTCCGGAAAGCGGTTACGGCGTAGGTCTTCCTGACCGTTACGACCGGAACTGGAGGTGGCCGAGCAGAGACGCGGATCGGCATCGCGTTCGGTACGTGAGTGTGCCATCGCTTCTTAGAAGCAGCGGTCCCCGGATATCTAACGAACTGCTTGGCTCAATCCGCACTTGCGCCGGAACGTGTCTTGCACAAATCGAAGACCTCGGCCGCACGGCGGCGCACCCGATCGTCCGCCTCGTCGAGGGTCAATCGCTCTACCGCGGCCGGTAGCGTGCCTAAGTCGACGCGGTCGGTTTGGGCCAACTTGGCCGTCGCCTCGAGCGCCGCGAGTTGGATCCGCTGCGGCGAGAAGTAGTCGTTGCCGGCTCCCGTTAGATCGAGCATTTCAATCAGGACCTCAATGCCGGCCGAGTTCCCATGTCGGGCCAGGCCGGTGGCCGCGTTGTAGCGGACTTCCGCGGCTTGGTCGCCGAGCATTGACACGAGTCGTGCCTCGGCCTCGGTACCGCCGAGAACGCCCAAGGCGAAGGCTGCCCGCTCGCGCAGCGTGGGCCATTGCGAATCGGCCGCCTTGAGCAACTCCGCCAGTACGGCCTCGCCGACCGAGGCGTCGGCCGGATCGACTCGAGACGCAAGCGCGGCGATCGATCGCACGGCACACAGCCGCACGTCAAGCTCGGCCTCATCGCGTCCGGTTTGCAGTGCGACGATAAGTGGCGGCATGGCATCGGCCACGTGAAACTCGCCCAGGGCGCGGCAGAGGTACGCCCGAAGTCGGATCGCGTCGGAGGTCATTTGCCCGGCTTCGATCTCCTTGCACAACACGGCACCGACGCGCTTGGCAACGGCGGGATCGCGCAACAACTCGGCATGGTCCTCGTCCTCTGCTCCGAGCGCCCGTACCAGTTCCGCGGCGGTCGCGCAACGGTCGCCGCCGCCTTCTTCGAGCCGATCCAGCAGCGAGGCGACGTCGCTCTGCGGCGGGGTCAACCAGGCAACGGTCAGCGCGAACGCCAACACGACCAATCCCGGCACGACGACCATCTTCAGCAGCATCGAGCCCGGCGACGAGGGTGGCGGGCTGGCGGGGGAGACGGTCTCGGGTGGGGATGGTGGCGACACGGCAGTGCGGGGTAACGTCCGGCGTTTGTGGTTTGAGGCGTGTGGTGGAAGGGGTAGCGCGGCGCGGCGGGAACTCGGGATCTGGATCGTGCCCGGTGTTCATGTCCGGGCAGATTCCATCGGGAGCCCCCGCTCCACTCGAGCAACATCTCCATCAGACCGGCCTGCCGATCTGGCGGAACAGGACAACGGCCCCAAGCGGTCAACGGGGCCCATTCCGAGGGTCACCACGCAAAGTCTAATCGGCGACGGCCCGAGTGGCAACGGCATGAGGCACTGCTCCGCCAGCGCGCCATCCCTACGGCCCGCTCTCCTCGACCGCTTTGCGCACGCGCCCGATAAAGGCGTTGCGCTCGTGAAGTTCGTTGGACGCGGGAAACGGCAGGCCCTTCTGGAGTCGTTTGGCGATGATCTGCGCCATCAGATCGCAGATCCTCTCTCCCTTCTCGACTTCCGTCTGGTCCACCAGCAGCGGAGCCACGGAGGCGAGAAAGTCGTCCTGGTATGCCAATGAGTTCAACAGCTTCAATGCCCTGACTCGTGTCGCCGCGGCACATTCGCGGTCGCCGGCGATCGCAATCAGACGTTCGGTGGCCAGCTTCGAGTCGATCTGCTGTAGGGCGTTGAAGGCGGCCGAGGCATGCCGGGTTGTCAACAGCGATGCCAAGTGCTTACCGATTTCTGCGACTTCTTGCGCGTGTGCGGGGTTTTGAGCCAATGCGGGGGACAAGCAACCTATCAGCGTGCCCACTTCGTCGCCCATCGTGTAGTATTCCGAGCCCGTGTCGTCTTCGATCAGCGGCAAGAGACGTCTTAGGTATCGGATGTCCCGATGCAGGTCACTCCAGTCGGCGGCCAAGTCTCGAGGGGGGAAACTGAGCAAATCTAACGCCCGACCACGTGTGGCGACGGGAAACTCCCGATCGGTTGCCACACGCATCAACCGGGCCAAAGACTGCTCAGGCTCAATTCTCGTCAGAGCGGCCAATGCCGACGGCCCGCTGGTGGTGTGCAGCATCGGGATCATCTGCTTGACGGCCTCTTTGCGCAACTCGGCAAGTGTCGGGTCCTCCGGATCGGCCGACAGCAGCAATTTGGCAACCGCCAGGGCGACGCTTCCGCCGACGAACTCGGCAGATGTGGCAAACTCCGGGTAATAGGACGTCCGGGAGCCGAGCGCGTCACCGTCCTTCAGCAGCGGAAGCAAGGGAGCCACGTGGGCGATGTCCTTCGTCTCGGCAAGTCGCTCGACGGCCCGCGAACGCGCGGCGGCCGTCAATTCCGTGTTTCGCACTACCGCCATCAACAACTTGGCCTTCGGCTCGGGCTCCAGACAGACCAGCACGTCGAGTGCCTCGGGGCCGAAGTTGCCAGGGTATCCTCCGACCACGCCCATGGTCCCGCCGAGCATCGCGTGGAGATGTTCCTTGGCCGGTCGGTAACGAAAGGCCTTCAGACCGGCCAGCAACTCGGCAGCAAGACTCGATTCACTGAAGTGAGGTCGGCCCAGCACGTTGGAAGCGGAGATGCCGCCGTAGTGCGTCTTCTCGAAGACATCGCCAACTTTTCGTTCGTCCTGCTGCCGCGGCCCGTCATCCTCGAATATCGAGTATCTTCCCTCATCCTCGAGGCGCTTGAGCATCTTCGGCGCGGCCTCCTCAAGCCCCAGAGCGACGACCGCGTGGGCGGCGGTGGCGGCGACTACGTCGTTTCTATCCTCGATTCCCAAGATCAAACCTTGCCTGAACCTCGCCGGAAGTGCATCCGCGTCGACACCGTTGGCCTGCCACCGCGACCCGGCGAGCATTGCCTGGTAGCGCAGAGCGGGATGCTCGTGGTCCATCATTTCGAGCACCAATTGAAACGCCCGATGGTCGGGGCGTTCGAGTTGGCCGAGCAAGTAGCCGATCAGCCGTCTTGTTCGCAGCTTGCCCTTCTCGGAGTGTTTGGCCAGCACGGCGGCGTCCAACTCGTCCGGCCGCTGCGCGAGAATATAGGCCGCGGCGTCTGCCACTTGGATCACTTCGTGATGCAGAAGCTCGAGCACGCGCTGGCGATGCGGCCGCCAGTCGAGGTTCGTCATCGCCAGCACGATTGCGCCGATGTCGTGCCCCGCCTCTCGGCCGGGACTTCGTGTCTGAAGGTAATCCAGCAGTCGGGGGATGTGGGCTTCGGTCATCCGCCGCGCCACCTGCTCGCGGAGCCAGTACGTATCCTCGAACGCTCCGTTCATCAGCGCATCGAGCATGGCGTCCGTGATCGTGTCGCCAACCATGTAAGCGGCGTTGACGTATCGCTTGCCGCTGCGCAGCATCCGAGCGACCTCCTCCTCCGTGACGGTCTGCCGAAACGACGCCGTGAACGCCGGTGGCGGCGGAACGCGGCCCGCATAGACTTCTCGCGCCCAGGATTCGTCGTCCAGCGGCTTATCGGCCGGGCGGCGAAACTCCCGATAGCTGAGCACCGCCCCACGGTGCAAAACGAATCGATTGCCCACCCGGAGGATCACGTAGACCGCTTCCGGCCGTGGCAGCCCGGCGTAGAGCAGCTCGTTGCGATGGCCCAGCGGACTGCAGAAGATCGGCACAACCTGGGGAAAGTCGTCGCGGGGCACCAAGTAGGAATTCCCCCCGTAGAAGTGAAACCGGGCGAGCGTCTTGCCGTAGTCCTTGATTAGTCTGACATCTTCCTTGGCGAACGGCCGGCCGGCCAACTGCTTTTCCGCGATGGCGGCCAACCGGTCGCACAGCTCGGCAAACTCGACGAGATACTTACCCGCCCGCCCTTCACGCTCAGACAAACTCGCGATGAGTTGGCGGTCTAGCTGCGAGAGTTTCTCCGATTCGATCCAGCGCCGCGCGATACGTTCCACCAGAGAGTAGTCGTTCGAGGGCCCGTCGTCGGAATCCTCGGAGTCGTCGGCAGCAACGCGTACGCCGGCCAAGCGGCATGCTTCCCCGAATTGCCACAGTTGCTCGCTTTTCGAGCTGTCGACCATCGAGAAGCTGACGTTTGTCGCTCTGGACGCATCAATGCGCCGAGCCGCCGCGATGAGATCGAGCAACGCGTGCCCCGCCACCGGCCCCATTGCCTCTTGGTCCATGGCCTCGCGGAGGACTCGGGCGGTGTCTCGCGATAGCCGGCCAAGGCCGCGGAAGAACTCAGGATACGGCGACACGTAACCCGGCGGCTCCATCGTTCCACCGCCAAAATGGACCGTTAGCTTGGTGTGCAGGGCCCAGGTGTGACGCTGCTGTGCCCATGCCCCTAACTGAGTGACAAGCTGCTTGTCTTGCCAGGCGGCAGTCCGCAAAGGCCCGGGGGCCTGCTCGGGCAGCGGTTCTTGTAGTCGGCCAAGCAGCGAGAGAGCTTGTCCGTGAAGCGAATTCGGGAGTGCAACCGTTTCGGCGGCGAGAATCGCGTCCGCCGTCGCGTCGTCGACCGACTGCCGCAGGGCACGGCGACCCGCGTCGCTGGCCATCGCCCCGGTGGCAAAGAAATCTAAACCCGATGGAAACCCCCGGTTCTTCACCTTCGGATCGACCGTACGCTGAAACAAGACTGCGGACGGGACCCGCCGCGGCGGCAACAGTCGGAAGCCCTTGGTTGTTTCTGAAAACCGTGCGTAGTCGTCGAGCGGCAAGTACTGGTCGTTGATGCTGGGGCCGGGCAATTTGGCGGCCTGCTGGCGAAAGGCGCCGAGTCGTTGCCGGACTTGTTCCGATGACGGCGTCTTGCCGATCGTCCGCCGCGCAAGGGAAGCATACTGCTCCGCGCCGGCATCCTCCGCCGGAGCAAGCAGGATGTCGTATGGGGCCGAGAGTTGACGGTGACGCCGTTGCAGATCGATGTCGGAGCCGATCAACAGCGCCAAGTGGACCGCCCGTTCGGTTTCCGCCTCGGATCCCACGCGAAAGACGTTGGTGGCGTACCACTTCCGGGCCGCGAAATAGCCCTTCAAATCCGAGCTGCGGATGTAGAATCCGGCCGCGCGGTATTGCTCGGGCATGACCGGCAGATCGAAGAAGAGCACCCTTTGTGGCGGCCCGCCGTCGCGAAAAATCCCAAGCACTCGTTCTATCGTGGGGCGGTCCTCCGCGTTGAGTCTTGCGAGGGCCCCATCGTCCTGCAATGCCCAAGCAACGGCGGCGAAGAGGGCCAAGTCGGCGTAGACATCGCCGTCCGCAGCGATCTTCGCGCGCGCCAGGCGGTAGAGTTTCCGCGAGAATGCGGCCAACGTGACCGCTTGCGCTTCCTCGAACTGCCGCACGCCCTCCTCCAATAGAAGATGGTAGGTGTGCCACGAGCTGTCGACGGTGATGAAATTCGGTATCGGAAGGTCGGGGCCCAGCGAAAGATACGCCTCGAAGATTTGGCGAAATTGCTTTTCGGTGACGACGAAGCCCTGCCGCTCAAGCAGCCGGCGGGCCGCCGGCGAGCCTTCGAATCGCTCCCCTCCTTCGACGTACGACAGGTCGTAAGTTCGGCCCGACGGCTCGGCCGCCGAGAGTGACACCCCGCTCAAACAAAGCCAACCGAGGATGGTATAGCGGATCACAGCGTACCCTTCTTTGCTTCGGTTCTTGATGAAGGGCGCCTGCCGAATGGGCACACCGGCAGTTCGCGCACCAGCCGTACAGGGGGCCTAGCGGCAAATCCCTTCCGTCTTATCCCGCAATAACTTGCGTTGCTCAGCGAAACTGGCACCTTACGTCAGCATAACCGATTTCCTGCGGTGAAGAGAATCCAGGTCTGAAGAGTTTGTGGTCGTCGCGACGAAATCGCGTGTACGTTCACCTGTGTACCTCCGATTCAGACGCAGTCATTCGATGGACGACGCGTTGGTCGGCTTTGCTGAGATTCGCCAAGGGGAGCGTGATAACCCGTCCGTCCGTCATTTTCAGTCGCACGTTGCTTACGGACTCCTTGGCGTTTCGCAGCGACGGGAATCGAGTTATACTAAATGCGAGGCCTTGGCCGTCGTCCGCGGCTTGCCGCCGACGGCCGAGACTTCGCACAGATGGAGCCCGCAGATCAGAGGAGTCGAATCATGATTGAGAGAGTCCGCGCCGGCGCGTTTCTTGTTGAAATCAGTTGCCTCTTCGCACTGCCTTGCGCTGTGCAATCCGCCGAAGACGGAGAAACGGCGGCGGCAGAAGCGAAGACTAAGGTCGTCATTCTGGTCGGCGGCCACGGGTATGACGAGCGTGGTTTCGAGCAGCTTTGGAAGAGCTTCCGCGATATCGAGGCCGACGTGTGGAAGGGCCCTCCGTATACCGTCTTCGACGACGTCGACAAGTTTCGGTACGACGTGATCGTGATGTTCAACCTGTCCAGCGGGATCAGCGACACGCAACGAGAGAACTTCCTCCGGCTGCTCGACGGCGGCGTCGGCCTGGTCGTCTGGCATCATGCACTGGCAAACTGCCAAGACTGGCCCGAGTTCGAGAAGATCGCCGGCGGGAAATTCTGGATGAAACCGGGGGAGCGAAACGGTGTGCAAGTCGCCGCAAGCGGAACCGGCGGTGGCGTCGTCAAGATGCACATCGAGGACACGAATCACCCGATCACCAAAGGCATGAACGACTTCGAAGTCCAAGACGAGACGTACAACCGCCAGACGTTCACCGACGGCATCCACCTGCTGGTGTCGACGGACCATCCACGCAGCGACAAGCAAATCGCCTGGGTTCAAGAGTATCGCAAGGCCAGGGTCTTTGGCTTCCAGAGCGGCCACGACGCCAAGGTGTGGACGAACGACAGCTTCCGGCGGCTGATGGCCCGTGGCATCCGATGGGCGGCCGGTCAGCTTCCTGCAACGGCCGAGACGAAAGGCGAATAGCGGCCCGTGGTGGTCCGAGGCGTTTCGACTACGTCGCCGAGCCTCTCAGCGATTCGTGCCCGGCACGCCGAAATGATACAGCACGTTTCGGATCAACGTCTGGAACTTGGGGTCCACGGAAAGTCCCCAGCCGGATCCGAGCGAGCCGGCGTGGAACACGCGGCCGCCTTGCGGGCGCTCCCAATAGAGCATGTGGGCGACGACGGCGTTCTTCAGCGGCACCTTGCGGGTGAAGTAATCCAAACCGGCATAGGCGGGGAGCCGGCCGTTGGCCAGCGTAACCATGCCGCCCGGCTCCTCGGGCAACGTGGCTCCGGCCGGCACCGGCTTGGTTACCTCTCGCAGCAGACTCAGCCGCACGTCGCACTCGTGCCCCACGGCCCTGGGCAGCCCGCCGCCGGGCGCGCCGCCGAAGGTGTCGCCCCGTTCCAGCCCCACGCGCTCGGGCCGGTGAAAGAGAAAATGGTCCGGGGTCTCGACGTGATAGAACCCGAAATCGTTCGGTCCGATGCTGGCCCAGCCGAACGTGCCCAGCCCGATCAGCTTCCAGGCAGGCATGCCGCACTCACGCGTGATGCTGCCACGGCTGCCGTCGTGGCTGTGCCAGATCTCGCCCATCGTGCAGCCCGGCCGCCCGCCAATTGCCTGGTCCAGCTTGCGGCATTCCATGATGCTCTGGTCTTCGTTGAAACTGACCCGCCAGAGCATCACGTTGCCCGAGAGCACTAGCACGTTTCCGCCGTTTTCGAGATAACGATCCACGTTGCGGTAGGCCTCGCTCGACCAATACTCGCCGTGACCGTTGATCATCACGACTTGGTAGCCGGCCAGCAGGTCCGGATCGCCGTGTACGTCGAGATCGCCCACCATGTCGTAGCGGTAGCCGTTTTGCTCCAGCCAAACCAGGGCGAAGCGTTCGGCACGCGTCAGATGGCTGTAGCCGGAGCCGCCTTGGGCGTAGAGCACGTAAGGCCCGGCGTTGGGCCAAGGCATATTCACGCCCGACTTATAGGCCGGCTGGCCCGCCCGATGGTTGCGATACATGCAATAGGCGGGCGGGTTGCCGGGGCCGTTGCTGATGCCGCCGGTCCCCCAATGATAGAGCAATCCCGGCGGCGTGACGGCGAACGAGGTCGCCTTGTAGGCCAGCCAGGAATTGGTCGAGGCGATCACCAGGATCGGCGCCTTGGGAGCGTCGGGCTGCTTCTTCACCACGAAGGTGACGTGATACAAACGGGGCACGCCGTCGACGCGGAAGCGGAAGCGGCCTACGTACAACCCCGGCTTGGCGTCTTTGGGTATGCGATACTCGTGCGTCACCTGCCATCGGCAGTCGTAGAGGTCGTCGGAGGCGAACCGGAGTCCGTGTCCGCGCCGGGGGTCTTTGGCCGGGTCGTAGTCGCCGTAGCGGGGCACTTTGCTGCCGTCGAAGCTGGGGCCGCCGATCATCCAGGTGGCCGTGTTGATGATTTGCCCGTGACGGGCGTGCGGCGAAACGTCGGCGACGCGATCGCCCCGTTCTTCGTCAAGCGGCCAGCATGCGAGCGGTTCCGGGGACTGTCCCAATTTTCGCGCAGCGAAAATGGGACTGTCCCCCTCCCGCCGCGGGGATTGCCCTGATTCTCGCGCAGCGAAAATGGGACTGCCCCCTTCCCGCCCCCGCCCCACGAGCCCACGCTGCCGGAATCGGGTTTGAATCTCCTCCGCTGCAAGTGCCCGATCGTAGATGGCCGGCATAGCCAAATCGCCGTCGAGCAGATTGACGGCCGGGCCGTCGTATCCACATGCGCCCAGCCGCAGTGGTGAGGGACCCGGTTTGGCCGGGCCTTTGAACGCTTGTTGGCCCGCCGGTTGACCGTCGATCCAAAGCGACTTGGTCTTGCCGTCGAAGGTCCCCACCACGTGGTGCCAGCGGCGGGCCTGGAGTTTCGGTCCCGTAAGCGTGAAGTCCGAACGATATTCGCCCCCGTCGCCCAGATAGAATTGCAGCTTCCCCTCGGCGTCCAAGAACAGCCCGAAGCCGCAGTGGGCCGGGTAGTCGTGTTGCGAGATCAACGTCTGCCAGCCCGTAACGGCCCAAGGCCGCACCCAGCATTCCAGCGTCAAGGCCTCCAGCGGCTTGTCTGCCGGCAGCCCCTTTTCCACATGCACATACGACCCCGGATGAATCGCCTGCCGCACCGCCGGCGACTCCGCAAACGTAAACAACACCTCATCCCCGGCCGGATCATCCACCTTCAATCCCAGCCGACAGATCGACAGCTCGTAAGGCACCGTGCTGGAGACCCGAAACCGGATCGTCTCCCCGGCCGCAACGATCTTGTCGGCGTAGGCGTGCAGCCCCTCCAGTTCCATCGCCCGCGGCAGCGGAGTGATCTCAGCCGGAAGCACACCGGCGAAGGTGGCTAGCCCTAACACGATCGCCAGGCAAGAGCAGTTTCTCATCTGACACGGGTCCCTTGGTTGATGTACGGGCCTCAGAGCTCCCTCGTGATCCCGTTTGGGGCAGCGTCTTGTCAGCCATTGTCGTTTTGAGGTGCCGAGATGGAGTAGGCAAGAATGTCGATGTTCGGTCGAATGGGAATCTCCAGTAAAGCGCATCCATGTGCTTCCTTAGATCCTCCTTGGACGAATAGCAGAGCTGCCCGTTCGCTGGGTCAAAGAGAGTCAATTCACCGCTTTCTCTACCGCAAAGGAATATGTGGCAGTCGAGGCGATTGGGAAGTTGTAGGCGAACTGGAAGCGACACCAAAGGACACCTACCCTGCCTCGTTTCTGTTTCAAGGAAGTCCAGGCTCTCTTCAATACTGAGACTCTGCTGCTTCGCGTCTATACCTAGCGAAATCAGAAGGTCCGCTCGAGAGAACCCGATATTTGTATCCCCAAATTGTCTCTGAAATCGAAAGTCATCCAGAGGAATCAACCCATGGCACTTCAGAATCATCTCCATCCCGCTCGCAGCGCACGATCTATCGTGAAGCTGACGATGAGCGAGCAGAACCTCTTTCAGATCAGGCATGGCTTCGAATGTGTTTCCTTTACATGTTAATCGATGGTCTCTGCGTTACACCTGCAGACTGTCGGATGTCCGTCGTTGGTCGTGATAACTGAACTGTGTGCGAATGCTCGCTGCGGAAATCGTCGAAGTCTCTGGCAACACAACGTTGCTTGAGAGCCGCTCATCTACTAAGAATCTCGGGTAAGCAGTGCGTTCGCGCAGAGTTGCCGTTCATCGGACTTCTGCATGCTGTGATACACATCGAAGGGAGATCCTCCGATCATGGGTACTCGTACGGCCTCGAGTCTCATCGGAAACAAGGTACTGCCCCTCGTTCACTCCGTCCGTTCCGTTCTGCTGCCGCAGAAATGCTGCATCGCTTCACCAATCAGCCGGCCAAATGTCGAAGAAAAGTGTGTATGAAGTTTTGAGTTCTTGTCTTGCTCGATCTCCGTGCAATACTGTTCTAAGTAGATTGCGAGATGACGTCTCATTCGCCACGGGTTGACCAAGCACGCGTCGACAGAGGGTTGTTCTGTGAAGATTCCCTTGCCACACCCGACGGTGTCTACGAGCAATCTTAGATCGAGTCTAGTGGAATGGAAGAGCCCGCAGCGCGCCCACCTGTAAACCTCATCAGCTTTCGGCGCATCGCCCTTGGCTTCGCGCGAAAGCGATGCCATGAAACGCTCAAAGCCCGCCCGGAAGCATCGTCTGGATTTTCCATGGCTGTCAACCCCGAGAAGGTATTGACCGTGTGGTTCGAAGAACATCAATAGAACGGCGAATGCGGCCATCCCGTTCGAAGTGCGATGCCGGGATTTCTCCAACGCCTTAACCGGGCGGAGAATCCAGTCGGTAACCTGTATCTTATACGCTTCTGCCGGTGTGACTTCTTCACGATACAGAGCCCCAAAACTGAGCATTGGAGTAATCAGCACCAAATCGCACTTCATCTGGTAACTCCCTCACAGCGAATCGGCCGATACGTAGTTCTGCGTAACACTTGTAGACCGCACGCGTGCAACGTAAGGCGCACGTGGCCCTTCGTCATAGAGCGGATCGTAGCATCGAATCGGCGGTTCTTCCGCTCGCTCCTTGCGTGTGACACAATCCTCTGAATTGGACAGCGAAGCCGTATACGTTCGTCGGGCTCTGGCCGCCACATCTTCTGCGGTCGCGGACCGGTGTCTAGCAATCGCTGTTGGGGTCCTCGTCTTCTCCGTCAACCTGTGATTCCAGGATGGCTGGACCATGGTGGCCAATGAAGGTCGCGGAAACGTCTGCCCAGTCGGCGCGACGCGAGTCCGACGCGGCGCGTTGGGCGAGGCGTCGATCCAGTTCTGCCTTCTGAGCATCGGTAAGCTCGAACTTCGCTTCGTCCTCGACGATGCTGTCCCAGATTTCCTCGACCAGCGCAACACGCTCTGCAACAGGCAAGTCCCTTATCTCCGGCGGTAACGTCGAATGGCTCATCTGGAAAACCTCGCGGGTCCTGTTGGTGATCCGTGAAACGCCACATCGCGGGCGGCGCTGTTGGGTACTATTAGGTATTGTATCAGAACCTGCCCGGCGAATGTAGTGTTTCCAGGGCCGACCAGAGGGTAGGGTGCGTCTGGACGCACCATGGGTTCTCTACGATGGTGCGTCCAGACGCACCCTACGATCTACCCTCCAGGTACGAGACTACTCGATCTTGGTCAGCAGCGGGGCCAGCCGTGTCTGCAACTCGCGGAGTTCGTCGGCCTGCTCGGGACTGGAGGAGCCGGTGATTTGGGCGTAGGTGTCCATCCAGAGCGTCAAGCGGCGGCGGTCGGCGGCGGTGAGGTCGACTTTGTGGTGGCCGGTGTCGAGGAGTTTTGTTAGTGGGCTGGTCGTGGCGCCGCAGGCGCCGGGCACGGAGCGGCGGGCGTCGTAACGGGCTTGGACGTGACGGCGGAGGCTCGACTGGCCGCCGAAGTCGAGCAGGGTTTGGTAGGCGGCCGATGCGGTGAGGTTGGTCTTGGCGCCTTCGCCTTCGATGCCCGGGCGGTGACACTCGACGCACTGCCGATCGAGGACCGGTTGGACCAGCTCGGCGAAACTCAGCGGCCACGAGCCCGGCGGGCCGAGGCGGATCTTTGAGGGCTCGCGCATGGCCGCCAGCGGACGGCTTGGCGGCGGGGCCGTTTGGCGATGGTCGTGGCAGCCGATGCAGGCGTAGGTCTGGCCCGGCTGGACGTACGTGAGGCTCCGCATCGACTGAAGTGCCATGCCGCGCTCGTCCAGCGCCTGGAAGAAGACGGGGATGCCCGGGGGGACGACAAAGTACGCCGAGCCGTCCTCCTCGACCGGGACCGTGCCGAGCACGAACTTGCCGGGGTCGTCTTGCGTGATACCCAGGTTGGGATAGTTCATCCGCGGATCGGTCTTCGGCGGCACGCCCACGATCCTCAACTCGCGAACCGAGCCCCGCGGGAAGCCGGCCAGATCGCCCCGATAGACGTCCTGCAAGAGCATGTGGCCCTCCTCGGGACTGGCTTCACTTGGACCGTCTTCATTTGGGGCGTCCTCTCGACGAACCGACGAAGCAACCACCGTCGGCCGTTGCCGCGGGCGGATCGGCAGCGGACACATGCTCGAGATGTCCGGATCGCGATAGAGCAGGTTGAGGTTGCCGAAGGAGTCGAACAGATAGAGCCCCAGGCTGTTGATCGGTCCCGGCACGGGCGAGCCGTCCTGGGCGAAGGCGTGCTTCCAGAGCCGCACCGGGCTGAAGGTGACCAAGTAGTGCTGCTCGGCCAGCGGATACGGATTGGCGAAGTAGCAGTCGGACCAACCCTCGATCTCCGGAAAGGCGACCTCCGGCGTCAGCCGGGTCATGGGCGGTTGGCCGTCGACGCCTTTTCGCGTATCCAACATCACCAGGCTGCCGCCGGCGTGAGAATGGTGGGCCGAGGCCGTGAAGATGATCTTCTGCGACTGCGGAATGCTGCGGGCCTCGAAGAGGCTATAGGGACCCGCCGTGAAATTGCCGAACACGGCTCGGGCCGACGTGCCGTCGGGCAGCGTCGACCAGAGGCCCATGTGCCACATGCGATGCCGATCGACGTAATCCCAGCGGGCGTAGAGGATCCGGCCGTCGTGCGTCACGCTGGGGTTCCACTCGAAGCTCTCGAAGGGTGAAATCGCACGCATGTTCCGGCCGTCGGCGTCCATTGCGTGCAGCGTGTGTACGCTCACCGGCCGGTAGGCGTTGCCGCCGCAACGGACAAACGAATCGGGCAGGTCTTCGGCGGCCACGGTCGACCGGGCGCTCTCGAAGCCACATTGAATGAACTGCCCCCGGCGCGTGGAGAGGAACACGATCCGCCCGTCGGGCAGATAGCGGCCGTCGAAATCGTCGTACTTGCCGCGCGTCAGGCGTCGCAGACCGGTTCCGTCGAGATTCATCTCGTAGAGATGATAGAAGGCGTCTTCCGGGATGGTGGCCTTGTCGAGCTTGTTCTGCTTCTTCCAGAGATCGGCGTAGTGTCGGCAATGCGAGAAGAGCACGCGCCGGCCGTCGTGCGAGACGTCGGGGCGGATGACGTCGCCCGGTGGGAGCAGGCCCTTCGACAGGCTCTTCAGCCGGGAATGGCTGGGAGAAGGGGACAGGTACATTTTGTGCGAAGCACCCTGCGGGCCGTTCCGGCAAAACGTACCTGTCCCCTTTTTCCCGCCGGCGAAATCCTCGAGTACGCACAGCTCGCCGCCGGGACGCGACCACCAGGAAAGATACTCGTCGCAATGGCAAAGCAGCCGATTCGGTGCCCGCCGGACAAACAGCAGGTCCTCGAAATCGATCAGTGGGTTCGACAGGGCCAGGCGACGAACGGCCCATTGGGCTTCAAGGTACAGATCCCGCCGGGTGGCCGGGGTATTGTCTGTGGGCAGATTCTCCGACCGGTGGCCGATCTCGCGGAGAGTCGCCACATGCGGCCCGATGTCGATTCCCCGGGCACGCAGGTCGGTAGCGAGTTCGAGCCCTTGTTGGATGATCTTGTCAACGGGATACTCAAACGCCGACTCCGGGACCGGATCGGACGACCAAGGATTGAAATCGAGCACCGACCACTTGCTGGCGCTGCTCTGATTGGCCGGTTTCTTCAAGGCGACGTTATCGGCCTTGCCAACGGCGTACGCTTCGACTTCCTCCAACGTGAGATGCTCGCGGCCGGGCAGTTGTACCATCACGTATCGCGCTGTTGCCCCTTTCAACGGCACGACGATCGGCCTTTTGGGGTCTGCAAACGGTTTGCCGTCGTGGCGGAACGCTTCCGTCCAGGACTTACCGTCGGCCGACAATAGGAGCGAGAATCCGAGCAGCCGCTTCCATTCCTCTTGGTAGCCCGAGTTGTGGATCACGACTCGTTCGAGCGAGAATCCTCGCTGCAAATCGACGGACCACCAGGGCTTCTCATCCAGATTCGTGTGGAATCCCCAGGTCCCGTTGATCACGCCGTCGCACCCGCCGGCCGCGTCTTGCTCGGGCCGGATGTTGTAGGGCAAGGGCACATTTCGTGCGACGGCCGGCGTGGGCCTGTATCGCAGCCGGATCTGCCTCAACCAGTCGGCTTCGATTTCGGTCCGCGTAATAGCCGCCGCGGCGCATTGCGATTCTGCCGCGGCCGACGGCCCCACGGCGCCCGAGAGGAGCAACACCAGTGCTGCCAGGCACGGCGGAGCAGACAGCGATAATCTGCGCATGATCCCGTTCTTTCCGATACAGGAGTCTGTAACCCGGATCCTCATCGGTCGCGCCGCACGAGGATCTCGACGCACACATACTACCGCGCCGCTGCCCCGCCGGACACCCTCAGGATCAGGAGAGCTGCAAAGTGTGCGGGAGCCCGAAAAAGGGGACTGGCTCCGTCGACGAT
>CAYYNP010000220.1:0-17111 GCA_964472545.1 uncultured Planctomycetaceae bacterium | reverse complement strand
GTACTTCTCGGTCGCCTTGTTCCGGTAGCATCGCCAGTGTGAACCGGGGTCTCTGATCGGCGACTTCGTCGTCAGAGGCTCCTTGACCCTTCCGGTTCTCAGATCGATCCCAACACCCAAGCCCGGATTATAGCCCCTCGCGTAGGCAGTATCCCTCAGCACAAACACGTCGGCCGGAGCCTTGAAATTCTCGACCGAGTCCACATGCCACAACCGCTTGCCCGTCGCGGCGTCATAGGCGATCGCTTCACCCTTTCGCGAATGATCGGTGTGCGGGTACACGTACCAGTCCACGGATCTATCTTGCCCGTCTGGCTTGCGCTCGATCCGTCTTGCTTCTCGGTCTGCGCAGATAACAACTCCATTGACGGCAACCAAGGTAGGAGACGATGAACCTGGTGAATGAAGGTCGACGGGTCGCTCCGAACGCCAGATTTCTTTTCCCGTACGGGCATCCATTGCAACAATCGCTCTCTCGTTCCGAACGAATACACGCTTATCCGATATGGCCATTGCCGTTGGCATGATCTCCCGCGTATCGGCATCGCCCTTCTTCCAAAGCGGTCTCCCGGTTTCGGCATCATTGGCAACAAGATGCTTCAGCGGCGCCTTTTCGCGCCATACCCTCCAATGCTCCTCGGGTCTCCACGTCTCTACGAATGCCTTCTCCTCATCGACGGATATTCTGCCCGTATCTTCCATCTCGAACGGCGCACGGTCACCCACAACGGCAAGAACAGTCCCGCCATCAACGGCAATCTCCATTGCATTGTCCGTGCCTTCGCATGTTAGGACGGTCTTTCCCGTTGCCGCGTCCAGAATACTAATCGGCTTGCCGTAGCCCAGCGTCACGTAGACACGCTCACCCACGGCAACCAGTCGCCGCGCCAGTGCCGTCGGGCCGGTCCGGAACGGACGGAAATGACCCTCCCACGGTTCAACCGTGCGCTTCCATAATAGTACCCCGCTGAACGCGTCTCGAGCCACAAGTCTCCACTGCGGTTCGAAAGCAACGGATGCGACGGGCGCCTCATCGACGATATAGAAGATGCGCCCCTTCGCAGAGACCATCGCGCTGAGGCTGCTCAGGTGATCGTGGCTTCTGGCCCATTTTGGGCCGGAGATCCACTGGTATCGCTTCGGGGGGCCGACGACCGCGTCTTTCGCAACCGCGTTGTTGTCCGCGCCGTGCAGGAAATGCGTCCACTCGTCGATGTTTTCGGGCCAGGGCTTGACGGTCTTCTTCTCGCCAATCACGGCCACCCCCAGCGGCGCCAGGACGCGCATCATCTCCTTCATCGTCACGCCGCCCAACTCGTCGGCCACCAGCACGTTGACCAGGTTGTCTACGTACGGCAGGTGCTTGCCGTCGAAAGTGTCGGCCGACACCGGGCCGTAGAGTCCCTCGGAGCGAATGGTCTCGCGTGCCTGCCGGACGCTGTCGGCCCCGGCGTCCAAACCGTGTACAAGATAACTCTCATTCGCCCTGAGAGCGGCCGTCAACTTCCCGTCGCCGCAACCGACGTGTACGATCAGCCCGCCGCTGCGGCCGCTCGTCTCGAGAATGGCTTCCGCCGACGGATTCGCCGCGTGCAACGTGCTCGCGCAGAACAACGCGAGCGTCGGAAGCAGCAGTTGTCTCACAGCAGAGTCCTTTCGTTTGAGGAACAGAGCGTTGTTTCTCATGAGATTCACTCTCTCGCCACGGGCACGGCCGCCGGCCAACCGGCTTCGAGCACTTCGGCCAGACGCCGCACGACATCGGACTGTCCCGGCTGCTCGGCGATATTGTGCATTTCGTGTGGGTCTTTCACGTAGTCGTAGAGTTCACGCGCGACGACTCGCCGCGTTTCCCATTCGCGCCACTGCACGTAACGATGGCGGTCCGTGCGGACGGAGTAGCCCATAATGTCGCCGTGGCCGCGATGGCGGTTGCTCGTGCGCGAGCGGGGATACTGGCTGAAGGCCGCGCGTTTCCAGGATCGTTCCGGCTCGGCCAGCAGCGGCTTTAGGCTGATGCCTTCCACGCCGGCCGGTGCGGTCAGCCCACAAATCTCCGCCAGCGTCGGGTAGACGTCGACACACTCAACCAGAGCGTTCGTCTTCGAACCCGGATATGCCTGGCCGGGAACGGAGAGAATCAGCGGCACGCGAGTCGACAGCTCATAGTTGTTGGCCTTGGTCCAGAGCCCCTGCTCGCCGAGGTGAAAACCATGATCGCCCCAAAGACAGACGACCGTGTTGTCCGCTAGGGCGAGTTCGTCGAGGCGATCCAGTAAACGTCCCACGTTGGCATCAACGAAGCTGACACAGGCGTAGTAGCCGTGGCGGAGTTCCTGCACTTTGGCCGGCGGGATCTTTCCGTCTTTGGGAATGTCGGTGTAGCCCTCCAACTCGCCCCAACTCCGCACCGCAAGTTCCGGCGCCCCGTCGGGATGGCGCGTTGAGACCGGCGCCGGGATGTTCTCTCGCCGGTAGAGGTCCCAGTACTTTTTCGGTGCGCAGAACGGCAGATGCGGCTTGCGGAATCCGACTGCGAGGAAGAAAGGCTTGCCTCCTTCTTTCAAGTCGTCGAGGGCTTCCAGCGCCGCCTCACAGACGATACCGTCGAGGTAGGTGTTGTCCGGTACGTCGGCAGATTCCGCGGCGGAACGCTTCAGTCCTTTCCTCGCTACATTCTCCGGCGCCGCGTAGCGGACGTTTCCTTGAAGATTCACGTCATGAACGGGTGCTACAGACCAGGAAGGCGGATCCTGCGACGGTTTGCCGTTGCCGTGCAGAATCTTGCCAATGCTCTGCGTGTGGTAGCCGTGGTTCTTGAAGTGTTGTGGCAGAGTAACAACGTCGGGGAGCGCCTCGCGAAAGTGCGTGCCCAAATCCCACACGCGAATCGTATCCGGGTGGCGTCCGGTCATCAGCGAAAGCCGCGACGGGCTGCACACGGCCTGCTGGCAATAGGCTCGGTTGAACAGCGTGCCGCGCCTTGCCAAACGATCGATGTTGGGCGTAATCGCGACCGGGTCGCCGTAGCAGCCCAGCGCCGGCCGCAGGTCGTCGATCGCGATGAACAGGACGTTGGGACGGCTCGCCGGCTCTCGGGCATAGGCGGGCGTCAACGTGCTTGCGCCCACGATCAACAGCATGCTCGCGACAATTCCACGATGGACGCTCATCGGCCGGCCTCACTCGCGGTCTTCCGCTTCTTCAAATCCGCCACTTGCGCGGCTTCCGTGCCGGGTAACCATCGTCGATGCGATGCGATCACGTCCACGAGGCGCTCGTCTCCGGCCAGATTGTTCCACTCGTGCGGGTCGGCATCGTGGTCGTAGAGTTCCTCGCTGCCGTCGGCATAGCGGATGTAGCGCCAGCGATTGGAGCGCACCGCGTGATTCCCTCGCATGTAGGTCATCACTGCCGGCCGGTCCCAATCGGCGCTCGGATCGCGCAGCAGCGGAACAACGCTCACACCGTCGCACTTTGCATCCTCGGGCAATCCACAGAGCTCCAACAGCGTCGGGTAGAGCACGCTCATGTCCACCGGTCGGTCACAGCGACTGCCCGGCCGCGTTACGCCCGGTGCGACGACGATAAAGGGTACGTGAGTGCTCTTTTCCCACAGGGCAAACTTCTCAATATGGTCCTTCTCGCCGAGATGGAAGCCGTGATCCGCCCAGAGCACAATAATGGTATCATCGCGTCGGGGGCTCGCGTCCAGCGCGTCGAGCACGCGACCGACCTGCGCATCGGCAAACGCCGCGCAGGCCGCGTAGGCGCGAATGAAGTTCTGGTAGGCGCCGCTCTTCTGTTGCTCAACCTTCATCATGCCTTGCCAGAACCATTTCTTATTGCGCAAGAGGGCGACCGCTCCCGACGGCAAGTCGTTCCAGTCGTCTTCCCTACGCGTGGGGAGCCCGATGTCCTGGTAGGGTGCATGGTAAGCGCCGGGCGCAAAGAACGGCGAATGCGGCTTGAAGATGCCACACGCCAGAAACAGCGGCTTCTCTCCGGCCGGCCGACTGAACGCGTCGACGCAGTACTTCGCTGTGTGATAATCGATCGAATCCTCGACGCGCGGCGGCCACGCGCCCCAATCGGTATTCCGCGAGCCGTACTCCGGAGCCCCGTTGAGCTTCTTCGGCGGATACTCCTGCGGGGGCATGTGCTGAAAGTCATCGAAGGAGGCATCGTCGTGAAACGCGCCTTCGAGATGATGATGGAAGATCTTGCCCGCACCACGAACGTCGTACCCCGCGGCCATGAACCGTTGCATGATCGTCTTGCGGCCGGGAACCGCACGCCGCCAATCGCTCTTGTTGCCGTACACGCCGGTCGTCGTGGGGCGCAGGCCCGTCAAGGTTGCTGCTCGTGACGGATTGCACGCAGGCGATATACAATAGGCCCTTGTGAACAGCATGCCGCGCTGCGCCAGTCGCTTGAGATTCGGTGTCTTGATCGGCCCGCGGGGATCAAGCAGCGAAATCCAGTCGTTCAAGTCGTCCACGACAATGAACAGCACGCCCGGCGCGGCCGACGCGTTCGCAGCCTCGGCGGCCCGGGCAGAGCCCGGAACGAACGCCCAGACGGCGACGGTCAGGAGCAGGCTCCAGAAAAGTCTTCGTCGAAGTCGGTTCTGCACGTGTCGATACATCCTGCTGAACGGGTGGTCCTGCTTGCCAACGCGCAACGCCGTAGGATTCACGTCTTGTGGTTCTTCAACTGCTCTTCCTGCCAGTGCCGCCAATTGGAACCGTCGTACCAGCGTGGCTGTGCTAGGGATTGCTCCCAGGCCTCCATCTTCCGCAGCAGGGCGTGGGTTCGCTCGGGAAACTCCGTTGCCAAGTTCGTGGTTTCCCCGGGGTCGTCCTTCAGATTGATCAGCATCAGCGGCGCGAGCAGTTGGCGATTGTCCTTCAATGGATCTTCGGCCACGCGCAGCAGTTTCCAGTCGCCTTCCCTCGCTGCGGTCACGCGCCAGAACCGCCAGAAGAGCGTCTCATGAGGAGCGCCTGTGCGCTGGCCCTTGAAGTACGGCAGCAGATTCACCCCGTCCATTGCCCAAGCCGGATCGACTTCACCACCACCGGCTGCCAGGCAGGTCGGCAGCAAGTCCAAGGACGACACGGGGGAGTCGAATCGCTTGCCCTTGGGCAGTTGCGCCGGCCACGACACGATGAAAGGAACGCGAATGCCTCCTTCCCAATACGTGCCCTTGAATCCGCGCAAGGAGCCGTTGTTGTGCGTAGTTCCCTGCGTGCCGCCGTTGTCGTTGAGAAACACGATCAGCGTGTTTTCGGTCAAATCCAACCGGTCTAACTGCTTCAGCAGCCGCCCGACGTTGTCGTCCATCGATTTGGTCATCGCCGAGACCATCCAGCGGTTTCTGGGATCGATCTTGGGGCACTGCTCGAGGTCTTCCTCCTTGGCATGGAAGGGCCCGTGTACCGCGTTGTATGCCAGATAGATGAAGAACGGGCGATCCTGATTCCGGTCGATGAACTCCATCGCTGCGTTGGTGAAGTCGTCCGTGAGGTAGCTGATTTCCGACAATTCGTCGACCGCCGTTCCATCGCGCCGGATCGCCGTTCCGTGCCCCGGGTTCTTCAACGGCCAGTAAGAGCGCGACCCGCCCAGAAATCCGTAAAACTCATCGAAGCCGCGCCGATTGGGGTGATACTGCGGCAACTCGCCCAAATGCCACTTGCCGATCGCCATCGTGCGATAGCCTTGCGATCGCATCACGTCGCCGAGCGTCCGCTGGCCGGTGTCCAGGCCCAGGTGCTCTTTGGTGTAGCCGGGCGTGGGGATCGTCGGCACGTTGCATTCCGCCCCGAACCGCTGCTGATACCGGCCGGACATCAGCCCCATCCGCGACGGCGTACACGTCGACGCGGTGACGTAAGCTTGCCGGCAGAAAATGCCTTCCTCCGCCAGTCGGTCAATGTGCGGTGTCGGCACCAGCGCGTCTCCTGTCACGCCAAAGTCGGCGTAGCCCGCGTCGTCCGAAAGAATGACGATCACGTTGGGTTGCGCCGCGTGCACGCCACAGGGCACCAACGCGGTGGCGGCAAGCAACCACAACGCACAACGTGCCCTCGTGTCTTTCCAGATGCTCATAGTCGGTCCATTTCTTCCAGGCGGGTTTTCGGCCGGCAGGTTATCCGGCTCACCGACCCGCGGCGAACTTGATGAGATTATAGAGGATCTTATCGGCAACGGGGTCCTTGCCAAGATTCTCCACGATTCGCAGTTGCGAGACGATGGCTCGTCCATTTCCCTGTGGTACGACGGCCAGATCCGAACCCCACCAAGATTCGCCCGGCCCGGAGTATTGCAGCTTGTGATCGCGAGAGAACCACTCGAACCCGATTGACGCCACGATCGGCTTTCCGGGCAGGTCGCGCAGCGTCTGTGTCGCCCAAACGTTCTCGTAGGCCTCACGCATCATGCAACGGTTCGGCAAGCCCGCGAAGATCGGGTGATCGCCGACGAGGTGGGGGATGCACGTCCAGAGGCCCCGGGCCGGCTCGACTCGGGCAGTGAACGGCAACCTCGCCGATGGGCCCTGCTTCAGGCGCGTTGCCACTCCCTGGATATAGACCGCTGTGCCGCCCTCTGCGGTGAACTTCGTGACGTGCGCCGGCTTGCTGCCGGTGACAAATACGGGTGTCGACCGAGGAGTCGAACCATCGAACGCTTTGACGTCCACGCCCGCCTTCTTCATAAACTGGGCAAAGGTGGCATTCACGTCGAGCACGGCAATCTCCACGGCCGGAATCGCCAAGTCCTCTTCCGAGAATACGCTGAAGCCGTAGGCACTCTCTGCCAGAACCGTGCCGTCCTTGTCCGAAGCGCGGGCCTTGACCGTGTATCGGCCACGCAGATCGCTCGTATCGATGTTCTCGTTCAGGAGTCGAGAGACGCCCTCGTTCCATTTTGCGTCAACCGCCTTGCCAAGAACGGTTGTGCCGTCCCGGGCGATCACTTCCACCGCCAGCGTCGCGTCGCGTGCATCCACCTCATTGACGCCGCAAATCTCAAGCCGGCTTCCTCGGGCGGCATAGACGTTGCGCGAAGACGTCCGAATCACGAGGATCCGCAGCTGGTTGGCGGCCTTGGTGGCTTCATAGGCGCAGGATTTGGGATTTCGCCAAAGGTCGATCAGGCCGGCGCCGAGAATCCAGTCGCCGGCCGCCAAGGCGTGAATGCAGTAGCCGGCCACGTCGGGATTGCAGCGGACCGCCTCGATCATCCGCCGGTTGGCGGCGCCGTGGATCGACTGCTGGTCGAGGCAGAACTTCTCGAGGTCCGGGTAGAGCCCCTCGAAGCCACTTTCTTTCAAGACCCGCTTCTGACCTTGCTCCAGGCGCCAATGGTAGCGGTAGGCCGGCGTTAGCGGATTGCCGTCGCGTCGGAAACGCTCGTTGTTGTCGACCAGATTCGGCAGGCTCCCATAGCCGAGTTCGGAGACGAACGACATCAGCCCGGGCACGACGTTTCGCCCGGGCGCCCTCGCGTCCAGACCTCTCGCTTGCTTCTCCTCGACAGTCATGCCGATGGCAAGGAAACCGTCGAAGAGCCGCCGGTTGATGAGCGGTCCCGGATAGGTGTGAATGTCGTTGAATCGCATCGGTTCGTACTGGCCGGGCAAGTAGATCCGTGCCCCGGCGGCCCAGCCGCCCGACTCGTCGAGGATCAGCCGTGTGGGGTCCAATTGCCGGGTCGCCAAAGCCATGGGCCTCATCATTTGCTTGAGGATCGGCCGGTGAACCTCGTTGAACAACTCCCATTGAACCACACAGGCCCGATTTCGATCGCGGAGCACGGTCTGGCAGATCTCGTGTTCTACTCTCGCCGGCAAGTAGGGCGTCGACAAGGGCAACCGCATGCATTCGAGCGCGGGGCTGCCGACGACCAGGATGCCCATCTCGTCTGCCAGGTCCAGCCACATCGGCGCCGGCGGCCGCCGCCAGGGGCGCATCATGTTGAAACCCGCGTCCTTGGCCAATTGAATCTCTCGCGCGGCCATCTCGCGGCTGTCGGGATAGGCGATTCTTGTGGGATATAGGCCCTCGAAGAACGTTGCTTTGAGAAAGAGAGGTTCGCCGTTGAGTCGAAACTGCTTGTCGCGGATCGTGAACTCCCGCATGCCGAAACGCGTGCTCCACGTGTCGGAGGGCTCCTCTTCGTGCAGCACGCGTACCTCGACCCGGTAGAGATGAGGATCCTCGGGAGACCAGTACCGCGCAGCGGGGATCGTAAGCGAGCGCGTGCTCTTGTTCACGCCGGGGCGCATCAACAACGTCTGGTGTGACTGGGCCACGACATGGCCGAGATCTGCCGCCGAACGAATCGTCACCGCCACCTGGACCGACTGACTCGTTTCGCCTGCGTTCTCCAATTCCAGATCAAAGGTGGCGGAATCATCGGCGATTCTCGGCACGATGAAGACGTCCTTGACGAAGACCTCACCGGTCGCCACCAAACGGACCGACTGCCAGACGCCGCCGACGATTCCTCCTCGCCATTGCGGAGCCTCCAGCGGCCCCACGCCGTCGATCCGCTTGTCCTGCATGAGGATCGGTCCGACCACCCGCAACGTGAGCGTGTTCTCTTGCCCAATGCGAAGCAGGCCGTCAAGCCGAAACTCGAAGGGCGTGAATCCCCCTTCATGGAAACCGACGACCTCGCCGTTGAGCCAGACTTCGGTCAAGTAGTTTACCGCATCGAACTGCAGTCGAATCGCCTGGCCGGCCCAGTTTGCGGGGACCTTGAACTTGCGGCGATAGAAGGCAACGCCCTCGTAATCTCCTTCGATCTGCTCCCAACAACTGGGCACCGCGATATCGCGGCGGTCGCTGCTGGCCGAGAAGACTTCCTCCCGATGCCAGTTGCCGGCATGTCCCACGTTTTCCGGGTCGAAGAGAATCTGCCAGGTTCCATCAAGCGACTGCACCTGCCTGTCCTCGGCAACTCCGCTACGCGAGAGACACAGCAGGGTAGCGATCAGCAACAACAGCCTTCGCTTTGGTCGGGCCATTTCTCGACGGTTCCTGTCTATTGGTCGCCGCTGTTCTTGCCGGTTGAGGACTTCGACGCATCGACCTTGGCCTTGTGGTTGTGGTATTCCGGCCACGTAAGGACACCGTCCCCGTTGGCATCGGCCTGGGGGTACTTGCTGAAGAAGTTGTCCTTCCAGATCTCATCGGCCAATCTTGGTGCAGCGGCTTCAGGGGCGGAGATCCGAGCGTCTAGCTTGGCGCGGAACGACTCCAACGTGGACGTGTAAGCCGGGTTGTCCGCCAGATTGCCCCATTCGCAGGGGTCTTTGGCGTTGTGATACAGCTCTTCCTTGCCGTTGGAGTAGCGAATGTAACGCCAGTCTTTCGACCGTAGCGAGTAGCTTTGCCTGGCGGGGTCATAGTGCTTCGCCCATTTGTACAGCGCCGTGAGGACTTCGTCGGGACCGGACCACTTGTCGGTTCGCGGGTTCTCCAGAAACGGCCTCAGGCTGTGTCCGTCGAGCGGACGCCCCTTGTCGTTCTTCTTCGTTTCGCCGGGCAGGCCGCAAAGGTCGACCAGCGTTGGGTACAGATCGATCAACGCGACGGGGTGCTCCACCACGCCTCCCGCTTTCGCAATGCCGGGGGCTCGCACAATCAACGGAACCTGGGTGCTTTCCTGCCACAGCGAGTTCTTATAGAGATAGTCCTTCTCGCCCATGCCCCAGCCGTGATCGCTGGTGAGCACGACGATCGTGTTGTTGCACAGCGACGTCTGATCGACGGCGTCAAGGATCTTGCCGATCTGTTCGTCGACGGACGCGACGCAGGCAAGATATGCCTGAATGAACCGCCGCAACGCCTCGTCCCGCGAGTCGTAGGATGCAACCAGATTGGTGTAGAGTCGTAAACCCATGTCGGCCGCGCGTTCGGAAGCCGGCCCCTTGCCGACCAGGATGCCGCGAACCGAACGTGCGTGCGTGTCCTCGACATCGCCGGGCTTAATCACCGGAAGCTTGATGGAGTCCGGGGGAAACTGCTTGAAGAAGCGCTCCGGAACGATCAGAGGTGTGTGGGGACGGATAAAGCCGACGCCCATCAGAAACGGCTTGCCGGATGACTGTGTCGCCAGTTCGTGCAGCCTATCGACGGCCCATTTCCCGTTGAGTTCATCCGCGGTCAGTTCGCGGTCGTCCGACGTGTCCACGCGCAGCGGCCGCATTCCTTGCCAGTTTCCTGTTTGCCAACTGTACGACTTGCCGTCGGCCAGCGTGCGGGTTGTCAGATTCACCAGCGGGCCAAACGACCCGTCGATCGCACCGATGTCGCGAAAGGGCGCCGGTACGTCCGGGTGGGCAACGCCCTGGGTTCCGTCAAACGCAAACGGCCCGTAGTCGGCGGCGTTTCCGTATTCGACCCACTCGTTGCGCTTGCGGTGGTGCATCAGCTTGCCGGTGCCCAGCGTGTGATAGCCGTGGGCGCGGAAGTGATCCATAACCGTCCGCGAGTTCTTGAGGACTTCGTTCTGGTCCCACCGATCGAAGCCGAAGTTGCGCGACGTGTGTGGATAGAGCCCCGTGAGAAAGCTGGCGCGAGAAGGCGCGCAAATAGGAATGTTGCAGTGCGCTTGCGCAAAACAAACGCCGCCTTCAGCCAATCGCTCGATGTTCGGCGTTTGTGCCTGCGGATGGCCGCCGAGAGACTCGATGTAATCGTTCAGATCGTCGCAGACGATCAGCAGGACGTTCGGCTTCTCGGCGGCGGTTGCCAGCGACACGCTCCACAGGCACAAGCCGACGCTTGCAGCAAGGGACGCAATTCTCATGGTTCAGTTTCCCGTGCTACCTGGTTCGCGAAACGCGCCGCAAGCCCGTCAACGAGCATGAGCGCGACGGCCAACGTCGGCTTGCGCATCCATGGGCAGATTCCGGCGACGGAGGGCCTCGCGGCGTCGATCGTGCGCCGCATCGAGTCGTCGAACCACTACTTCTTCAACAACTCCAACATCGCTTCACCCGCCGCGTGGCCGATGCGCGTATACCAGATGGCGCTGCCGAGGTAGTGATACGGCCGATCCGAGCCGACTTTTACCCAATCTTCGTAGTGATTCTGCCAGCCCACGATCAATCGCTCGGCTTCCTTGTCTACCAGCACGTCGGTGCGAAAGGCCTTCACGTTCCCCTTGAACTCCGGCACGTCGTTCATGGCCATTTGCCCCGTGCGCACCGCCAGGCAACCGCCGGCGGCCGGCTTCGACATGTTGGTGCCGATCGCAGCGATCACGAAGGGCATCTTGGGGGCATCCAGGTCCTTGCGCACGTCTTGGATGAAGTGCTTCATATTCGATTCGTACTCGGCCGGGGCGTAATCGCCGAACTGGTCGTTGAAACCTTGAAACCAGAAGAACCCGGCCACTTCGAGCTTCTTGCCCTTCAGCGAGGGGAACATCGTCTCGTAGTTCTCGAAGACGTCCTGCACCTCGGCCATCATGTTGCGGTACGACGATCCGTAGACTTCCTTGATCTCTTCCATCGTCGGCAGCGGGTTGTTGCGATTGTGTTTCTCGTTGTCCGCCTTGACGCGATTCTGAGCACCCTCGAGTTCCTTTTGCAGAGTTCCGTCGCTCGGGTAACCGGCCGAGGGCGAACGGAACTTCTGATACAGCGAGTGTCCGCCCCACGCGGCCTTGATCAGCAACACCGGCTCCTCGAAGTGATCGCCCATCATCCAGCCGAATTCCAGCTCTGCTCCGGTCCGGTCGGGCGAGCCGTATCCGATCGTCAGCGGGCCCATGCGGCTGAGGAACTTGATGAAGGCGTCGTCGCGCTCTGCCCACTTGTCTCCGTCGCGCAAGTGCGCGAAGAAGTCCTTGGTCTTGGCGTCGGTCGCCTGGTGGTCCAGCAAGCTATTCGCGGCCTTGCCCTCCATGTTCGACTGGCCGGCGAGGATGAAGACCTTCACCGACTGGTCGTCTTCGGCGGCCCCAACGTTGGCAGCCGTGACCAAGGCGGCAATCGAGAGGATGAGGGCGATGCAAGCGATCTTCTTCATGCGGAGATACTCCCTTCAGAGGAATTGGGGGAGTCTGGCCCTAGCGGCCAGGCTCCCGATTGGCAGGACGTTTGGCAGCCGGCATGCACCACCAGCACGGTGATGAATGCTCGCCGAGGGATGTTACATCAAGCTAACCGACATTATGACAGCATTTCGGTGCGAATGGTAGCAAACATTCGAGCAAGAGCCCTTTTCCGATGGCATCGGCGGGGGGTGGCTCCGTGGCTGCGTTTGCGGGACCGCACACCGCTCATTCATCGGAATCACCCGTTGCGTTGCGCGGACCGGGCGGCAGGTGTTCGGTGAGATAGCGCACCATCAGCATCCGCAGGTGCATCGGCGTGCCGCGGCCTTCGCGAAGCCCATGGTCGCGATGGGGATACGCCATGTAGTCGAACGGCTTGCCCAGTTCGATCAACCGATCTACCAGCCCTTCGGTAATCTGAAGGTGCGTGTTGGTCTCGCCCGTGCCGTGAACGATCAGCAGATTGCCCTTGAGGCCTTCGGCAAAGTTGATCGGCGCAGATCGGCGATACCCTTCCGGGTTCACCTCACGGGTGCTCATGTAGATCTCCTGGAACCACGCATTGTAGAGATGTGGCTGCGGCTTGGGCGCCACGGCGATTCCCAGGTGATAGACGTCGGGTTTGCGGAACATCGCGTTGAGCGTGTTCGAGCCGCCGCCGCTCCAACCCCAGATGCCGACTCGAGACAAGTCGACGTACGACCTTGTGCGGCCCAACTCCTTCATGGCCGCTGCCTGGTCTTCGGTCGAGAGCGGGCCAAGGCTGCCGAAGATCGACCGCCGCCAGGCAGCGCCCTTCGGTGCCGGCGTGCCTCGATTGTCGATCGACACCACAAGATAACCGAGGTCGGCGATCACGCGATGGAAGTCGGCGTGGCTGCGTCCCCAAGCATCCAGAACGGTCTGCCCGTGCGGCTCGCCGTACACGTGTACGAAAACGGGGTATTTTCGCGAATCGTCGAAGTTGCTCGGCTTGATCATCCACGCGTCCATCGCCGTGCCGTCGCCGATTTCCAGCGAGAAGAACTCCGTCGGCTGGGAGACCAACGGTTTCAGTTTCTTGCGTAGTTCCTCATTGTCTTCAAGCACGCGCACGGCCTTGTGCTCGGGCAATCGCACAAGTTCGGTGATGTGGGGCGTGTCGAACGTCGAGACCGTATGAAACGCCCACTTGGCATCCGGCGAGAAGTCGTAGTCGTGGGTGCCGGGCTGGTCCTTGGGCGTGACTCGTTCGGGCTCTCCGCTTCCATCCAGACGCACGCGATAGAGATACTTCTGAGTCCCGTTCTCAGGCGACGCATAATAGTAGAACCAGCCTCCGGTCTCGTCCACCAAGGCGCGTTCGATAATGTCGAATTCGCCGGGTGTGAGGAGATTCAGTTCCTTGCCGTCGCGCGAGTAGACGTAGGCGTGCCGCCAGCCGTCCTTTTCGCTCAGCACAAGAAACGCCTGGTAGTCACGAATCCAGGTAAGCCCGGAATTCTTGCCGTAGCTGGCGATGACCCATGCCGGATCGGATTCGTGGAAGATGCGTGTGATAGTGCCCGTGCGGACGTCGGCCAGCAAGAACTCACGCCGGTCCCGAAATCGGCTCAGCTTCTCTACCAGCAGTTCGCGCGAGTTGCCGGCCCAGTCGACCCGCCCCAGATAGTACCCTTCTGCCGGCACGGGGATGGAGAGCCAGCGTGTCTCTTTGCCTTGGGCGTCGACAACCCCGACACGGAGCGACGATATGGTGCCACCCACCCGGGCGAATCGGACTTCGCGTACCGTCGGATACGACGGGTCACCCGGAACCAGGACCGACCTGAGCCTCACTTTGGAGGAGTCCGATTGCACAAAAGCGATCCACTTGCCATCGGGGCTCCACGTTGCCCGGCCGTTCGAGACCGAGCTGTCGGCTGCACTCTTCGTGAGGGGAATCCTCTCGTCGCTGCTTAGATCGCGTACGTACAGATTCCCCTGCTCCGAGTAGATGACCCTCTTGCCGTCCGGGGAAACATTGCCGGATCTGCGGGGTTCTTCTCGCTCAGATGGGTCCAGCACCGTGCGTTTGCCGCTGGCGGCGTCGTAGCGTGCCAGCACCCGCTCGTTGGAATCGGGAACCGACTCCCAAATCGTGTAGCCCGAACTGTCGTGAAGCCAGTCGGCACGAAACCTCTTTGGCCGAAACTCGCCCCGATCGTAGATCGCACGCAGTCGCGACTCGGCTTCTTTGAGAAGGGCTTCCTGAGAAGTCTGGGCACAAACATCGGAAACGGCGATGGTGCCGACGATACCGATCAAGAGGAAACGTGAAAAGGGAGTACTCGTTCTCATCTAATGATCTCCTTGCTGCTTGACGAGGTGGCCAGGGTGCCCCCGGGCGTTTCCGATTGAATCCTGTCGAAACCGCGCACGTGGACCGTCAGTCCTCAGACGACACGCGTACCTCGGTCTGCGTCTTGCGTTGCTCAAGCGGATACCACGCGCCGATTCGCCCCGCGAGCCGTGCCAGCACCTCCGGATGCTCGGCCGCCACGTTAGTCTTTTCGGCCGGATCGGCCGCCAGGTCAAATAGTTGCGGGCCTTTCTCCGTGCGAGGATGCGTACTCTGGTAGCGATTCACCTCGCCGTCGTAGGTCAACACCAGCTTCCACTTGCCCTCGATACACCAGCGATACAACAACGACGCCTCCGGGTTGGCGACGTCGGCGATATCGTGGGCGAACCCCTCTCCGAAGATCGCGTCGCGATCGACACGCTTGCCGGTCTTCAGATTCGGGAGCAGGTTCAACCCCGGCAACCCGCCCGGGTCGCGGGCGCCGGCCGCTGCCAGGATCGTAGGAACCAGGTCGATGCTGCTGACCAACTCAGGCCGTTCGGCCGGCTCGAGCACACCGGGCCACGAGAACATGATCGGCGTGCGGACCCCGCCTTCATACGGCGTCTGCTTCGACCGCGGGGCGTAGCCGTTGCGCTGCGGGTGTTGAATCCAACCGTTGTCGGTCACATAGACGACCAGTGTGTTGTCGCGGATCCCCTTCCTGTCGAGATGTTCGAGCAGTTGACCGCAGGTTTCGTCGAACCACTCGCACATCGCGTAGTATTTGGCGATCGGCGCCGGCCGCGTGGCCGACGCGTACTTCTTCAGCAGCCGCGCCGGCGGATTGTGCGGTGTGTGTGGCAGGAACGGGGCGTACCAGAGAAAAAACGGCTTCTTCTGCTCGACCGCCATGTCGACGAATTCTGTGAGCGGCTCCAATCCCTCGCGGCCGATCTTCAGGCCGTCGTCTCCATGGCGTCCGCCGGGCTCGGGGAAGCCTCGCGTCATGCCATGCGTGAAACCGCCGTGAGAGTATTTGCCCTCCCACCACTTGCCGCTTTGGTGGCTCAAGTAGCCTCGCTCGCCGAGCAGTTCCGGAAGCGTCTTGAACTTCTCGATATGCGAGATTAGCGTCGCGCGGCGCTGGGCGTACAGGGCCGAGTCTCTGGCGGCGTACTTCGGCGACGGATCGTTGCCCGTCACACCGTGGCAATGGGCGTATTGCCCGGTAGCCAGCGTCATCAACGAAGGCCGGCAGAGGGCGGTCGGCACGTAGCCGCGGCGAAATAGCACGCTCTGCCCGGCCAGGCGATCCAAGTGGGGCGTCCGGATCGCCTCGTGCCCCATGAAGCCGTAGTCGCCCCACGCCTGATCGTCCGAAATGATCAGCACGATGTTTGGCGGCTGCGGGTCCGCCGCCGTCGAAACTGGGCCGAAGGTGGCCAGTGCAAGCAAAGCGAGCAGGAGTCGTCGTGGATGCGGCATCGTGAAATCCTACATGGTCAAACGGAAAGGCAGTCGAGCAAGCACACTCTAAACGCTGCCGGCGGGAGATTCAATCGTCCGCTGTCGAGCGCTTGGCCCGGCCGCTCACTTTGCACCCTGTCATGGCGGTCGGCCGTCGTCTCGTAGACCCGCCCGCCAGCCTCGGCAATATCTGCCACGATTCGACGGGCCGAGGTTTTCGTGCCGCTTATCGGCTTGTCTGTAAGTGGTTGGCTTGCAGTGACTTGCGTCGAGAGCGACGCCTCAGGGCAACTCCGCCGTCTGTGCCACCGACCAACAATCGGCCCTCACGAGTCACAACTCCTGATCCAGCATCGAGTTACGTTAACCGGCCCGCTCCGACGACCGATCAACAATGGGCCGGCCAACTTACGTCGATACGCTTCGGTCAGCCGGCGACGTAACACTTTTGCCTTCTGCATGTTACAGTGTCACGACGCGGCGAACGATCGCCGTAAGTCGACACCGCACGGGATTGACCAAGCCAGAACATCGTGTAATTGCGCCATCGCGCCGCGTAGTTGACCACCTTAGCCGCTCGGTTCGATCGCCTGCAATCGGGCACGCCAGGCAGGTTTACGCATCGATCGATCGGCCGTAGAATCGGGCTCAGTGCTTTGAGTGCAACACCCGCCGAATGGGCAACGGGCATGGGACTCAACTCGCGTGCCGGCAATTCCAGGAGATCGAGTGCCGGTTGTGCGGAAAGAGAGTTAGATCGCAACGTCCTTTCCGCAAGGGGTATTCCGGTATTCCCTACCATTCCGGGGACACCATACTAATTCCGGAAGCCCCCGAGGAGGAATTGGCATGGCGTCCCCGGGATTTCCCGGATTTCGTCCCCGGATTCAGGGGACGTATTCCGGTATTCGGTATTCCGGGGACACCATACTAATTCCGACGTATTCCGGGAACACCATACTAATTCCGGAAGCTCCCGAGGAGGAATTGGCATGCGTCCCCGGGATTTCCCGGATTTCGTCCCCGGATTCACTCCCCGGATCTACCAAACGCCGAAAGAGGCATTCGCTCGGTTTCCTCCTGTGGCTCCGCCACTGCGACGCATTTTCCGACAAAGCGACAGAGATGGCAACGCCTTGCGGAAAAGCGCCGGGGCCGGCCGCGGAAATCAGTATGGTGTCCGCGGAATACCCGCGGAATACCCGCGGAATACCCGCGGAATACCCTGCCCGGAATACCCTGCCCGGAATACCCTGCCCGG
>CAYYNP010000219.1:0-17264 GCA_964472545.1 uncultured Planctomycetaceae bacterium | reverse complement strand
GCACCGTGGAAAAGGGGGACAGGCACCGAGCCGGGAACTTCGTCGGCAGGTTCCGTGTTGATTCTGGCTCGGAGCCAGCCCCCGTTTTCCACTCCCGCGAATCGACTTTGCCGTTCTCCTGCCGCGGCTGTTCCCGCGCATTGTCCACGACGAGAGCCTACCCCTTCTTAGAGGGCTGCAATTCAACCAACTTAGCGATGGCCGTCCGAAGCTGCTTCATCGTGATGGGCATCGGCAGGACGATGCGATGCTTGTCGGTGATCGCGTCTCTTTCCCATTTCCGTTGTTGGCCTTCGAGCAGCAACGCGACGGGAATGAGCGTCGTCTTGGTATCCTCGGCAAAGTAGTTAAACATCTCCAAGGCAGGTTTTCCGATCTGCTGGGCGTTGAAGACGACGCAATCGGCCGCGTGCTGATCCTGGCGAATCCGGTCCAAGGCCCGTTTCGGATCGCTGGTCAGCAGCACGCGATAGCCGGCCCGCTTAAACGCCTTGCGAAACACGTTCTGCATCTCTGCGTCGGCCTCGACCACCATCACGCGGTGTTCGACCGGCGGCGGCAGCTCCGCCCCCTGAGCGGCCGATCCCTCACCGGTGCCGCTGACAACGGCTGCCTTAGGATCGTCTTTGACGCGCTTGGCGGCCAACTCCAAATCGTTCAGCATGGCGCCGGGCGACTGGTAGCGGCGATTCGGATCGAGCATCATCGCCTTGTTGACGACCAAAGCCACCACGTCGGGGACCGACGGTTCGGCCTTGCGGATTGGCGTTACGCCGAGAAAACGCGACTTGCTCAGCCGCTGTAGCCGGTCGGTCGTTTCCGACAGCGGCGGCTGGCCGGTCAGCATGTTGTAGAAGATGCCCCCAAGAAAGTAGATGTCGCTGCGGGTGTCGTCCTTGCGGACGCCGGTCGCCCGTTCCAGGGCGGCGTAGTCGATCGTCCGCGCGCTGGGCAGATCCATCAGCGCGTCGCCGTTGAGCGTTTCGTCGATGGCCGCCAGCCCGAAGTCCACGAGTTTGGCCTGCCCCCGGCTGGAGACCAGCACGTTGTTCATCTTCAGGTCGCGATGGGTCAGGCCGTTTTCGAAGGCGTGCTGCATGCCCTTGACGATGTCGGTCATCAGGCGGATGGCCTCGACCGGGGCGATCTTCTTGCGGATCTTGACGAACTCTTTGAGGTTGCGGCCTTCGACGAACTCCATCACCAGAAAATGCGTGGCCTTGCCGTCGGTGACCACGTCGTAGATCGGCACGATGTTGGGATGCCGCAACGTGCAGCCGACCCGGCCTTCGCGGACGAACTGATTGTAGTGGGCGGGGCTTTCGGCGTAGCGCGTCCGCAGGACCTTGACCGCGGCGACTTGATTTGTCTCGGTATGCACGGCCCGGTAGACGCGGGCGAACGTACCGGTGCCGACAAGATAGAGGACCTTGTAGTCGCCGAAGAAGAAGCCGGATCGCTCTCCCTTGATCAGGCGTTCCACCTGGTAGTTCGTCATGAACTCCCGGCGCAGGAGCATTTGCAGGAAGTCGTCGACACGGACGTTTCGGCTTCCGAACGAAGCCCAGACCTCCTGCAATTGCCGTTCGTCGAGAAGCCCTAGATCGAATGCGCGTTGCGCGACTTTTTCCGCCGATGGTTGACCCATGCCGGTCCCACTTCCACTCGCGATAAAACAGGATGATGCCCGTGTATATGATACGTTACCGTATCGTATTGGTGCATCTCGCGGCCCGCAATACCCTCAAGGAATAGGGGCCGCCGCGAGCGATCGTGGGTATATATCCAGCACTTCAGATGCCCATCTGGAGTGCCGTCAATAACCCCCTATGGAGTCTCTTCAAGCTGCCGCCGGTAGTCGTCGCGCTCGCGCCGCGTCGCCTCGAGGTCGAATGCAAGATACTTCATGTCTAAACGCAACTGACTCAGGGCATCTTGCACCAAGGAGAGAATTCGTCGGCGACGACGAGTGCTGTCGAGTACGCGACTTAGCACCGGGTCGATCGCGGTGCGATGTTCGGCTGGCAGTTGGGCGATGGCGGCGGCCAGATCGACGATCTCTTGCGGGACTTCGTTGCGGGTGGGTTTGACGACGCGTGTTGGCTTGCTCACAGGGGGGTCTCCTTCGGCGTGGTGTATGTTCGTGAGTAAAGCACGCGGCGTGCCGGAACGGGTCGGAACCTCACCAATCGGCGTAACTCGTTGGGTCTCAGTGGGTTGCAGCACATCGCCAGCCATTGGGCTTCGGTCCGTCGATGAGAAAACGCCTCGTTTGATCTGGATGTTCTTCGCAAATCTTGATACAAGCACGCGTTACGTCAAAACTGCCGCCGGGGCGCAGGCGTGGTCTTTTCGCCTCCAGCGGATCAAACGGCGGCACCGGGTTTGATACGGAAGTCACCCATGTTGCGTTTTCTCACGCGACCGATCCTTGCGACCGGCGTGCTGGGGATATGCACGTTCTGCGCGAGCATGGGTGGGCAGTTAGCCGAGGCCCAGTTAACACAGCCCCAGTTAACACAGCCCCAGTTAACACAGCCCCAGTTAACACAGCCCCAGTTAACACAGCCCCAGTCCGACCCGGGGCAATCGGCCTGGTACGAAGGATTCGAGGGGTCCGAGCCCACCTGGAAGGCGGCCGACGCCGACGTTCCCTACCGGATGCGGTCGCACCAGCGAGTGCAGGGCGAGGCCCACGTTGGCCAGGGGTGCGAGCGGCTGGTGATTTCGGCCGGGCAAGGCACCTACATCCACGTCGGACATGATGTCGGCTCGCCGATGGTCATCGACGATCTCACGCCCACGATCTGGGTTAGGTCGGATCGCCCCGACTTGCAGATGGCGGCGCGGATCGTGCTCCCACGGACGGTTGACCGACGAACGGGGCGACCGGTTTCGACGGTTGTACGCGGCACGCAATATCGGGCCGTAGGGCAGTGGGAACAACTGCGTATCGACGACGTCCCCCGGCAGCTCACCCGGCAGATTCGCGTACTGCGGACTCAACTGGGGCCCGGCGTCGATGGCCGCGAGGCGTATCTGGATCGGATTGTGCTGAACGTCTACGGCGGGCCGGGGACGACGACCGTATGGTTGGACGACCTGGACATCGCCGGCCACGTGCCGTCGCCGCGGGCGTCTGCGGGCGTTGCGGCGGGCTCTCACGTCGGCGATCCCACGGCGGCCGACTCGAAAATGCGGATTCCGGTCGAAATGCGCGGCTCCGTCCTTTTGACCGACGGCCTTGCCATGTTTCCCCGCATCGTCCGCCATCGGGGCGAGCCGCTGGCGTTGCTAAAGAACCTGGGATTCAACACGGTCTGGCTCAGTGGGCCGGCTTCAGCACATTTGCTCGCCGAGGCGACCGCCGCGAACCTCTGGCTGATTTGCCCACCGCCGGTTCCGGAACTTGCCGGCGCATCCAGCACCGCGCCCGACCCAAACGTGCAGATCGGCGCCGCGTACGATTGCGTCTTGGCGTGGGATCTTGGGCAGGGGCTTTCTCGCGACCAACTCGAGCGGCTTTCCGTTCGAGTGGAACAGGTCCGCCACGCCGACCGCCGCGGACATCGTCCGTTGATCTGCCAGGCCGACAGCGAACTGATGGCCTACAGCCGGCTGGTCGACGTGTTGTTGATCGACCGCCGCCCCTTGGGGACCAGTCTGGAATTGGCCGACTACGGCCACTGGCTGCGCGGCCGCTCGCGGCTGGCCAGGCCGGGCACGCCCGTCTGGGCCACCGTCCAAACGCAGCCGGCGGCTGCCGTACGCCAGCAATTGGCCGCCATCGAGCCGAACCGGCCCCTGCCGTTGTCGGTCGCCCAGGAGCAAATCCGCTTGTTGGCCTTCTCGGCCGTCTGTTCCGGGAGCCGGGCCCTGTTGTTCGAATCGGACACGCGGCTGGACGCCCCGGACGCGGACACCCGCCGCCGCGCAATGAGCCTGCAACTTGTCAACTTGGAACTGCAACTCGTCGAGCCGTGGGTGGCCGCCGGCAGCGTGGTGACGCAGATCGGCAGCAGCCAGCGCGAAGTGGTCGGTTCGTTGCTGCGATCCAGTCGGGCGCGGTTGTTGGTGCCGGCGTGGTTGGCCCCCGGCGCGCAATACGCACCGGGCGTTTCGGCCGCCAACGGGATCTCGCTGGTGGTGCCGGGCGTGCCGGAATCGAGCAGCGTCTACGTCTACGAGATGGCCCCCGGTGGTTTGCGCCCGCTGAAACACCAGCCCGACGCCGGCGGCGTACGGTTGCTGTTCGAGCAATTCGATCTCGGCAGCCTGGTGATGTTCGCGCAGGACCCGTTGTTTGTCGACAATCTGACGCGCCGGGCCGAGGCGGCGGGCCCTAGGGCGGCGGAACTCTATCGTCAGTTGGCCGCCGCACGGCTGGCCGCTACGGCGTCGGGGCCATCGCCACGGGGGTTGCTGGACGCCGCCCAGCGGGACCTGCGGGCGTGTGACGCGTCGTTGGCCGGCCGCGACCACCCATCGGCAGTCGTCGGCGCGCGGCGCGTGATGCGGTCGTTGCGTACGGCCCAGCGCGACGCCTGGAAGGTGGCGCTGAGCGGCCTTTCGTCGCCGGTGAGCAGTCCGGCGGCGATCGGTTTCGACACGTTGCCTTGGCACCGTCGATTGATGCAGCGGATCGCAGCGTCGCAAACCGGCGAGAACCGGCTTCCCGGCGGAGATTTCGAGTCGCCCGGCACCATGCACGCGGCCGGCTGGCAGCATCAAATCCACCCGCTGTCTGACGTGCAGTCGTCGGCCCACCTGCTGGCCGGCGCCGCCCGATCGGGACAGGGCGGACTGCGGCTGTCGGTCGAGCCGGTCGATCCGAAGTACCCGCCCGCGCTGGTCGAAACGGCGCCGGTCTGGATCACGACGCCGGCGGTGCCGGTCGAGGCCGGCGAGTTGGTTTGCATTCACGGCTGGGTGCAGATTCCCGCCGCCGTTACGGCCAGCGTCGACGGCCTGATGATCATCGATTCGCTGACCGGCGAAGCCCTGGCCGAACGGATCGGTCAGACGGCCGGCTGGCAACAGTTTGTGCTCTATCGGATCGCCCCCCGGGCGGGCCAGATGGCCGTCACGTTCGCGTTGACCGGATTGGGAGAGGTCTGGCTGGACGACGTCGCCATCCAACCCCTGGTGGCGCCGGCGACCAGTCCGGTGACGCAGCGTCCGTATACTGCCCCGACAATCTGGCGATAGGACCGTCGGCCCAGCCACGAGTCGGCAGCGTCTATTCCGATGTGTCGCCGGGTGCTACAATGGGCGTTTTGGCCGCCGTGGTGGAATTGGCAGACACGCTAGCCTTAGGAGCTAGTGCCCGCACGGGCGTGAGCGTTCGAGTCGCTCCGGCGGCACTTGAAGAGGGGGGTGGCGATGTGGGACAGATTCCGGGCGAATGGCCCCCCAACGCATCCGGTGTTGACAATCTCATCGGCCGGATCTTCCAGGCCGCCGTCGCTTCCGCCAGGCGACGCCCAGCAGCGTTGTCGCTCCACACAGCAGGAGTGCGGTGGCGCCGGGCTCGGGGATGCTGGCGACGCGGAAGCCGGTGGTGTTGTACTTGCTCGCTGCCCATCCGGATCGGCCGCGGTATGAGGCCTGCAAGTCGCGGGCGTAGCTGCCGTTGAAACTGCCGCCACGTCTACCGCGCGAAAACGCACTGTGGACCGCTTCATTCCACTCCCAGACATTCCCACCCTGGTCGAACGTGCCATAGGGACTTTCGGAGTTCTCGAAAGCGCCCACCTCGGTCATATAGTACGGGCTCCCGATCGTGCGTTCACCGCGCTCCGTGCAGAAGTTCCCGTTGTTGCCCGGGTCGGGCGTCATCAGAGCGTTGCTCGGCTCGCTATCGCTATTGGTCGGGTAGCCGAAGTAGTTTCCCGTCACGCCGTCGTTCTTGTGATACGCTGCCTTGTACCACTCGTCTATGGTGGGGATGAACCACGTTGCGCTAGTCTGGCGGGTGATGGCCATCAGCGCCGCTTCGTCGTTCGCGCCATCGAGAGCGTACGCCCCGTCCTCGGTAGTCGTCAGGGTTTGCACGCCAGTGGTCGGCTGCCCGTTATGCAGCCAGTTGCAGAACCGCGCCGCGTCGCCCCAAGAAACGAAGTTCACCGGGCGGTTTTCCCGATCGGCAGCAACGCTGTAGGTGTACCTTCCCAACGAGCCGCTGCGCTCGATCTTGCATCCGCGGGCGCTGGTCCGCATCCTGTCGTCATACAGCTTATAGGTGTCTATCTTCGCCACGGCGTTGAGGAACTCCGTGTACTGCCCGGCAGTCACCTCGTATTTGCCGATATTGTAGGCGTAGTCCACGCGGCCGAAGCCCGTGCCGTCGGGGTCGTTGCCCGGATTACCCACCGGGACCATCTCCATGACCATCTCGGCGAACGTGATGCACGTAGAGAACGCCAGTGCCAGGAATGCAGCGAAACGGATCATGGTCTTGCCTCACGGAGGTCTTTGATTGCGAGATACCCTAACACGACGACCGCCTGCGGTAGACGATCAGCCCGAGGGCACCGAGAGCGGCGGTTAGGAGGATAAGAGTGGAGGGTTCGGGGACGGCCGTGATGATTCGGATGTGGTCGTAGCCGGGACGTGCCCTCATTAGCGCGGTGACGGTCTTGCGGTCGTGCGACAGTTCGACAACGTCTTCCAGCCCCCAGTCGAAGCTGCGGCCGAAAACGCCGGTCGGATACGCCGTGTGGGGATGCCCGAGGATGGCGTCTGAGAGGTCTAACGCGGGGCTGGTCAATACGATGCCCAGCACCTGATTGTCAAAGCTCAGCGATCCCCAGGTGGTGACGTCAGCCTGCGGTTGGCCGATCGGATCGAAGTGCAACAGGTAGGAGTCGACGGTGGTGCCCGCGGGAATCCATGCATTTGAGAAATGCCCGCTTCCCAGCACCATGCCCGTCGACGTGAGGTTCACGAAGACGTCTTCCGGCAAGACGACGTTCTGCCGTTCGACAAATACGGCGGCCATGCGGTCCGGAAGCTCCAATCTACCCTCGCTGAGAGAGGCCGGAGCAGCGACGAGGTTGACGCGTCCGTCAATGTCGATGATCTCGCCTCTGCACTCGACCGCCAACACGGCCCATGCCGTCAGAAACACAGTCATACGAAACATCTTGTTGCCTCCATTGAGAGGAGTTGACACTCAGTAGCCGTTCAAGCTCCGGCGCGCGCCAGACAACCAACCTAATACCCAAGAAACTGTCTACAGACGGATCATCTCCGCCGTTGAAACTCAAAGGAAACCGGTTCGGTCAATCCGAACCTACACCCACAGACGATCGCAATGGATCAAACCACTACGCCAGATAGGGTGTCGTAGACGCTGCCTCTTTGCGTGTTACGCGGGAAACTGCCTCAATGGGGCAAGGGGAATCTCATGTCAGCCACCTAGTTTACCAGCCCCACCCGAAATGTCAACGGTCTCGGGGCCGTTTCCCCAAAAACACCTCTGGAGAGTTATCGGGCGCCCGTGACCGTTGCCCGCGGATGGGATGGGGCGATCGAAATGGAAGGTGCCGGGCGGTCGAACTACGTCGCCGTGCCGGCGACGGCTAAACAACTGCGTCGCCGGGCCTCTTGTAGGGATGCGTGGAGCAAGCCGTGGTTCGATGGTGCGTTGCGCACGGCAATTGCTCGGGATTCGAGGATGCGATCTGCATTTGGGCCGCCCGGCTTGCGCAACGCACCAACCGGCGCTGCCGTGCTGCACGCACCCTACCACTATGTCGCCGGGACGGCGACGTACGGAGGGCAACGCTCGATCGGGCCGTCAACCCGCTTGCTTGCGAGCTGCGCGGACCGCCGGCAGGTTGAAATGCGGCGCGGGGATCGACGGATGCGGCACGGCGACGGGGGATTCTGCCGCACCGGAAGCGTGGGCCGCGATGGCATCGAGAATCTGCTCGGCCACAGCCAGCGCGTCGCGGCCCGCTTCGCCGGAAACTCGCGGCTGCCGGGGGGCGAGGATGCTTTGGACGAAGTCGTCCAACTCCGCGGCCAACGCGTCGACGGCCGCGTGTTCCGTCTGCTCGCGGGGCAGATGCTCCTCGAAGAGGTGTTCTTTGTAGTGCTCGGTCTCTGCGGCCGTGAGCGCGTCGACGTCGAACTGTCCCCGTCTGAGCGTTTCGCTGGGGCGAACCAGCGTGGCGGTGCGCGTGGCGAAATCGACCGCGGCGAATCCGTCGGCCGAATAGACCTGCATCCGTCGGGCCGGCTCGTAGCTGACCCGCGACGCCGAGAGCGTGGCTACACAGCCGCACTCGAAGTGCAGCCGGGCGTTGGCCAGGTCTTCGTGTCCGCCGAGTACGGCCGTCCCCAGCGCCTCGACCCGTTGCAGCGGCGAACGGACCATCGACAGCACCAGATCGACGTCGTGGATCATCAAGTCGAGCACCACGCCCACGTCCGTCGAGCGGAAGGTGAATCCGCTGGCCCGGACGGCCTCGATGTACTTGGGCTTCGCCGCGACGGTCTGGGCCGACTCGAAGGCCGGATTGAATCGTTCGACGTGCCCGACTTGCAGCACGCGCCGCGACGCCCGGGCGGCCTCGACCAACTCGTCGGCCTCCTGGCGACTTGCGCAAATGGGTTTCTCCACCAGCAGATGGGCGTTGCGACGAAGCAACTCGAGCGAAAGCCGATGGTGTAGCCGCGTGGGTGCGGCGACCACGGCAGCGTCGATCGCGCCGGGCAACGCCTCACAGTCGGCTACCGCCAGGGCGCCGCATTCAGCCGCGACGCGTTGGCCGTTTTTCGCATCCGGATCGACCACGGCGACCAACTCGGCCTCGGCGTGGGCGGCGATCTTCTGAGCGTGGAAGCGTCCTAAGCGTCCGGCCCCCACGACGGCCATTCTGAGTTTTCTCACGCGGCTCTCCTGCGTTCGCGGCCTCGGCCGTGGCGGCCCTCGTGCTGTTCCTGGATGAAGCTCAGCAGATGGTTGACCGGCGGCACCAGTTGGCCGTTCTTGCGGAGGATTTCCCAGGCGTTGTCCAGGCCGACCTTCGAGCGAAACAGCAACCGGTGGGCTTCGGCCAGGGCCTGGATCATCTCGGCGGAGAAGTCGTTGCGTTTGAGCCCCACCGCGTTAATGCACCGCGGCCGGGCGGGGAAGCCTTCGACGAGCATGTACGGGGGCACGTCGTGGCGGACGGCGCAGAGGCCGGCCACGAAGCTGAAACTGCCCACGGTGGCGAAATGGTGTACGGCCGCGCCGCCGGAAAGCGAAGCGTGATCGTGGATGTGGACGTGTCCGCCCAGCAGCGTGTTGTTGGCGATGATGATGTGGCTGCCGAGTCGGCAGTCGTGGGCCACGTGGCTATAGGCCATCAGGAAGTTGTGATCGCCGAGGCGCGTGATGCCATCTTCTTTTTCGGTCGCCCGATTGACGGTCACGCCCTCGCGGATCACGTTGTGGTCGCCGATGAGGACTTCCGTATCGCCGCCGGAGTAGGTGACGTCCTGGGGTTCGCCACCGATGACGACGCCGGGATAGATGCGGTTGTGCTGGCCGAGCGTCACGTGCCCCATCAACGTGACGTTGTTGTGGAGTTTCGTCCCGCGGCCGATCTTCGCGTCCGGTCCGATCACGCAGAAGGACCCGATCTCGACGTCGTCGTCGATCTGCGCCCGCGGATCGATGGATACGTTTTCGGCAAACAAGGTGGCCATGCTGAGGGCTCCTTCCCTATCATGGTCGCGCCGCGGCGTGATCTTGTGGTGTTCTCCGTCAGCCGCTTAGGCACGTCGCCGTTTGGGCACGTGGCCGCCGGCCGTTTAGGCACAACGTTTCAATTCGGCGTGTCCCTGATTTTCGGCGAGGATCGTTTTGACCAAGGCCGCGTTGAGCCGGTGTCCGCTACGATAGGCCACGAAATGCCCGCTCAGCTCGCATCCGGCCAGTGCCAGATCGCCGACCATGTCGAGGATCTTATGCCGCGCACATTCGTTCGGAAATCGCAGGGAATTGTCGATCGGCCCGTCGGGGCCGAAGACCAGCAGGTCGCCGCAGGTGGTCCGTCGGCCCAGTCCTTGGGCTTTCAGGGCGTCTGCCTCGTGTTCGAGCACGAACGTGCGGCTGGGAGCCAACTCCGTGCGAAAGGCGTCGATCGAGAGTGCGATCTCGAACGTCTGCTGTCCGATAGCCGTCTGGTCGCCGTAGTCCAACTCGTAACGCAGCGTCTGCTTCGCAAAGCGGCACGGCCGGGCTTCGATCCAGTTTTCCTCGTCGCCCAGGCGCGTGATGTGATGCACCGGGCGCTGGTTTTTCGGCGCGTCTTGCTCGACCACGCCGGCGGCGTCGAGCGCCTCGACCACCGGCAGGCAGGAGCCGTCGAGGCCGGGGATTTCCGGCCGGTCGACGTGGACCTCGCAGTTGTCGATCTGCAAGCCGGCCAAGGCGGCCATCACGTGCTCGACCATCGCTACTTCCGCCCCCGCCTGGCGAAGCGTCGTCCTGAGCGGCGTGTCGGTGCGATTGGCTACCGCAGCCGCGATCCGCGGGCGCCCCGGCAGATCGTCGCGTACGAAGACGATTCCCGCGTGGGCCTCGGCCGGATGGAACTCGACGCGGACGTCTTCGGAACTCCAATAGCCGACGCCTTCGACGGCGGCCACGGCCGCAAGCGTTCGTTGGTTTCGCGTGGGGTACATCAAGGGCTGCCAATCATCCGGGAGAGAAGAACGTGGTCCAGACAGCCGCCGCGCACCGGCAACCCGGTCTCCGAGAATCTCGGGTCCGGGCGGCGCAAGGCGACTAGTGCGTGGCGTTCCCAGGGCGGCCGGCCACGTGGCTGGGATCGAGTCGGCTCAAGACGACGTCGGTCAGGTCGATCTCCGGATAGTGATAAATCACCGGCTGATTGATGGCCGACACCACGGTTTCCGGCTTGGTCTGATCGAATCCCGACCGGTTGAAGTTCAGCACCAGTGCGAAGCCGTAATGCTGTGAGAAGATCCGGGCTTCCTGCTGGATCTCACTGTAGGTCTTGTAATAGATATTGGCCTCGCGGGCGACAAAATCCTTGCGCTGCTGGCGGACCATTTGGGCGATTTTCAACTCACCCATGTCGATCTGCTGTTGCAGGGTTGTGTAGTTGTGGCTGCCCGGCGGGTAGGTCGCGGTGTCGCGAAGCTGCTGCTTCATTTGGTCGACCGACGCGCGCTGTTGCTTCATTTCGGCTTCGGCCTGCTTCAGGTCGGTTAGCATGGCGTCCTTAGCCTGCTTCAGCCGCGAGTGGTGCTTCATGATGTAGCCCACGTCGATCAACGCGATGGGCGGCCGGCTGACGGGCGGTGCGGCGGGGGCGGCAGCCGCGGGACGGGCGACCGGCGACATGGCGGCGGGTCGATGCGCTCCGCCGGGTTGGGTTACTTGGGCCGTGGCGTTCAGTCCCGCCCAGATCATTACCACAGCGGTGGCCGCGATCGCGGCGGAGAGAAGGGGCTTCCTCACGTTCAGCACTCCTTGCTGTTACAGTCGGTCATCCTTGACCTGGCGCGCCTCTTCCAAATAGCCGCGCATGACCGACTTGGCTATGCGGTCGATGGGAAAAGGTCCTCAGTAAGAGGCGGTATTCTGCCCGTTCGGCCGGTGCGCGTAAAGACCAGATAATTGCAGCGGCGGCACGTAGCACGTAACTCCTGTTCCGGAAACCACTTGCGCCACCCACGGAAGCACCGAATGGCCGCCGCTTCCGGCACATCTGGCTGCCCCGACGCGGGATTGGTGAAGAGGAAGCCCATCGGAATCGTCGAGGCCGTGGAGTCCATCCGCCGGCCGCCGGCCACGAAGAAAGGCTGGGATTCGACGGTCGCGGCATTTACACTCGGGAAATCGATCTCTGCAAAGGCAACGAATTTCACCGGTGTGCCATCCATATCCATGAAGACTGCACGTTGCGGGCCGCTGCTGGCTCGACAGCCAGGAGATCGAGTTTCTCGAAGCAATGGGCCGGTGGATGAGGGTCAACTCCGAAGGCATCTACCGCACGCGGCCTTGGGTCTCATGGCGGCTGAAGGTCTCGCAGCCGGGAGAGTACGACGTCACGGCTCGCGTGAGTTCCGCCGGCGGCGTGAGCCGATTTGCCGTGGAACTGGATAAGCAGCGTCTACACGCAGCATCGAAACCGACCGCGTCTTGGGAAGAGTTTGTGCCGCTGGCGATCGGGCGATTGAAGGCCGACAAGCCGGGGGCCTACGTGTTGAGCGTCAAACTGTTGGCGGCCGACACTTGGAAGCCGATCGGACTGTTGGAAGTGAGGCTTGAGCCGGCCGGCCTACGGCGGCTGCTCATAGAGGAATAGCCCACGGCTCAACAGCCCGTCCGCAACGGCCACCACATTGAGGATCTCCTGGCGGAAGCGGCACCCCATGGCGCCGCCGTCGGAGGCCTTCTTCAGGCATGGGCTGCCGGCGGCAAGTTGAAAGTTGAGCCGGCCGGGGTTGACGAACATCGGCGGCATGAGCAGGCAACCTTTGCCCGCCTTGGCGTTGTCGATGTACGTCGGCTCCTTGCCGAAGACGTTGCAGTAGTCGATCTTGGTGTCTTGCTTGGTGGCCTCGATCGAAGGCATGATGCAGTCGACGACCACGTTTGGCTCGCCGGTGAGTTTCACCTTGCCGATGATCGTACAGCCGCGCAGCTCGCACGGGGCGTTGACGTTTAGGTCGCCCTTGACGAGCACGTTCTGATACTTGGTGTCGCGGTTGCCGAATTCCGGCCGGCCGTACCAGAGCGTATTGCTCACGCTCACCGGCCCCGGCCCCCGGCCCGTGCCCGCGATCACGCAATGGTCCATCTCGAGCGAGCCACCGATCTCGAGCGTGCAATCGCTGGGGCAATAGAGCACACAGTGGCGGATGCGCAACAGGCCGCCGCCGCTGCGCACCGCCCGCTGCCCGTCGCCGGCCGGTTTGGTGTGGGCCAGCGCCAGCCGCTCGAGCGTCACTTGCGGGGCGTTGACCAAGAGTAGCTTGGCGAAATTGGTCCGTTGCCCGTTGGAAGTTACTACCGGCCAGCAGCCCTGCTTGCCGCGAATGGTCAGCCCTTCCTTCTCGGTGGGGATATCGAGCTTCTCGTTATAGGTGGCGCTGTCTGCGATCTCGATCAGGCTCTTCGGCTCTGCCGCGTCGATCGCCGCTTGAATCGTCTTGTGGTCGCCGGTCCCCTTGCTGGAGACGGTGATCAGCTTGCCGAGTCCGGCGACGGCGATCTCCAATTCGGCAAACGAGGGCGTCCGTTCGGTGTCGGTCACCGCCGGGCTGTTTGGGAAATCGGTCTTGAGCTTTTCGACCAACGGGCGGAGTTGAAACGGCTCGTGCTTGGCCAGCAGCGCCTTGGCCTGCTGGTAAAGCTGCTCGGCTTCGGCCCGATAGACGCCGGCTTCCGCATCCTTCAGGGCCGCCTGCACGACCGACGCGTTGGCCTTGTGCCAGGAGGTTGCGGCGTATTTCTGCGTGATCGCCGTCAGTGCCGTTTCGGCTTCCGCGAAGTTGCCTGCGGTCAAGGTCTGTTGTGCGCGGGCAAAGGCGGCCGCGGCCAACGTCTCAAGGTAGGCGGAAACGTCGGCGCCGTTGGAGCGAGCCGTCTCCAGGTACCGTTCGGCGGCCGGGGCGTCGCCAGAGGTCAAAGCCAGCAGCGCGGCGGCGACACAGTCGTCGGCGCTGTTATTATCGATAACCAGTTCCAGCAGGTTCTTACGAGTGTCCGCGCTCTGGGACAGCTTGCCCCACGGCAGGACTTCCGTCGTACCGTCGCGTAGTACGGCCTTGATCCCCGCCTCGTCGCTCTGCTGCACCTGTCCGCCCTGCCCCGACAAGTGGAGGTCTTGCTTCTGCAGAGGCGGATTAGCGGCGTTAATCCGGGCGATAATGCGGGCCTTCAATTCGCCCAAACGCCGGACTTCGTCGCGGCGCCCGGCCACTCGGGTTTTGAACGGTTCCTGCGGGAAATTCAGCTTTTCCAACTCCGCGGCGGCCGTACGGAAGTCCCAGGCGGCGATCTTCGTCTCGGCCGTGGCCGCCGCGTCGCGATACGTCTGCTCGGCCTCGGCCAATGCGACCGTCTGTTGCCGAGCCTGCTTGATCTGGTCGATCTGCTCCATCCGCGGGGCCAGCCGAGTCTTCAGGGCGTCGTCCGCGGCGTCGGCGAGGACCTGCTCGTAGTGGCCGCCGGCCGCCAGCCTCAGATCCTCTTGGGCGCGGCCCTGTTGCGATTCGGCCACGTCCCAATATGCATCACCCAACGAGACCCGATCCTCGTCCGTATCGAGCAACGATTCGAGTTGCGCCGACGTCGGGCGATGGCGAACGAAATACTCGAAGGCCTGCCGCTTGATCGCCGGCGGATCGACCTGGAACGTGGCCGTGATGGACTCGATCACCTGACGCACCACGGCCGCGTCGTCGGCCTCGGCGGCCAGTTCAAACGCGCGGACCATGCGGATGTAGCGCTGGTCGGCCGGCCGAATGTCGCTCTGGCCCTCGGCCAACATGCGTTTGGCGATGTCGAGCTTCTGTTCGGCCGTCTCTGCGTCGGCGACGCGGAAGAACTCGTCGATCTGCTCGCGGAGGCCCTGCTGCACTGCTTCGGAGGGAACGGCCAGCTTTGCTCCGGGCGGCGGTGTGACCGAAACCGACGTGCCGTCGTCGCGGATCAAGACCACGCGAATCGGCCGATTCTGGCCGGCCACCACGGTAACGCGTTTGGAAAACGCCCGATAGCCGGGACGATCGATCCGCACCGTGTGTGTGCCCGGCTCCAGCGTCAGCACCAACTCATCCAGGCTGGGGCCCCGCGGCAGGCTGGCGACGTCGTGCGTCTTGCTGTCGATTCGCAACGTGGCAGCGGCACGTTCGGCCGGAGCCCACTGCAGCACCAAATCCCCTCGCCGCGGCCGTTTCCAGGTGGGATATGCGATCTGCTTGCGCTGTCCGGAGGTGACCTTGACGGTCTCTTCATGCGTCTCAAATCCGAGGCGGGCCACGCGGACTTGATGTTCGCCCGCCTTGCAGGCGTAGACCAGCGGGCCGGACTCGGGAAACGCAAGTTCCTTGTCGCCGACGTGGATCGTCGCCCCCTTGCGTTGATCGAGCGGCCAGTCGAAGACCAGGCACGTTTCCCCCGGCGCGTCGCCGTTTCCACCGCTCAGCGCAACGATGATCACACCCACCACCAACAATAAGCACACACAGAGCAAACCCGCGATCAGCCAGACTTTGCTGGTAGAAACCGGCTCGCCGGAGGACGCCCTGGCTTGCTTCGACCGGATGTGCTTTGATCGGGCCTTCTTGAAGCGGTCGACCTGAGGCGCGCCGACGGAGACTACCGGCGTGGAACCTGCCACCGGCGGCGCTTCGGCCGGCGGCGGCGCGGCGGGCGGTGGTGCGGCAGGTGGGGGCGCCGGTGGCGGAGCCGGCGGCCCGGTGGTGCCCTGTTGCTGTGCCTTGAGGGATTCGCGGAGCCAGTCGTCGTAGGCCGCTTTCTTCTGCGGGTTTAGCAGGCAGACCCTGGCAGCCGCCACTTCGTTCAATAGCCGCTGAGATAGGTCGGCGTGTTGGCCCGACTGGTAATTCCGCAAATGGGCCATCTGACGGTCGGCGGCCGTCTCGATCACGTCGGCATGGGACTCGAAAGGCTCGATCGCCAGCAAGACATAGTGGTTGGGCGGCTGTTTCTCGGGGGGAATCCCCAGCCATCGATGGTATGGATCGAAACGACTCGACATAGACCCCACCCCAGTTGGGGGGATTTCAGGCAGTTTTGCAACCCTCAGCACAAATATGGGATACGTCGGCACGGCGGGTCGAATGCGGCCAACGTATCCGCCGATCGCTTCATGGGCTCGGGCACTCCCTCTTCGTACGTTAGTGGAAGCGTGAAAACGACGCAACTCCCCCGCTGTCGTGATTGTCGACGTGATGTCGGCGTGCCTGCGACGCGCGTTTGCGTTACGCTCCGTTCTGTTGGTACCCGTGAAAGGCGAAGGGCGAATCTCCGGGATGTGGTCCGCCCTCCGAGCGCCTTCCCGCCGAGGTCCTGGGCTACTTCAGCTTCCAAGGTTAGGTACGGAATCGCCTGATTTGGCGCATCGGCGAATGGCGAGAGACACGCGCAGATCGTGTTTTCGTTGCCTTGGCGGCCTCCGTTACGCGCGGGCGATGCGTCTTGGGCAGCTACTTCAGGTGGACGACGTTCGTCAAATGGCCTGCCGACCAGGAAAGCTAGGCAAGCAATATGTGGCGAGATGGTGCCGAAACGGCCTTTTTCATGCCAAAGGCGGATTTTTTTTCAGAGCCCGTTGACTCGTGTCGAAGAAACGATAAAATTACGAGTCTTCGGTGGAGGAAACGCTTCGGCGGCGAACTCATCGGAGAAAAGTTTGCTCTTTGACAATCTGGTAGTGACAACCTCAATTCTGATTTTTTCAGCCGGTTTAGGACCGGACGAAATCGGATGCCGGCTCGTGACCACGGGTCGGCCTCTAGGATGAACCTGTTTGAGTAGCTTGCAATCCGCCTTCGGGCGGTAAGTTACATTAATTGAAGGGTTTGATCCTGGCTCAGAATGAACGTTGGCGGCGTGGATTAGGCATGCAAGTCGAGCGAGAAACCTCCTTCGGGAGGCGGACAGCGGCGAAAGGGAGAGTAATGCGTGGATTACCTACCCTCAGGCCCGGGATAGCTGCGGGAAACTGCAGGTAATACCGGATAATATCTCCGGATCAAAGGTGAGATTCCGCCTGGGGATGGGTTCACGTCCTATTAGCTTGTTGGTGGGGTAACGGCCTACCAAGGCAACGATGGGTACCGGGTGTGAGAGCATGGCCCGGCTCACTGGGACTGAGACACTGCCCAGACACCTACGGGTGGCTGCAGTCGAGAATCTTCGGCAATGAGCGCAAGCTTGACCGAGCGACGCCGCGTGCGGGATGAAGGCCTTCGGGTTGTAAACCGCTGTCAGAGGGGATGAAATGCTAGAGGGTTCTCTCTCTAGTTTGACATATCCTCAGAGGAAGTACGGGCTAAGTTCGTGCCAGCAGCCGCGGTAACACGAACCGTACGAACGTTATTCGGAATCACTGGGCTTAAAGAGTGCGTAGGCGGCTTTACAGGTGGGGTGTGAAAGCCCACGGCTCAACCGTGGAACAGCGCCCCAAACCGTAAGGCTTGAGGGAGATAGAGGTGAGCGGAACTGATGGTGGAGCGGTGAAATGCGTTGATATCATCAGGAA
>CAYYNP010000218.1:0-17350 GCA_964472545.1 uncultured Planctomycetaceae bacterium | reverse complement strand
AGGGCTTCGATTCAGCCTACTACATCAAGAGAAGCAACAACCAGACGAAGAAGCTCTGGCGAGATGAGGAGTTGGTCGCCGACCCGTTCGACAATCGCCGGCTGACCGAGCAGTTCACCGGCGAAGCGATCAAGTTCATTCGGGCGAATCGAGCCGGATCGTTCTTTCTCTATATTCCGTTCACCGCGCCGCACTTTCCCGCGCAGGCGCATCCCGAGTGGAGAGGCAAATCGGCGAACGACGCCTACGGGGACGTCGTCGAGGAGTTGGACAACCGCATCGGCCAGATTCTCAAGACGCTCGAGACGGAAGAACTCGACCGCAAGACGGTCGTCGTGTTTCTCTCCGACAACGGCCCCGAGCCGGGGCAGCGAAAGTGGGCGTCGGCCAAACCGTTTCGCGGCCTGAAGTGGTCGTCGCTCGAAGGCGGCACGCGCGTTCCTTGCATCATCCGTTGGCCCGGCGTGATTCCCGCCGGACAAGAGTGCGACGAACTCACCGCCGCAATCGATCTACTGCCGACGCTCGCGCATGCCTGCGGCATCGATCTGCACCGCGTATCCAAAGCCAGCCCGAAGATCGACGGCGTGGACGTTTGGAGCACACTGATCGGCAAGAACGACGCGCCTCATGCTCGCACGAGTCTCTTGTACTGGAACGGCTGGGCCAGGCTCGAGGCGATTCGCGTGGGCGAGTGGAAACTCTTCTTGAGCGAGGTCAAGGAAGTCACCGACTCCAACGATCGTCCCGTGCTCATCCACCTGACGAATGATCCCGCGGAGGAAACGAACCTGGCGGAGGACCATCCCGAAAGAGTCAAGGCCATGCGGAGGCTTGCCGAAACGTTGGCCGCCGACGTCGAAGCCAACTCGATTCCGCTCGGCGGCCCGCCATCGAGCCCGCCGTGAGTGTCGTCGGCAGACGCGAAGCGAGATGCCGATACGTCGGCACTCGGCGGGGAGCCGGCGAATGCACTTTGTTTCCGACCGATTGCCCCGACGACGAAAACAACTCGCAACTCTCATCCGGCACCTCCCGAGACACTGCGACAAGCGGCAGCAGCAGAACGCGATGGCCCGGCAAATCGAATGCCCGAAAGAAGAGAAAGGTCTGCACAATGAGCGTAACGCATGGAATGATCGGCTTGCTGACGGCAATCGTATTGACCGGCGGCACTGCCCATGCGCAGCATCACGAGCACAAAGTACACCACCTGGGGCCGACCGGTCTGTTTGGGACCACCTCGCCAGAGGACATCAAGACCACCAAGGTGCAGGCGGTTGACTTTGCAGACCATTTCGAAGACGCGACCATGCGTATCGACTATTTCCACACGGCCAATGCGACTTGCGATGAGATCGCCGTCGACCGGATTTACATCAACGGCATCTGGGTGGGCAATCCAAAGAAGTTGCCGCCGCCGATGGAGAACGGGAGATACGCGATCAAGGTTGTTGACGTCGCCTCCAACCAACTCATTTTCAGTCGGTACTATCTGGATATCGTCTTCGAGTACAAAGGCACGGATGCAGCCAAAGAAGGACGCAAACGCACCTACCATCAAAGCGCGCTCATCCCCTGCCCCATACGACCTTTCCGGTTCACGATCGAACGCCGTGACAAACACCATGCGTTGCGTGCCGTTTTCGGCCAAATCATCGATCCCGACGATAGGAGTATCAAGCGAGAACCGGCTTCCGATATGGACAAGTCGTTTGCCATTGTGAAGAACGGTCACGCCCATGATTGCGTTGATCTGGTCTTCGTGGCAGAAGGCTATCGGCGTGAGGAGTTCGACAAGTTCAGGGAGGATTCGCGACGTTTTGTCAACTGTCTTTTTACGGTCGAGCCGTTTGCCGCGATGAAACGGAGATTCAACATTCACGGCGTGTTTCGAGCATCCGCCCAAAGCGGAGTGGATCTCCCCGTTCAGCGCGTTTACAAGAACACGGTGGTGGATGCTTCCTACGATACATTCGGCGCCGGCGCCTATCCTACCGTCTTTGACAACAAAGCCATGCGAGACATCGCCGGCAAGGTCGCTTACGACCACGTCATCGTGCTTGTCAATACCGAAAAGTACGGCGGCAGTGGCTTCTACAACGGCTACACTCTGTTCACCTCAGACAACCAACGCAGTGCGGAGATCTTCACTCACGAATTAGGGCATGGTTTTGCCGGCCTGGCGGATGAGTACGTTCGTGAGAGCTACTTCGGCGTCTACTATACTCGCGGTATAGAGCCACTCGAGCCCAACATCACCGCTTATCTGAGTCCCAACGACGTCAAATGGGCCCACCTGTTGACACCCGGGAGCCCCTTGCCTACGCCGGCCGAAGAAGAACACCGCGATACGGTCGGTCTGTTTGAAGGAGCCGGCTACACGCGAACCGGCATGTACCGATCCGGCCTTCATTGCGTCATGGGCGCCGGCGGACTGCCTTATTGCAAGGCCTGCCGGGACGCGATACGAAAAGTGGTGGAGCATCACAGCAACTGAAGTTCTCCCAAACAGGCCCCTTACGACGAGTTGACTACCGGAGAAACTCGCGTATCCTATTGCTTTGAGAATGATGGTTGCCCGTCGGGTGAAGAGACGGTTCGCGTGCTGCCGATCCCGTACAAGGCGGATAGGCTTTGTTTCGCAGGAAATCAGCGCTTCCCACTGGAGTCGGGTGGCAGAGGAAACCGGCTTAGCGATCGGTGACGCGAAAGTGCTCGAATGCCTGGCGGACACGCTATGGAGAAGGTCGAGACTCTAACATCCGAGCGGGAGCAAGAGAGTGGATGCTGAACTTTGCGCACGCGGATGGGAGCCGGCTCATTACTTGCGCCTAGCGCTTCCGGCCGAGACAGTCTTGCGTCTGGGAAGATCGCCGGAAAGTGGTTTCGCGGTGCCATGGGATCCGGCGATCTCCCGGGAGCAGGCCGACCTTTGGTGGGAGGCGGGACACCTGAAAGTCAAGTGCCGCCAGGCGGCGCGCAACCCGATCATTTTCCGCGGCGAGGCGGTGCGGGAGATCGGCGTTGCCGTCGGCGATACCTTCCGCATCGGGGACACCGTGTTCGAGGTTGCGCATCCGGAGGGCGACGGGGCCACTGCCGGTTCGCCCGGTAGTGCCGTTCATGATGACGACCATTCGACAGAGGATTACGTCGAAGCCGTGGTTGGCCCGCAGGGCGTCATTGAGGAGTACGTCTACTCGGCGGAAGAACTCAGGTGTGCCGAGTTCCGCAACGCACCGGGGCAATTGGATATTCTCTCCGACCTTCCCCAGTTGATTTCCGCGTCGCAGACGGATGAGGAGTTGGCGCATCGAGTTGTGGATCTGTTGCTGGAGTCCATACCGCAGTCTGAAGCCGTAGCGGTTGCGCATTATGAGTTGGCAACACTTCCGAAAGACGCCTTGAGCAGCGAGGCATTTCCGTCCCCTCGCATGATGCGTATCGCCGTGCGGGACGACTTTACCGGCCGTTTCCGGCCAAGTCGCCGCCTGATCACGAAGGCGCTGAACCAGCGCGCGAGCGTGATGCAGATCTGGGACGAGGACGACTCGTCACCCCGATTCACGGTAACCAAGGGATTGGGGTGGGCCTTCGTTGCCCCCATCATCTGTGAATCGTGCCACGGTTGGTGCTTGTACGTCGCGGGAAAGGGCGCCAAGGACGGTTCCATGGTCGTTACCGAGGACCAGTTGAAGGGAGACCTGAGATTCACCGAACTCGTCGCTCAGTTCATCGGATCCGTTCGGCAGATCCGGATGCTGCAAGAACAAAAAACTCAACTCAGCGCGTTCTTCTCACCCAAGGTGATCGAGAACATCGTCGGCGCGCGTTCGCAGACGATCTTGACACCGGCCGAACGGGAAATCACGGTTCTCTTCTGTGACGTGCGGGGCTTCTCCCGAAAATCCGAAGAGTTGCAGGACGACTTGCCGACGTTACTTCAGAGCGTCGATGCAGCGCTGGGGGTGATGACCGACGGCATTCTAGACGCCGACGGAGCGGTTGCCGACTTTCAGGGCGACGCGGCGCTCGGTTTCTGGGGCTGGCCCGTTTCGCTCGAGGACGGCCCCGTCGCTGCGTGTCGCGCTGCGCTGGCCATCTGGGCCGAGTTTCACAAAGAGGCCGACAATGCCGCCAGCTTGCTCCACCACTTCTCCGTCGGGATCGGCGTGGCCCACGGCCGCGCGTTGGCGGGACGAATCGGAACCACCCGACAGGCGAAGGTCGGCGTGTTCGGGCCGGTGGTGAATCGTGGTTCCCGCTTGGAGGGAATGACGAGACAATTCGGCGTTCCCATCTGCATCGACGAGGCAACCGCGATCTTCGTAAAGCGCCTGTCGCTTCCATCGGGAGCGCGCTTGCGGCGGCTCGCTCGTGTCTACCCGATGGGCATGGACGCGCCCGTGACGCCTTACGCCCTCATGCTCCCGCGAGGCCAATACCCCGAGTTAACCGACGAAATGCTGGCCGACCACGAGAGGGCTCTCGATGCGGTCGCCCGGGGACGCTGGCCCGAGGCGATCTCGCTTCTCGACCGGCTGCCGGAGCACGACGGACCGGCCAGGTTTCTCCGATCCTACCTGGTTCAGCAGAAGCAGGTGCCGTCCGATTGGGACGGCGTCATCCCTCTCCAAGCCAAGTGACTTCTACCGTGAAGCGGGCTCCGTAAGCACGCAGAGCGTTGATGCGACGAATGCCCTGAGTCGCTATTCCCCCATCGCACCGGCGCCGGAAGAAAGGGAGTCGCGACGTTGAGCGCCGGCGGTCGATATCTCGTCCGCGGCGCGCGCAATGCCGCTGAGCATTCCAGCGAACGTCAATTGGTGAAGCGGATAGGAGGCGTACCAGTAGAGTGCGCCGAGCAGCCCTACCGGGTCGAAGGTGGCCGTTTGCCTGATCGTGCTCGAGTCCTCGTCGCCGGTGACCTCGAATTCCAGCCAGCCTTGCCCCGGCAGTTTCAACTCGGCTTTCAGGCGCAGCAGGCGCCCGGGCTCGAAGGCCTCAACTCGCCAACAATCGACGGGGTCGCCAATCTGCAAATCGACCGGGTCCCTTCGCCCGCGGCGCAACCCGACTCCGCCAACGAGCCGGTCGAGAAACCCGCGCACTCGCCACAGCCACTTCCCGTAGTACCAACCCGTGTCGCCCCCGATGCGCTGGATGGGTGCAAAGCACGCGGCGGACGGCGCCGACACTTGCATCGTGCGGGAATCTGTAAATCGGGAGCGAGAGGCATCTTGCTTCTTCATCTAGCGGACCTGTGTCGTTGATTGCCGGGTGGGCCGAAGAGGCGACGGCGATTGGCGGCCATGGAAGGTAACTGCTCGGTATTCACTGTTTCGCTCCATCCGCCAACTCGCCTCCCAGCCGGGCCACCTCATCGCTCAACTCGCGGACCCTTTGAGACATGGTCTGCACGATGCGGAAGGCGATCGACGGGTCTTCGCTGATCCGGCGGAGGAAGTTCTTCTTGTCGATAGTCAGCACGCGCGTCCGGCCGAGGGCGCGGACCGTCGCCGAACGGACCCGTTTCTCGAAAACGGCCATCTCCCCGATGAGCTCTCCCTCGCGAGCCACTCTGAGAAGCCTCTCCTGGCCTCCCTTATCTATCAACACCTGAGCTTGTCCTTCCTGAATGACGAACATACAGTCGCCGACGTCGCCTTGACGCACGATGACTTCGCCATCCTCGTAGACTTTCCCCAAACCGATTGTACTCATCTATTCTACCTCTGAATCCGCTCTTTGCGGCGCATGAGTAACGGCGAAACCAGCAGTTCGCCGAGGAGTCTGCACATGAAAGCCGGATGCATGGTGCGCAGGAGGATGTCTCGGTATGGAGCGCTGCCCGAGAACATGTCCCACAAGACGCCGCTCATTCGACGTCGGCGGCCTTCCTTTCGCTGCTCGGCGACCGTCATCCGCAGAATGGCGCGACGGGCGAAACGTCGCTTCTGCACCAATCGAGTGACCGCGAAGATCCTCTTACCGATGGCATTGTCTTTTGCCAGCTTCCGGCAGGCGGGCAGGTAGTGTCGGCGAAAGGCGTCCTCGGAGATGCCTTCGAAGACGGCGGTCCGGGAAGCCGCCTTTGCCGTTCGGTACGCGGCTCCGATTCCGTCCTTGTAGAGCCGAGTCACGCCGCAATCGCCGATGAACACGATTCTGTCGGCATACGGCTTCTTGACCCCCCGAACGCTGATCCGAGGCATGCACTGACAAGCCCGGTCGTCCGGGTGCCAGTTTTGAGGCATGCAACCGGTAACTTCGGGTGCATGCACAAACCTCTCCACCAGGGAGCTGTTGATCTCGTCTCCCAGCAGGCACATGCTCACGTAGTCACCTTTGGGGATGATCGCGGCGAACTCCAGCCCGGGGATGTTCGGAAGAAAGACGTGCATCGCCGACCCGAGCGTCTTGCCGATCACTTCCCGCCCCAGGAAGTACTCGCGGATCAGTGTCTTTGTCGCTTCCGGGCGAGTATAGCCGAGCCCCAGGGCCTCGAAGAGTTTCAGGGACGGCGAGTTGACGCCGACGGCAACGGCAACGAGGTCGTACGGTTGTCTCGTGCCGTCCTTGGTCTTGAGGACCGGCCGCCCCATCTCTATGCCGACGTCGTCGACGCGGCTGCGAACCACTCTCGCTCCCTTCTGCCGGGCAAGCGTTATCATGTGCTGGTCAAAGCTCTCCCACGTGCGGTCTCGTGCGTCTCGCGGCCCGGGACCGCGCGTAACGGCTCCTATCCTCATCTCCTCGAGCGGGGTCGCGATGCGCACACTTCCAACGTCCATGTGCAACACGTAGGAGTCGATTGCCCTCTGCACGAGCGTGGGCGGGAGATTGATCCCCTCCAGGGCCAGATTCTGCACGAGTGTTTCCGAGATGATCCCTCCACACATGTTGCAGCCCCCGGGAGCCGGTTGGTCGAAATCGCGCGGTTCGTAGATTTCCACGTGAACGTCTATACCGAGCCGGGTCGCCATTTCCAGAAGGAAATAGCCGAAGAACGATCCGGCCGGTCCGCCTCCGACCACGGCCACCCGCGAGCCGTCCTCCAACTTGAGGCCGTCCGGCGTTCCCTGCGGCTGAAGTGACTGTTCCCATTCCGTGGGGGCCATCTGCAACTCCGTCCTGCTACGCATCCAAACGGTTCGCCGGCTGTAACTCAACGTCGTCTCCGCCGCCGGCCGCGGTTGGGGTCGGCGGCGGCCACGGCGTTGAGGAATTCGGCGTATTGGGAGTTGGTTGTCTCGTACTTGCCGATGTTGTAGGCGTAGTTTACACCGCCGTAGCCGTTGCCCTGCGTGTCGTCGACGTTGCCCGGGTCGCCCACCGTTACATAGTCGATCATCGCGGCTTGGACCGCGCTCGCCGACGGTACCGTAAACACAACCGCCAAACCAAAAATGAAACGTCTCATGGCTTATGCTCTAGAGTTGCAGGGCGATCCATCACTCCTAACTCGAGACGGACTGTCGCCGTCTGTGGAAATTGCAGGAAACCGATCCGAAAGAACCGGCTAAAGAACGCCCACGCAGAGAAGTACCGAAGTGAAGGTCTTCAAGCCGGGCGCTAGATTGCCTCGTGTTTCAAAACACCGTGAGCGGGACTAACTGTCAAGATATCAGGATAAGCGAGCGGCGCGGAAATTGGAAGGGGATTGTCGACCGACTCAGCGCCATATGTCCGAGCAGAGAATCGGCCGATCGGTGCAAGACGTTCCACGATTCAAAACGCCCTCAGTCCATGCTTCGAGTCGATTCATGCACCCTCGCCGGAAGGGCAAGACCACTGCCTATTGGGCCCATCCGTGCTAGACTTCGCGCAGTGGGATATGTCCCCTGCGGTGGCTTTCCGACTTCTCGTCGGGGCCACATCCGTCGTGTAGTGATGGGATTTCGGCCGAAACACAACCAGTTGCGTGACGGTTGTCTCGCATTGCTTCACAGGAGACATGACCATTATACCGGCGGGCCGACGCCCGGGGAGTTCGTCACCGGCAGTGCGGCCCTTGGAACCGATCTGCGGCACCACGGCCCCGCGACGTGCCGCTGCGACTCTCCTGCTCATGCCGTGGCGACGTTCTTCTCCCCCGGCGGCGTGCTGGGCGACGCAGTCTGCTCGAAGTAGACGGCCGTGCCGGCCAGCGCCAGCACGAGCCCCAGATCGATGCTGCCGATCCAGAGGAAATAGTTCGCCACGGCGCCGGCGCCGAACCCGTAGCTGTGCAGCCCGGTTCCCAGCACGTAGTTGACGCCGACGTAGGTCATCACGATCAGCCAAAACGCGAGCACGCTCATGAAGGCAACGGCTGCCCGGCCGCGGGCCAGCACGAAGAAGACCATGGCCCCGAGCGTCCCCGCCAAAGCCAGCCCGTAGCTCCACGTCTTCGGGTCCAACTTCGGCACCACGGCCACGAACAACGCCAGACAGAGGATCGCTCCGACCGCCTGCAGCCAGCCGGGCGTCCTGGCGCGGTCGAGTCGCGCGTGCAGGATGGCCAAGTATCCCAGGCAGGCCACCAGCGACCAGACCTCCTTGGGATCCCAGCCCCAGTAGCGCCCCCAGGACGAGGCGGCCCACATGCTCCCGGTGATGATGCCCGCAACCAGCAGGATCGATCCGACGTGGACGTACCAGTAGTGTAGTGTATCGACGCTCTTGATCAGTTCGCGGTGACGCGGCGTGACGGTCATGATCACCAGTTGCACGTGGGCGATCACCACCGCCAACGCCAACACCGAATAGGAGACCATGATCACCGGCACGTGGATCGACATCCAGATCGTGTCCTGCAATACCGGTTTGAGCGGCCGAATGAACTGATCCAAGTACAGGTTGTCCGCCAGGATCAAGGCGACGGCGCCCGTGGCCGCGGCGGTCAACGGCACCAGCCGGTGACGAAACACGAAGGCCGATCCGACGGCGAACGCGCCCATGCCCCAACTGAGAAACAGCAGCGACTCGAACATGTTGGCCGCCGGGATCCGTCCGGCAATGCGCCACCGCATGGAAAGGCCGTAGGTGAGGACGACAAAGCCGGCGAAGATGCCGACGACGACCACCACGTCGAACCAACCCCGGCGGACGAGCATCGCCGCCGCTGCCAGCGCGGCCCCGAGAAGCATCACGATCCACGCGATGCGGAACGGGCGCAGCTTGTTGTAGCTCAGTTCCAACGCGATCCGATCCGCATCGGGGCGGTAGGCGGCGGGCAACTTCTCCAACTCCTCTGCGAGTTGCTCTGCGGCCGCCGAGAACGCCTCGGCGTCGTCTTCGGCGAACGCCTCGCGGAGGGCCTTCCACGCCTCCCCGGCAGCGGCGGACGTCGCTTCGCCGCCGTGGGGCGAGGCGGCCCCGACGGCTCTGGCTGGGCCGAGAGGATCGTCCGGTGAGGGGATCGGGCGGATCGCGCCCGGCCCGAAGGCCCGTTCCAGGGCGTCTAGTTTCTCGCGGATATCACGCGCCTTCAGCAGCAAGGCGTCGGGCTTCTGGCCGGGCGGCGTTGGAGTATGGAGTACCTGGTCGAGTCGTCGATGGCCGGCCAACTCGGCATAACAGAAAGCCGTCCGCGACTCGGACAATTCCAGTTCCTCGCGCAACTCGGCCTCAGGAATGCTGATCAACCGAGCCCGGCTCCACTCCTGCGGCGCAAACGTCCACGCCAGCAGCACTACCACGGGGTCGTGCCCTTGGAAGAAGGACGTGCCGGTCACCGTCTCGACGATGTCTCGCGCCGCGGTGTCCAGCGGCGGCCAACGGCCATCGTGTTGCACGGGCAGCGCTCGGATCGCCTCCAGATCGAGCGACGCGGGCAACGCCGGATCGGTGAGCTCGGGCGCGGACGGTGCCGGCTGGGAGGAGAGGATCGTGACCAGGGTCAGGGCGTGCAACAACATCGATTCTCCATCAATTTCCCGCGGAATCCGGCGTCGGCCGGCCGCTTTTCGCCTCATCGGCCCGCAAAGCGCCGGCCGACGCAGCGCGGTGGTCTGCGATTCGCCGCCACAACACCATCAGCATCCCCACCATCAACCCGCAGTAGCCGATGAAGACGATCGGCTCGCCCGGATCGGACGACACGCCCAGAAAAGTCCAGCCCCCCCGTTGGCCCATGTTCGATTGGGAGAACGTGTATCCGCCGTACTTGACGGGGTTGTTCATGCTGACCATACGACTGATCTTCTTACTCGCACCCGGATCGACGATGCGGATCAGGCTTTCGTAAGAGGCCTTCTCCCCCGTGCCGGGATAGAAGCCGACCTCGGCACTCTGCAACGTGACGGAGAACCCCAGTGGCACTTGCTTGTTGGCGTATTCCAGATCGTAGATGGCTCCGTTGGCCATGAATGACCGTCTGTCGCCTTTCTGCAGCCATACTCCCTGGGTCCCGGCAGGGCTCCGCACGTGCAACTGGACCGCCGCCACGCGGCCCTCACGGCCTTTCTCCAACGGGATGACCGTCCGCTTGACGAGCGCCCGATCGACGCGGCGATGCACGGTCAACTGAAAGCCCTCGAAAGGCGTCTCGCAGGGTTTGCCGAGAGTCAGTTCTTCGACTACCACCGGTTGGCCTTCGAGCGCGAACCGAACGTGGAGCTTATTCTCGGGGCCAGCCAACAGGCTGATCGGCGCCGACGGGACCAGGTCTTCCGAAGCGGAAAAGACGACCTTCAACTCGGCGGAGTCCTGCGCGCCGTGCGGGTTGGCGGAGTCCCGCGTACCGTGCATCGCCTGGAGATTGTGAACGTTGGCAAATGCGTGCGACCGGACCGTGCCCTCGGGCCCGGTGACCTCGACTTCGAGGGCCGGATTCCTCGGCTCGTTCGAGAGGTTTTCGATCTTGCGGTCTGGGCCGACGATAGCATGCGGCAGATACCGCAAAACTTTGACCGTGAAGCCGGTTTCCCCTACGGCCACGGCCTCTTGCATGCAGTCTTCGACGGGAAACTCGAAAGTCTTTCCCTCATGCTCTATCCGCAGCGAGCCCAAGGTTTGTGATTGCTCGTCGGGCGGCCTTGCTGCATTATCGATAAGCCGTTGCAGTTCTTCTGCGTCGACGCTGCGTAGCTCCGTCGCGATCCCACCCAACCCTGTCGGCCGGTCGGCAAACAAGAAAGTGGAGGCTTCGCGGCCGGTATCGGGATCGGAAATGGTCGCTTCGGCGCCAAGCCGCGGGAGCCGTCCGTCATTGGTCAACTCTTGCTGCACACGGCTATCCGGCACGTAGCGGACGACCTCGACGCTCACGTCGTCCAGGCCCAGAGGCTCGGTCTGGGGGTGGTCGGTAGGCAAAACGCCCTTGGCGGGAAGGCCCGTGATATCGACCGTTGCCTCGGCCTTTTCGCCCCGTTTGCGGAGGAACAGCGTGTCTTGAACGACAGTGTAATGCTTGACGGTATCTCCCTCGTCCATCCCAATCGTGCCTTCGACGGCCATGTACTCGGAAACCAGGGCTCCCACCAGGATGACCAGCACCGACGCATGAGTCAGCACGAACCCGATCTGCTTCTGCGAGAAGGGCAACCGCGTGAAGACGGCGATCCCCACATTGATTGCCAGACACAGCAGAAACAGCTTGAACCACCACGACTTGTAGAACAGCGCCAGGGCCTGTTCGGTGCCGTGCGATTTCTCGAAGACGGTTGCACACGCCATGGCAACCAAGATGATGACCAACAGAGCGCGGCCCAGCCAAAGAGAACCAAAACGTCGAAGCACTTCGATCGGCCGCCGGTCTGACTTGCTGCGCATCTCCGTTCCTTCTTGCTGCTTCCGTCCTAAGGTGTCCGATCGGGATCCGAGACGAACTCTCGTCGGCGGCGATGACCGTTGTGTAGGGGGGTATTAGGCAATGCCGATTGCCGGGCGGGTGCCTGCTATTCGAACGAGGCACATATTATAGCAGCCAGCTTGGACAAAACACAGCCCGTCATCTAGCCCCCGGTCTCCGAGACGGCCCGACCTCGCCGACTCTCCCGTTGCGGCCCATCGGTTCGCGCGCCGCGTTGGCCACCTACACGAAGACTCTCCAGAAGCTATAATCACGGTCGGCTTGCCAAAGGTACTCTTGTCGGCCGCCGTCCAGGAGGCGGGAATCTCGGAGGGTCGCGATGAACGGTCAGACGCTGCAAGTGCTTCGGGGAGATAACCAGGGCGCGCAGTTCGAGTTGGTCGACGAGGAAATCCTGCTGGGCCGGGACGGGCAGTGCCACGTGGTGATCGACAGCGGCTTGGCCAGTCGGCGCCACGCCCGGCTGGTCAGGTTGGATGAGGGCTACGGCGTCGAGGACCTCGGCAGCACCAATCACACCTTCGTCAACGGCCGCCAGCTTAGCGGCCGCGTGCGGCTGAACGACAAGGATCAGATCGGCGTCGGCGACACGCTCTTGGAGTTTCGCTCGGATCTGCCCGCGGCGGTTGCCAAGACGGACGACGCCTCAATGGTCATCCTCAACACGTTCGACGCCCGCCAAAGCGCCGGCACGGCCGCCAGTATCAACGCCGAAGGCAAGTTGCGGGCGATCCTGCAGATCACCGAGGCGCTGGGCAGCACGCTCGACTTGCAGGACGTGTTGGCGAAGATGCTCGACGGGCTGTTCGAGATCTTCCCGCAGGCCGACCGGGCATTGGTCTTGTTGCTGCAAGACGGCCAACTCGTCCCCGAGGCCGTCAAGCACCGTAGCGGCGGCCAAGACACGGTCGAATACAGCAAGACGATCGCCGAACGGGCAATCGCCGACCGCCAGGCGATCCTCAGCACCGACGCCGCGGCCGACGAGCGGTTCGGCGTGGCCCAGAGCATCGTCCAGTTCCAGATCCGTTCGATCATGTGCGTGCCGCTGCTCTCGCGCGAGGCCGACGTGCTGGGCGTTTTGCAACTCGACGCGCGGCAGGAAGAGGCGAAGTTCGACGAGGACGACGTACACATTCTCGCCAGCGTGGCCATTCAGGCGTCGGTCTCGATCGAGTCGGCGCAACTCCACCGCGAGATGCTCAAACAGGCCCGATTGCAAAAGGAGATGGACTTCGCCCACGAGGTGCAGCACAAATTCCTGCCGAAGTCGCCGCCCGAACTGGCCGGATACGCCTTCTGGGGCTACTACCTGGCGGCGGGCAAGATCGGCGGAGACTACTACGACTTCGTCCGGCTGCCCAACGGGAAGCAGGCCGCATTGCTGGGCGACGTTTCCGGCAAGGGCGTGCCGGCCGCGCTGATGATGGCCAAGCTCTCCGCGGTCTGCAAGGTGGCCTTGTTGAGCCATCCGGACGACCTGGTCGAGGCGATGGCCGTCGTCAACCGGGAGATCTGCGAGGCCAGCGTCGACTCGGCCTTCGTTACGCTGGCGCTGTGCATCATCGACCCCACGACGCACCGGATCAGCGTGGCCAACGCGGGTCACATGTCGCCGTTGTTTCTGCGCCGAAACGGCGCGATCGACAAGCCGGCCGGCGCCGACGTCACCGGTTTTCCGTTCGGGATCGTCGAGGATTGCCCGTACCCCAACGCAACCACCACGCTGGACCCGGGCGAGATGGTCGTCCTGTACAGCGACGGCATCAGCGAGGCGATGAACGCGGCCGAAGAACTCTACTCCGACGAACGGATCTGCGAACAACTCGAAGGCCTACAGGGCAAGCCACCCGAGCAGATCGGCCGGCGGCTTCTGGAAGACGTCCGCCGCCACGCCGCCGGACACCCACAGAGCGACGATATCTCGCTGGTCGTGTTCGGACGGACGGCGGAATAGTCGGGCACCTGAGGAACTCGAAACGACGATGAGCGAATCCGACAGCCGCCCGACGTGCGAGGCGATTTCGTCCGATGCTGCCGGGCGCACCGTGTTGTGTGTGCCGGCCGAAGCGGCGTATCTCGCGCTGATCGGCAACGTATTGCGGTGGTTCGGCGCCCGGGCCGGCTTGAGCGACGAGCAATGCCGCGATCTCGAGGTGGCGCTCGACGAGGCTTGCACGAACGTCGTCCGCTATGCGTTTGCCGAGGCGGCCCGCGGCGAGATGACGGTGGTCTTTTCCGACGCAGCCGAGGCGGTAGCGGTCGAAGTTCGAGATCGTGGAAAGCCGTTCGACCCGAAGGAAGGGGCACGCATTGCCGAAGAGAAGCGGGCGCACGACCCGGCTTCCGGCGGCATGGGGCTGGGGCTGATGCGGCAATTGGCCGACGAAGTGCACTACAAGAGGACCGAGCGTAAGGGCAACTGCCTCACGCTCATGAAATACAAGACAGGGAGATCCCACGATGGCCGTCGAAGTACGCACGAGTGAATTCAGTTCGGAGGTCGAACTCGCTTCGCTCTCCGGACGATTGGATATGGAAACGGCCGAGGCCGATTCGCCGCAGCTCATGCAGGCCGTCCAGCGCTCCGCCGCCGGGGTGATCGTCGACCTCCAGCGCGTCGATTTCATCAGCAGTTCGGGGCTGAGGATGCTGCTGGCCGCACACAAGAGCGTGCAAGAGTCGGACAAGAGACTCGCCGTCATCCATGCGCAGCCGGCCGTGTACAAGATCTTCAAAGTCTCGGCCCTCGACGGGCTGTTCCACTTCTGCCAGAGCGAAGAAGAAGCCGTCGAGGCGATCTCGTAGCCCGCACGGCAATCGATCGAGCGGCAACACACCCGGACGTTCAACCATCGAAGGAGGTGACCGGTGGCAAAGAAGACGACGCGCTCCCTGGGCAAGGTCGAAGCAGCAGAGATCGGCGAAGCGGCCGCCGAGTTGGTTTCCCAAGCCCGGGAGGCCGCGGCCATTTTCACCCAGTACGACCAGCAGGAGGTCGATCGGATCGTCGACGCCGCAGCCAAAGCCGGCGCCGCTAAGCACATCGAACTCGCCCGCATGGCCGCCGACGAAACCGGCATGGGCGTGTTCGAGGATAAGGTGATTAAGAACCTCTTCGCCACCGAATACGTCTACAACGATATCCGCGATCTGAAGACGGTCGGGCTAGTGAGCGATTGTCCGGCGACGGGCCTGATGGAGTTTGCCGAACCGCTGGGCGTCGTGCTGGGAATCACTCCGGTGACGAATCCCACCTCGACGGCGCTCTTCAAGTGCCTGATCGCCCTGAAGACCCGCAACTCGATTATTGTCTGCGCGTCGCGCAAAGCGTTGCGTAGCAGCGTCGAGGCCGCACGAACCGTTTACGAAGCCGCGCTGGCCGCCGGGGCGCCGGATTACGTGGTCCGTTGGGTCGAAGAACCGTCTCGCGAGATGACCCAGGCGCTGATGTCGCACCCGCACGTCTCGCTGATTCTGGCCACCGGCGGCATGGGGCTGGTACACGCCGCCTACGCGTCCGGCACGCCGGCCATTGGCGTAGGGCCGGGCAACGTACCGGTCTTCATCGAGCGCAGCGCCGACGTCAACACGGCCGTCAACGACGTCCTGATGAGCAAGACTTTCGACAACGGCATGATCTGTGCCTCGGAGCAGGCGGTGGTCGTCGACCGTAAGATCGAAGAGGCGGTTGTCGAGCGGTTCAAGTCGCAGGGGGCCTACTTCCTCAAACCCCGCGAAATCACCAAGGTCCAGGAAGTCGCCATCGACGCCGAGCGGCAGAGCATGTCGCCGCAAGTGGTCGGCCAGAGCCCCCGGCGAATCGCCGAACTGGCCGGCATCGAAATCCCCGAGAACATCCGGGCGCTGATCGCGCGGCTCAAAGGCGTAGGCGAACAGTACCCGCTCTCGCGCGAGAAACTCTGCCCAATCCTCGGGTTCTACAGCGTGCGAAGCCTCGAGGAAGGCGTGAACGTCTGCACCGACTTAATGCACTTCGGCGGGCTGGGCCATTCCGCGGCCATCTGTTCCGAAGACGCCGACGCGGTGAAGAAATTCAGCGAGACGGTCGTCGCCGGGCGGATCATCGTCAACTCGCCCTCGACCCACGGGGCCATCGGCGGGCTCTACAACCGCATCCATCCGTCGCTCACCCTCGGTTGCGGGGCGGGCGGACAAAACATCACCACGGATAACGTGACCGTTTCCCATCTACTGAACCTCAAGCGGGTGACAAAGAGAATGGTCGACATGAGGTGGTTTCGAGTCCCGCCGAGAATCTACTTCGAGGCGGGCTCGCTGGATGAGTTCTTTACCCACGAAATCATGGAAATGGGCGTCCGACGCGCGATCATCATCTGCTCGGGGTCGGCCGTGCGGTTGGGAACGACCGAACGCATCGAGGGCTATCTCCGCCAGGCCGGCATCGCCTCGGCCGTCTTCTCCGACGTCAAATCGGATCCCACCGTGGAAACCATCGACGCCGGTGCCCGGGCCATGCAGCGGTTCGAGCCCGACCTGCTCATTGCCCTTGGCGGCGGCTCGCCGTTGGACGCCGCCAAGGCCATGTGGCTCTTCTACGAGGACCCCAAGATCAGCTTCGACGACCTCCGGCTCCGCTTCGTCGACATCCGCAAGCGGGTCGTGCGCTTCCCGGAACTGGGCCGCAAAGCCAAGATGATCGCCATTCCCACCACCAGCGGCACCGGCTCCGAGGTCACGGCGTTCTCGGTCGTCACCGACGAAAAGACCAATACGAAGTACCCGCTGGCCGACTACGAGTTGGTGCCGGACGTGGCCATTATCGATCCGAATCTCACGATGAGCGTGCCTCCGCACGTAACCGCCGATACCGGTTTGGACGTGTTGGCCCATGCGCTCGAATCGTTCGTCTCGGTGGTGGCCTCCGACTATACCGACCCGTTGGCGCTGCGGGCGATGCGGCTGGTCTTCGAGTACTTGCCCAAGGCATACACCGACGGCAGCGACGCGCTGGCCCGGGAGAAGATGCACAACGCCTCGACCATCGCCGGCTTGGCCTTCACCAACGCGTTTCTGGGTGTGAACCACTGCCTGGCCCATATCCTGGGGGCAACGTTCCACATCCCCCACGGCCGAGCCAATGCGTTGGTGATGATCCCGGTGATCCGTTTCAACGCTGCGCTGCCGACCAAGTTCGTCAGCTATCCGAAGTACCAGTTTCCGCAGGCCAAAGAGCGCTACGCCGAGATCGCCGACGCCCTGCGGCTCGACGCCTCCACGCCCGAAGAGGGAGTCGAGAGTCTCATCCGGGCCGTTGCCGACTTGAAAGCCCGGCTCGACGTGCCGGCCACGATTGCCGAGGCGGGTGTCTCGCGCAGCGACTTCGAGGCCCAAGTGCGACACATGGCGGAGGTCGCCTTCGACGACCAGTGCGTGGGGGCCAACCCCTGCTATCCTCTGGTCGACGACCTGGTTCGCGTGTTCTGGGAAGCCTACGGCGAGTCCGCGGAAAACTAAGCGGGAGTTGATAATGTCTGCACCGTGCATAGTAGGCGTCTCGCTCCGCGA
>CAYYNP010000217.1:0-17383 GCA_964472545.1 uncultured Planctomycetaceae bacterium | reverse complement strand
TCTTTGCAGGTGCTTACATGAATTGACGTCGTCGGGACATGGCCACTCGCGGCGTTTGCGTGAGTTGCCCCTGCAGCCAGGTTGGAATATGCTGTCGGTCTTTTTCCGCAGCCGCGACGTGTGGTAGATTGGTAGCGGAGGCTGTTGGAACTACGGGCCGGCGTATTGTCGGTCCGCCAGTCGCATGAAGGCCCCACCGGAGAACTGCGACGACCTCGTCGGATTTCGTGTAGTTCTGATTTCGCAAGAGTAAGCGCATACGCAGATCTGAGTGGAGGAGAAACCCATGTCCGCCAAGACGCAATACTTGAGCCGGAGACGATTCCTCGCCGGCGCGGGACTTGGCCTTGCCGTGCCGTGCTTTGTCACGAGCCGTACGATCGGCGCGGCTGAGAGTCGACCCCCGAGCGAGCGGATTGTGGCAGCGCTGGTGGGATGTGGCGGGCGCGGTGGGAGTCTCTTGAGCATCCACAACGATCCGCGCTGCACGATCGCCGCCGTGTGCGACGTGGACACGCAGCGCATGGCCGCCGCGAAGAACCGTATCGGCAGATGTGACGCCTATCAGGACTTCCGTCGCATCCTGGACCGCCGGGACATCGACGCGGTGCTCATTGCCACGCCCGATCACTGGCACGCCGCGCAGACCGTCATGGTCGCTCAGGCGGGCAAAGACGTGTACTGCGAGAAGCCGCTTTGCCGCACCATCGACGAAGGCCGCAGAATGGTAGAGACCGCCCGGCGCTACGATCGCGTCGTGCAGATGGGCACCCAGTATCGGTCGATCACCCGCAGCCGCCAGGCGTGCGAGTGGGTCCGCAACGGCCGGCTCGGCGAAGTGCGCACCGTGCGGCTCACGCATCGGCCGAACCCCACCTACCCGTGCGAGGAAGGTCGCGCAGTACCGTCCACTCTCGACTGGGATATGTGGTTGGGGCCGGCGCCGTGGGCCGCGTATCATCCGAAACGGTGCCACCGCAGCTTTCGGTATTTCATGGATTACGGCAGTGGTGCCCTGGCCGATAACGGCGTACACATGTGCGGCGTCGTCTCCTGGGCGCTCGGCACGGACCAGACCGGACCGGTAACCGTCGAAGCCACGGGGCGCCAGGAGTCGAACAACCTCTACGACGTGCCGGTGGAGATGCGAGTCCGCTTCGAGTTCAGCGACCCGCCGTGCGAGGTCGTTTGGGAACAGGCGAGCGACAACAACCTGAACGTCGAGTTCGTCGGCAGCAAGGCCACGCTCAGCGGCTTCTGGGAGTTCAAGCTGACCGCGGGGGAAGCTGACCTTTCGCCGACTCGTCCGGAGGAGATCCATCTTGATCGCAGCGACAGCCACTCCGGCAACTGGCTTCAGTGCATCGCCACTCGCCGGCGTCCGGTGATGGACGTAGCGATCGGCCACCGGGTAACAACATGGCCGCACCTGGGCAACATTTCCTACCGCCTCGGGCGCAAGCTCCGCTGGGATCCGTCGACCGAGCGTTTTCCGGAGGACGATCAGGCTAACCACTTGCTCGCAGCGGCCTACCGTCAGCCGTGGCGGCTGTAGCCTCAGGGGCCAAGACCAGGGGCCAAGACCAGGGGCCAAGACCAGGGCGCATCCGGCATTGGCAAATCGGGGAGGAGCAAGACGGCTTGCTTTCCGGGAGACGGCGACGGGGCTTCCGTTCTTTCGGCGAAACTGCTAAGGACCGACCACCCGCAGCCGATCTTCCTGTACCTTTCGTGAAGCGCCTCAAGAAAGGACCTTTGGTGACGCACTCCGTGAAGACAGCCGCGGGGCGCAGACGTGGTCGGGCTTGCGCTTTACGCTGTACTGTAGCGAGAGGATCTGGTAGACTACCGGAATGCTACGCGCGCCATGGATCAACTTCCCGGATGCGGTCTACCACGTTACGTCCTGAAGTGTAAGGTGAAAGCCTACCCCCGTCTTTGTGATCCCGTCTTTGTGATCCCGTCTTTGTCGTTTGGATAGGAGGGGAGATGACCCGGGCCTTGCAGAAGCACAAGAAGTCGGGCGCGGCGGCAGCCTGTGTCTTGCTGGGACTCTGGGCGACGCCGGCAGCGCATACGGAGGAAGTGGCCACGCCCGCCGCGGCGGTGACGGAGAAACGTGCCTGGGGGCCGGAACAGGCCGCCGGCCCACCAGATACGCCGCAAGCCGGCGATATGCAGACCGCTTGGGCCTCCGCCAGCCAGGATGGGCAACAGGAGTGGCTGGAATTGCAGTATCGCACGGCGGTCGTCCCCAAAGCGGTCCTGGTCTACGAGACCTACAACCCCGGCGCCCTAAGAAGAGTCTCCGTGTTCAAGACGGACGGGACCGAAGTGGAGGTCTTCTCGGGCAAGGACCCCACGCCGCCGGGCAAAGGAAAGGGCATCTCGGCGATTCCCATCAAGTGTGACCACAAGATTAGCCGCGTGAAAATCTATCTCGACTCGCCCGCCGTCCAGAGTTGGAACGAAATCGACGCCGTCGGACTCCGCGACGCGGCGGGCAACACCCAGTGGGCAACGACCGTGAAAGCCAGCAGCACTTACGCCGAGCGACAGCCCGCCAAGCCCGCCATGCCCGCCAAGCCCGCCGGACAACAGCAACTCCAGCAACGCGTCAAGCAATTGGAAGCCGAGAATCGCAAACTGAAGAAGATGATCGAGGAGTTGACCGCGGAGTTGAAGGCGAAACAAGGGAAAGAGTGATGCCACTGCTCACGCGAGAAGTTCCCATAGAACGACTCTTGCCGATGGCAGCCGCATTGGCCCTGTTGCTGATGATCGCTGCCGGCGCCGGGGCCAAGCAGGACGTGTCGCAGCGGCAACCCGGCGATCCGGTCATCGACCGGTGGATCGATCGCTTGGGAAACGACAGCTACCCGATCCGCGAAGACGCCACCGGCGCCTTGTTGAAGATTGGAAAGCGGGCCATCCCGGCGTTGACAAAAGCGGCCGAAAGCAGCGATGCCGAAGTCCGCAGCCGCGCCCTGTACGTTCTGGTGCGGCTCTCTCATTCCGATGACCCGAGCACTTCGGGCCCCGCGGTGGCGGCCCTGAAGGTCCTGGCCCGGTCGGGAAGCCGGGCGGCTGCCGACAGTGCCAAGAATGCCCTGGTGAAGAAGGACGCCGCCAAGAGACTGCGCGAACAGAACGCCATCGCGAAGCTCACGGGCATGCACGCGATTCTCGGTCGCGACAAATCCGGCGCAGTGACAAGCTGCAACCTGGCCCTGTCCTCGATCCCCAAGGACTCCCTGGCAACGCTGAAGCAGTTCACGAAGATCGCCGTATTGGATCTCAGCGGCACGCAGATAACCGACGCCGAACTGGCCCATCTGAAACCCCTGACCGGGCTGCGCGAACTGCAACTGATCCACAACCCGCTCACCGACGCCGGGCTGGTACATCTCAACGGACTGACCGACCTGGAGACCCTCAACCTATTCGCCACCAACGTCACCGACGCCGGCCTGGTACATCTGAAGGGCCTGACGAAACTCAAGACGCTTAAGCTCAACGCCACGGCCGTTACCGACGACGGTGTCAGCGAACTACGCAAAGCACTGCCGAAAACGAGGATTCTCCATTGACGCAAGACACGGTCGATGCGAGACGGGGTCACCCATACGTCCCTCGACAGTCGCTTGCTCTTGTCTCTTGCGAAAAAGAACGAACAACTTCTCTCGCCGTCCGGCCGGGCTAGATAAACAGGTTCACGTTACCCGCTTCGGCCGAGTTGAGGTACATCGCCACGCCGCCTTCTTCTATGCCGTCGATGAGTTCCTCTCGGCGGATGCCCATCAGGTCCATGCTCATCGAACAGGCGACCAGCCGCACGCCGGCTTCCTGTGCGTTGCGTATCAGTTCGGGCAGCGGGTCGACGCCCTTGTTGCGCATGATGCCCTTGATCATCGCCGCGCCGATGCCGCCCATGTTCATCTTCGAGAGCTTGAGTTGGTCGGCACCGCGGGGCATCATCCAGCCGAACATCCGCTCGACCGTGTTCTTCTTCACGCTCACCCGCTCGGGCTTGCGCAGAATGTTCAGCCCCCAGAACGTAAAGAACATCGTCACCTTGCTGCCCATCGCCGCCGCTCCGTTGGCGATGATGAACGAGGCCAGGGCCTTGTCGAGATCGCCGCTGAAGACGACCAGGCTCTTGTTTTTGGTGGCGTCGGAGGATGCGGCCGGCGCGGCTGCGAGCGCGGTCCGTTTGGCAATCGTCGCCCGGCAACCGCCTTGCTCGGCGGCGACACTGACGAGTTGATGGCCGGTGCTCTCGCACCATGCAGCCACGTCGTTGGGAAAGCCGGGATCGCCGGCCAGAATGCTCACGGCCTGGCCGGCCTCGATCTCGTCCACCGCCTTGCGCAGCTCCATGATCGGCCCGGGGCATTGCAGGCATTGGGCGTCGATCTGCTTGACGACCGGCGCGTCGGACGCGTCGGTGGGCGTCGTCGGGGCGTGTTCGCCGGTGTCGTCGACGATTTCCTTGGTCATGGCTTCCTCCCGAGGTTTATCGGCCGGTGTAGCGGGCGCTGCTGCGCCGACCGTGGCTTTGTAGGTCTTGTAGCCGCCGCTGAGATTGCGGCAGGTGAAGCCGTGTTGGGTGAGAATGCGGCAGGCGAGGTAGCCTCGCAAGCCAGCCTGGCAGAACACGAGCAACTCTCTGTCGCGGGGCAGTTCGCCGAGCCGTTCTCGCAGTTGATCCAAGGGCACGTTCGTCGATCCGGGGATCGTGCCGGCTTCGAGTTCCTTCGGCTCGCGGACGTCCACGAGGAGTTGGCTCTCGCCGGGATGGATGGCGTCCTCCACGTGGCAGACGTCGACCAGACCGTCGAGGATGTTGGTGGCCACGAAGCCGGCGTAGTTCACCGGGTCCTTGGCCGAGCCGTACGGCGGGGCGTAGGAAAGCTCCTGCTCGGCCAGATCGCGAACCGACAGCCCGGCGCGAATGGCCACGGCCAGCACGTCGAGCCGCTTGTCGATCCCGTCGGCACCGACCGCCTGGGCCCCCAGCACGCGTCCGTCGCCGGGATCGAACAGCAGCTTCAGGCTGATTTGCGACGCCCCGGGATAGTATCCGGCGTGGCTGGCCGCATGGACGTAGATCTTCTCGTACGGCGTGCCGGCCTGTTTGAGCGACCGTTCGCCCAGGCCGGTCATGCCGATGGCCAGATCGAAGACCTTACAGATGGCCGTGCCCTGGGTGCCGCGATAAGTGCTTTCGCGGCCGAGGGCGTTATCGGCCGCGATGCGCCCCTGGCGGTTGGCCGGGCCGGCCAGCGGGATGATCGCCTTGGTGCCGCCAACCAGATGCGTGGCCTCGACGGCGTCGCCCACGGCGAAGACGTTAGGATCGCTCGTGCGCATGTGGCGGTCGACGACGATGCCGCCGGTAGGGCCGATATCGAGGCCGGCGTCCCGGGCGAGTTTCACTTCCGGCCGCACGCCCACGGCAAGGATAATCAGCCCGGCGTCGACCGTTTCGCCGGTGCTCAACGTGGCCGCGAGTTGCGAGTCGCGTTGTTCGATGGCGGTGACCGAAGTGCCCAGCCGCAGATCGACCCCTTGCAGGCGAAGCTGCTGGTGGATTGGGTCGACCATCTCCGGATCGGCGGCGATGAAGACCTGCTCGGCCAACTCGGCCAGCGTCACCTCGACGTTGCGATGCCGCAGGGCCTCGGCCATCTCCAGCCCGATGTAGCCGCCGCCGACGACCACCGCCCGAGACGGTCGGTCCTGGTCGACGACACGTTTGATGGCGTCCATATCGGCCAGGCTGCGGAGCGTGAACACGCCGGGCAGGTCGGCCCCGGGCAGCGGCGGTCGTACCGGTTCGGCTCCAGGGCTGAGAATCAGGGTGTCGTACGGCTCGTGGGACTCTTGGCCGGTACTCAGATCGCGGACGGACAGCGATTGTGCAGTCCGGTCGACGGCGATCACCTCGGTTCGCGTTCGCACGTCGATGCGGAATCGTTTCTGCATGCCCTCGGGCGTTTGCACCAGCAAGCGCTCGCGCTGCTCGATGGTGCCGCCGATGTGATAGGGCATGCCGCAGTTGGCGAACGAGATGTGCTCGCCGCGTTCGAAGATCACGATCTGGGCGTCTTCCGAGAGCCGACGCGCCCGGGCGGCCGCCGAGGCACCACCGGCCACGCCGCCGACGATCAGGATGCGTTTGGGTTGGGACATGAAATGGCTCCGTAGGTTATGGCTTTTCGAGTTGGTCCGGCGGTTGGGGCTGGTCCGGCGGTTGGGGCTGGTCCGGCTGTTCGGGCGAGTCGCAGGCGGTGCGGACGCAGTGCATCAGCCGCGGCAGCCGCGGATCGACGATTTCGTAGTAGACGGCCCGGCCGCGGCGTTGGCTGCTCAGTAGCCCGTGGCTCCGCAGCAACCGCAGGTGTTCGCAGGTCTGATGGGGGGGGAGATCGCAGATTTCGGCGATCTGATGCACGGGAAACCGACCCTGCAGGAGGATCTCGACGATCCTCAATCGGACGGGATGCCCGAGGACTTTCAGGCATTCGGCGGCCTGGCAGAGGCTGTCGAGTTCAGTCAATTGCAGCGTTTCGGGCGTTTTGGTGTCGCTCATACTATCAATATATCGACATATCTCGATGTTTCAATAGTAGAATCCGAGGATTCGTTGGCTCGCGGGCGAAACAGCGGCAAACGCGGGGTTCTCGGCCGCTCCACCCGCCTCATGAGCCCGATGTGCCCAGGCGGACACCTTGGCACGCGGTCGTCAACTTGACGCTCGGCGCAGAGCCGGCATAGACTTCCACGAGAACGTCCGGCATTGGGGGTGGCTCGGCGAAAGTCCTGCACAACGGGAGAATACGATGATCCGACGCGCTACGCTGGCTTCGCTGCTATTGGCCGCCCTATGCCACTTTGGCCCAACTCGACCGGCCGCCGCGGACGACGCCAAGATCGATTTCGCAGCGATCCCGTCGCCGATCGTCCTTCGCACACGCGACGGCATGCACTTCCGCGATCCGGCGGCCGTCTATCGCGAAGGGACGTTCTACGTCTACTTCACGATCAACTACCCTCGGCTCGAAGGCAGGAGCATCGTGAGTGTGACCGGCATGGCGACCAGCCGGGACCTGGTGAACTGGTCGGACGTCAAAGTGCTCACGCCCAAGGACCCGTCGTTGAACTTCTCCAGCCCGGGCAACGTGATCCGCTACGGCGGCCAGTGGATCTTGTGCCTGCAGAGCTACCCCACGCACCGCAACAACGCCCACTCGGCCGATCACACGGCCCGGCTGTTCGTGATGCGGAGCGAGAACCTGGTCGATTGGTCCCGACCCGAGTTGCTGCGGGTGAAGGGGCCGCAGGTGCCGGTCGAGGAGATGGGGCGGATGATCGATCCGTATCTGATCGAAGACAAGGACGCGCCGGGCAAGTGGTGGTGCTTCTACAAGCAAAACGGCGTGAGCATGTCGTTCACGGACGATTTCAAGACGTGGCACTATCACGGCAACACCCGCAGCGGCGAGAACGTGACCGTGCTGGTCGACCGGCAGAGCGACGAGTACGTGCTGTTGCACTCGCCCGGCAATGGCATGGGCATCAAGCGGTCGAAGGACCTGCGGAATTGGCAAGACTGGGGGCCGCCGATCACGTTGGGGCAAGCAGACTGGCCGTGGGCACGGCGGCGGTTGACCGCCGGGACGATCCTCGACTTGCGAAACGAAGCGAGCATCGGCCGATACGTGATGTTCTTTCACGGCAGCGCCTCGGGCAATCCGTCGGAACATCTCGGCGGCTGTTCGCTGGGCATCGCTTGGACCGACGACCTGAAGACGTGGACGTGGCCGGGCAAGCGCGCGGCGGCCGAGGGCAAGAGAATACTCTCGGCCGCCGGCGTTCAGGGTGGCGTGGTCGTTCACCTCGGCTGCGGTCGAGGGGAGCTTACGGCCCAACTGAGGCCTGATGAGAGCTTCGTCGTCGAGGGGCTCGATACGAATGATGAAAGCGTGGAGCAAGCGCGGAGCCGTTTCGACTCGCTGGGGGTTGGCGGGAAGGCGACGGCGGTTGCCTTCGATGGGCAGAGACTCCCGTACGCCGACAACCTGGTCAACCTACTGGTCGTCAGCGACGCCTTCGACGTCTCGCGGAACGAGATGCTGCGGGTGTTGGCGCCGCAAGGCGTGTTGTGTGTGCGTAAGGATGACGATTGGGCCGCGATCGTCAAGCCCCGGCCGGAGGCGATCGACGAGTGGACGCATTTCCTGCACGACGCCAGCGGCAACGCGGTGGCGCACGATCGGGTGGTGGCGGCGCCGCGGCGGATGCAGTGGATCGACGGCCCGCCGTTCAGCCGCAGCCACGAATACGACTCGAGTCTGGCGGCCATGGTCTGCGGCGGCGGCCGGCTGTTCTCGATCTTCGACGAGGGCCCCACCGGGATCATCGACCGGCGGATTCCCGACCGATGGAGGCTGATCGCCCGCGACGCCTTCAACGGCTTGGTGCTTTGGAAACGGGAGATACCGGATTGGGGATGGAAGGCCTGGAAGCGGACCGAGATGCAACAGGCCGATTGGCGCCGGATGGCCAGCCAGCGTCTTCGGCTGCCGGTGGCCGTGCCGCGGCGTTTGGTGGCGGCCGACGATCGCGTGTTCGTTACGTTGGGATACCGTGCCCCGGTTTCTGCCCTGGACGCGGCGACTGGGAAGACGATCGTGACCTATCCGGAAACGGAGGGCACCGACGAGATCCTACACCACGACGGCACGCTGGTGCTTTGTGTCCGCTCGCCGGCCGGGGAGAAGGGAACGCCCGGCAGTGCCCGGCTCGTGGCGATTGACGCCGATTCCGGACGCCGGCTGTGGCAGACCGGGCCGGGAGCGGTCGGGCCGCTGTCGACGGTGATGAACGAGGCGGGCGTCTTCTATCACGATGCCGACGCGGTGGTCTGTCTGGACGCCGCCACCGGCAAACAATGCTGGCGCACGCCGGCGGGCCCGGCGGGCAACTCGATCTTCAACACGGGCACCACGATGCTCGTCTATCGAGACGTGGTGCTGGTGGCCAACCCGAAACAGGTGCTGGGGCTTGCGGCAGCCGACGGAAAGACGCTCTGGACGCTGCCCGGGGCGCGCGGATTCGGAATTGCCAACCCGCCGGACGTGTTCGTCGCCGACGGCCTGCTGTGGTACGGCCGCGGCGGGGCCGAGCCGCAGAGCATCACCGGCTACGATCCGCAGACCGGCGAGCCGGTGCGGACGGTCGACGTCGGTCCGGTGATCACCCACGGCCACCACGCCCGCTGCTATCGCAGCAAGGCGACCGACAACTACTTGCTGCTGCCGAAGCGGGCCGTGGAGTTCGTCGATTTGCACGGCCAGCAGCACTCCCGCCACAACTGGGTTCGTGGCGCCTGCCGATACGGAGTGCTGCCCTGCAACGGCCTGCTCTACAGTACGCCGCATCCGTGCTTCTGCTACGCGGGGGTCAAGCTGGGCGGTTTTATGGCGCTCTCGCCGCAGGAGGTGACGCTGCCGCGTGAAGAGACGCCTCCTCTGGTGAAGGGGCCGGCGTACGAGTCGACGGGTGGCTGGCGGCTGAGCGCAGCGAAGCCCCAGGAGGCCGCACATTCTGGGGCACCGCTGCGCTTTGCCCCAGCCACCCCGGTCGAAGACGCCTGGACCATGTATCGTCACGACCCGAAACGCAGCGGTTCGACGTCGGCGGCGGTCGGCAGTAGAGTGGCCCCGTCGTGGCGGAGTCGCTTAGGCGGCAAACTGACGCAACCGATTGTCGCCGGCGGCCGGGTGTTCGTGGCCCGGGTCGATGCAGGACAAGTCTGCTGCCTCGACGCGGCGACCGGCCAACCGCTTTGGGACCACATCACCGGCGGGCGGATCGACTCCTCGCCGACGTACTACCAAGGCCGTTTGATCTTCGGCTCGGCCGACGGTTGGATCTATTGCCTGCGGGCAAATGACGGTGCATTGGCCTGGCAGTTTCGGGCGGCGCTCGATGAACGGCGTCTGGTGGCCTTCGGACAACTCGAATCGGCCTGGCCGGTCCACGGCAGCGTGTTGATCGCCGGCAACGTCGTCTATTGCACGGCCGGCCGGTCGTCGTTTCTCGACGGTGGAATCACGCTCTACGGGCTCGATCCGGCCACCGGCCACAAGCAATACGAAACGCGAATCGACGGGCCACATCCCGACACGGGCGTGCTCGACGAGATGGCCTATTCGATGGAGGGTGCGAAGTCGGACATTCTGGTCACCGACGGCGAGTCGGTCTATCTCTTTCACAATGCGTTCGATATGACCCTGCGAAAGCGGCCCACGCCGGTCAAGGGAGAGCCGAGTGTGCGCAACCTGGGCCAGCGCGACTTCGGTATGCACCTGTTCTCCAACGCCGGTTTTCTCGATACCTCCGGGTTCAACCGCAGCTACTGGATGCTCGACGACCGCTGGCCGGCGTTCAACTTCGCCCAGCAGTCGCCCAAGGCCGGTCAACTGGTCGTCTTCAACGACGCCGACACGTTCGCCGCCAAGCGCTTCGTGCGGCGCAACATGCTCAGCCCCCAGGCGTTCCCGGAGACCGACGGCTGGTACTTGGTCGCCGACCACAACGCCACGCGTCCGGTGGTCGTCCGCAGCGACGGCAAGGCGGGCCCGGAGTTCCTCCGCTGGCTGCCGCAAGAGGGCAAGCTACAGACCTGCTGGAACCTGGGCGTCGGTTTCGCCCGGGCGGAGCCGGCCAAATGGGTGCAGGTGCTACCGACCCAGATTCGCGCGATGGTCCGCACACGAGATTCCCTGTTCGTCGCCGGCCCGCCGGACGTCTGCGATCAGGACGCATCCGCCGCGACGCTAATGGCTTTCGATCCGGCCGACGGCACGAAGCGATTCGAGTGCTCGCTCGGCGCCCCGCCGGTGTTCGACGGCATGTCGGCGGCCGGCGGCAAGCTGCTGCTGTCGCTGGCCGACGGCGACGTGGCGTGCTTCGTGGGCGCGCCGATCGAAGCAGAACGATGAGCGCACGGCGGGTGGCTGGGGCAAAGCGCAGCGGTGCCCCAGGTTGCCGGCCCTCGCGTAGCCCTCAGATCGCTGGGGCACCGCTGCGCTTTGCCCCAGCCACCCAACTGTCATGATTGGGCGCGCAGACGGATTAGTAACACCGAACCAAGCGGATCACGGCCGTATCGTCGAGGTCGTAATTGCCGACGCCGGTGGCGTACTCCAGGTGGCGGTTGAAGACGTAGCAGATCTCGAGCGCTTGCCAGTGATCGCCATTGGCGGCCGCCAGCCCCACGCACAACCGAAAATCGCGGTAGGTGGCCACGTCGTCGCCGACGTCTTCGCGGAAGATGTCCCAGGTGCCGCCGCCGAGTTCGCCGCGGACGTACAGGCGATGGGTGTCCGTCACGGCGATGACCGCTCGGGGCCGGGGGAAGACCAGTTCCAGACGCACGTCCGGATGCGGCATGAGGATCAGGCCGCACACGGGCAGCAGGGCCACGTCGCGGCGGTCGAGGAAGTCGACGCCGAAGACCACGTCCAGGTTCGGCGTACGATGCCAGAATCCCACGGCATGGCTGGGGAAAAGGATGCCCTCGCGGTTACTTGCCTCGAAGTCGCCCGAAGCCATCACCGACGCGGCCACGTCGTAGCTAAAGTTGCCCAGGCATTTTCGAGATTGAATGGCGAGACTGAAGTCGAACAGCCGTGGGGGCATCTCGCTACGTGCGGGGCCGTCGAGAAAGTGGATCGACACACCCGCACCGACGCCCGTGCTCTCGCCGGCCGCCCGATAGTGCTGCCCGATTAGCGAGAACATGCCGAACTGGTCGCCGTCGCCGAAGATCCAGTCGATGGAACTCATGTTGTAGCGATAGCCGAGAAACGCGCCGAGCGGCAGCGGGCTGGGGGGATCGGTGGCCGGTTCGTCCGACGCTTCGTCGGACGCCAACTCCTCGGACACCCACTCGTCGTACGACGGCTCGTCGACCACCTGCACGTAATACATGGGCTCACCGCCGAGTGGCGCGTCACACGCCGGCGTCGGTGGGACGGGCGCGAAAGAAGCCGCCCCGGGCCACACGGCCTCGGCATCCGGCAATCGTCGGCCCTGTTGCGGCTCGCCCGGCGCAGATTGCCGTTCGGCGGAGGATGGGAAGCCGGGCGACAGGTAGCCGTCAACGGCGATGGACGTCGGCGTCGAGGGGGGATCTCCGACGGATTGCGCAAGCGCCGGCGGCGGCAGAGCAGGCACCAGCAGGCCAAGACACATCCAACGAAGCCAGGACATCGCAACACCCCGCGCAGTTCCCCCCCAATTATCGGGGCCGTAGATTACGGCAGACACGATGCGGGGTCAAGAGAGGATTCTTGCAGCGAGAATGACGCCGGAGCCCGGCGGCAGGCAGCTCGGCGCAACGGTATATCGGCCGCAGCGCGCTACTTCGCGCCCTTGCTCGGCCAGAGCTGGAACAGGCGTCCGAGCCCACCGCGTTTTGCGGCGATCTCGGGGGCTTCGACCTCACCGCCGCCGCTGAGCGCTTCGGCCAGCGTGGCGATCGACTGGGTGATGGCCGCCTTGGGGGCCTGCTCGATCAGCGGGATGCCGTTGTTGCGGACCTCGACCATCGTGCGGTAGTCGTTGGGCAATTGCCAGAAGATCTCTTTGCCGATGGTCTCCTCGGCCTTCTTCATCGTGATCTGGCCGCTTTCGAGTCCCACGCGATTGACGAGGATCTTCACCCGATCGGCCAACTCCTCCATCTCGCCGAACGACATCATCAGCCGCACCACGTTTCGCAGGCAGGGCAGATCGAGCTGCGTAACCAGCAACACGTGGTCGGCCATCTCCAGGGCGATCAGGTCGATCGGGCTGTAGCTCTTCGACAGGTCGAGCACCAGATGGGTGAAGGTGGCCTTCAGCAGCCCAATCACGCGCTGCAGGTCATCGGGCGTGACCAGCGAGATGTCTTCCAACTGGACCGGCCGCGGCAGCAGATAGAGGCCCGAGGCGTGCTTCGTCAGCGAGCGCTTCAGCAGCGTGAAGTCGAGCCGAGAGACGTTCTGGGCTACGTCGACCAGCGTGTAGTCGGGGATCGTATCGAGGAAGACGTCGGCGTCGCCGAGGCAGAGGTCGAGATCGACCAGGGCCACGCTGTGGGCTTCGTTCTGGGCCATGGCGCAGCCGAGATTCACGGCCACGCTGGTCGCCCCCACGCCGCCGATCGATCCGGCTACGGCGATCACCTGGCATCCTCGGGGCCGGTTCTCGCCGCGTCCGAAGCGGCGTTCGCTGATCCGCCCCAAGGCGCCCAACAGGTCTTCGATCCGCACCGGCTCGGTGAGGAACTCTTTGGCCCCGGCCCGCATCGCACGCAGGATCAGGTCGCCGTCGCCGGAGCCGCTGACCACCAGCACGGCACAGTTGGGCGACGTCTCGTTGAGTTGCGTGACCAGGGCCAGGCCCTTCTCCACGTCGTGATCGATGGCCACCAAGCCGATGTCGGGAGTGGTCTGGGCGACGACGTCGGCGAAGAACTCGTAGCGCGAACACTCGGCGTCGAGCCAGATCATATCCATGCCCAACAGCATGTTCTTCAGCGCTTCGCGCTTGCTGTCGTCGGGGTCGATGATTGCCAGTCGCAGAACGTTGCTCATAACAATCGCTTCTTGGGTGCCGTACCTTGCAGCCGAAGTCGCCAGACTTCAGGCCGGACGCAGAAAACGGCCAAACTCTGGCGAATTCGGCTACGGAAACTCTCCACGGCGGTCTCCCGTGGGGGCGCCTACCCCAAGGGGAAACCCCTTGGATCACAATCCGTTCTTACTACTCTACTACATCGTAGCCAACCGGCCCGATAAATCCCGCCTCGACGTTCCGCCCGCCTGCGGCGGTCACGGTCTCGCTTGGCCGCGGCTTGGCCGGCAAGTAGCGGTTGTAGGGCATTGCCGAGCTGCGCGGCCGCGACGTATAACCATCGGGGGAGCCCTCGGCAATCGGCGGCTCGGGCGTGCCGGCGTCGGGCGTGCCGGCGGCCGGCTCGGCGGCGGCGTCGCGCTGTTCGATGATCATCTCCTGCGGCGGAGTCGGCGTCGGGTTCGGGCGTCCACGCGCCGGGCCGTATTGCGAACCGCCCTCACCTTCCGGCGGACAGCAATTGGGCACTTCGAGGTGGCCCTTGATGAAGAGTTCGCCGTCGCTGGGCTGGGTCGTCCGCTGGCCCAAGTTGCAGTGGGAAAGGTCGCGCCGATCGAGCGGATCGATCAACTCGGGAGTCACCATGATCAGCAGTTCCACTTCGTTGGTGCTCGACTGCACGCGGCGGAAGGGCACGCCCAACAACGGCACCTCGCTGATCCAGGGCAGGCCCTGATTCTGCGATTCGGTCCGCTCTTGCACCAGCCCGGCGATGGCCAGGGTTTGGCCGGCCAGCAGTTCCACGCCGGTTTCTACTTCTCGGGTCCGGATGGCGGGGATGCCGGAAACGGCGTTGGCGTCGTCGCGCTCGCTGACCATCGGCCGGACCTCGAGCCGGATCCGTCCGCCGCCGAGCACCATCGCCACGAAGTCGATGCGCGTGCCGTACTGCTTCCATTCGACCGAGGGGCCGGTGATCCCGCCGTTGACCGCGTAGCCGAATTCACCGCCGACGTGGAAGTAGGCCGGCCGGCCGCTGGCGGCCACGATATTCGGTTCGGCGAGGATCTTGGCCAGCTTGTCGTCGCGCAGGGCGTCCAGCAACAGCGTGAGCTGATTGGCGCCGTTGAAGACGTTCAGCGAAAACGTGGCCCCGCCACCGCCAATGAAGTTGCCCAAGCCCGAACTGATCGTGTCCGTACCCGAAACCAAAGTCCAGTCGATGCCCAATTGCCGCAGCTTGGTCCGCGACACTTCCATCACCTTCACGTGCAACAGGACCTGTTGCGGCCCGTTCACACGGATGCGGTTGATCACGTTGGGGTAGTATTGCTCGGCAATCTCGACGATCGCTCGCACGTCGTCGGCCTGATCGACGAACCCGGAAAGCAGCACGCCGCCGCCCATCGGAAGCACCTTCACCGCGGCGCTGGGAAAGAGCATCTTCAGCGTATGGGTCAGTTCCTGGGCGTCGCCCTGCACGATCACGTCGATCGTGTGGGTGGTGCCGTCTTCGGCGAAGAGGATGATCTGCGTCACACCGGTCGCCTTGGCCGAGACCATGATTTTGTTCGGTGCCATGGGCGTCAGATCGATCAGGTCCGGGTTGTTGACCTGGGCCTCGCGGATGTTGCGGTCGGTGGTCAGCCGGCGGCTGGTGTTGAGCATCATCTCCAGCCGCTCGGTCGCGCGCTCGACCTGGAAGTTGATCGACGACCGGTTGGTGGCCCCAGGCGTGGAAATGGCAGGCGTGGTGATGGTGGGCGGGGAAATGGCTGGCGGGGAAATGGCTGGCGGGGAAATGGCTGGCGGGGAGACGGCCGGGGGGGTTATTCCGGGCGCGGGTAGGGCGGGAGGTTGGCCCATCTGCGGCCCCGGCGTCACCTGCGGCAAGGTCTGGGCCTCGACCAGGACGGCCATCCCCACGACGGCGGCTGTCAGAAACAGAGAAACGGCCACCAGCGGCGCCCGCCGCTTGAGAAAGTGCTTAACCATCCTTGACTTCCTTGCAAAGGCTATCGGAACTCCGGTTCCGATATGGTCCATCCGTGTGGTCGACAATCCGTGTCTATTGAGCCCGTGTCTATTGAGCCCCCCGGCCTGCGTCTTCGTCCGAGCCTTGGTCGTCCCAGTCGTCCTCGTCGGTCGGTTCTTCGTCGAGGTCTTCGTCCGGCAGCCCGTCATCCTCCCCGGCATCTTCGCCGGGATTCTCCCCGCCGGGTTGCCCGGGCGAGCCAAATAGGTCGGTCGCCGTGCTGAAACCGGCGTCGGGCTGCGACTCGCGGAGTTCCCAATTCTCGAATCCCGACTCCGACGGCTCGGCGTTGCGGACCAGTTCCATGGGTCTGATTTCCGACCCCAACACCAGCTTTATCTCCCAGGTGACTTTTTCCGGCTCCTGAAAGGTCGGCTGCATCAAGTCGGCCGGGGGAGGCGTCTGTGCGACCTCCTCCATCTGATTTTCAATCATGGCCAGCAGCCCCGAATCTGCCTCGGCGTCTGCCTTAGGCGTGTCGAGCGTGCGGTCGATCTTGTCGGGGCCGTCGCCAATCAGATCGCGGATATCGATGTCCGTGTACTCGGCCGTGACGTTGTCCGTTGGGCTGCGCGGCGCCAATTGGAGCGTCCCGACTTGAGCGGCCAGGCTGACCTTCAGCGCTTGGTCCGGCGTGACCACGAAGGAAACGGTGGCCGCCTTGATCGTGTTGCGCTCTTTGGGGTCCGACTTGTCGACCTGCAGAACGTCGTTGACGGCGTAGACCTTGACGTCCTGGAGTATGGGCCGCATCGTCGTCGCTGTGATCCCCAGGCTGGGATCGCGGCGGGCGAACAGAAACAGGTCGACCCGGTCGTGAGGCTTGATCATGTTCGACACACCGGTGACCATGTCCACGCGCACGGCAACCACCCGATGTCCGTCCGGTACGTGGACGAAATCGCCGCTGCCCTCGCCCTTGGCGTAGAGGTGGTCGTCCAGGATGATCGAGCCGGAGGGCAAAATGGTCCGCGTCAGCCGCCCTTCGATTTCCTCGAAGCTGGTCACGGCCCCGACGGGCACTTTGTCCTTGGGCCATTTCTCCTGTTTGAGTTCTTCTACGGTGAGCCCATAGCCCAAGCCGACTTCGTCCTTGACCACGAACACGATCTGTTCGTCTTCGGCGACGACGTCGTCCTTGTTGGACATTACCTGGGTGACGCCGATCGCGGCCACCAGGCCGCAACCCAAGGCCAGCACCAATAGGGCTAGTGATTTCGCTCGCATGGTAAATCCCAATCGGTTCTCGTTGCCAGGATGTCTGCCAGCGCACGCGGGGCAGGCCCGCGGGGCGGCGCAGGCCTACTGAACGGTCTCTCGGCGCATAACTGTGCTAGCCGACAATGTCTTCCCGTCTCTGCTAAAGAACGACCCGGGAAGCCAGCATACTTGATCGAAAGGTACCTCAACGGAAACGGTGACCGGTTCGCCATAACCGGCCGAATTGGGCGGATCCGGTGTGACCGTTACGGTCGCACCCGTAATAGACCCCCCCTGTAAGTACTCCTCTACGGCCGTAATCACCGCGTCGGTGACCACGGAGCCTTCTCTGGGGTCGTCGAGCACGGCCAGCCGCGCACCTTCTCGCGAGGCGTTGGTGAGGATCTGCTGGACCATCACCAATCGCCCGAACTCGATCATCCCCATGATGATCAAGAAGAAGGGCTCTTCCGTTTCTAGGTGCAAACTCCTGGAAACCTGCGAGCCAGCGTGACC
>CAYYNP010000216.1:0-17389 GCA_964472545.1 uncultured Planctomycetaceae bacterium | reverse complement strand
GCCGGATCGGTGGGTGCGGGATCTGTCGGTGCCGGATCGGTGGGGGCTGGGTCGGTGGGGGCTGGGGCATCCGGGCCGTCGGGGCTGGGAGCGGGTATCTCGGGAGCCTTGGGCGGAGGCAACGGTTTGTCGGCCGGCCAAAGCGACCCCAACTGGCCTTTGCTGACCTCGAACTCCGCTTGGATCTCTTCCTCGGTCACTGCGTCGACGACCTCTTGAAATCTCTTCGCCTCGATCTTCACGTAGCGCACGCCCGCGCGATGCGGCCGGCGGAATCCGGGGTCCGGCGACACCGGATGGGCGGACTGCCATTGGTATTTCTCGAAGAACTCCCTGAGCGATTCCTCGTCCGGGTCGGCGACCTCGTCGACGAACTTGTCCACGGCGACGGCGATCAGTTCGATCGCCGCCTCGCGGTGCGTGCGGGAGTGGTAGTGGAAGGCCTGGCCCGGCGTCAACGCCTGGAAGCTCGGCTCAAACGATTCCCATAGCCGCAACGCCAGCAACTCTTGCCGCAGGGCCTCGGAGAAACGTAGCTGGGTCACGTTCAGGTTGTTCTTGATGATCCCCGGCACGTTCACCGGATAGCCGGCGGTCAGATGACTGACGTAGCGGGTGATCTCCTCATCCTTGACCAGCATCTCGATGTCTTCAGACGCGTGTTGGGCCAGCAGCCAGGAATTGACGATCGCCTCTTCCTCAATGCTGTCCATAAACGCCCGGGCCTGCCGCACCGCCAGGGTTGCCCGCTCGATGGCGATGTTGACCTCGGTCGTGGTCTTCCCTTCGTTCTCTGCCTCTACCGCGGCGATGATCGATCCCTGAACGCTATCGAGGAACTTGCGAACCAGCAGACGTTTTGCGTGCAGGGACCTCAGATCGCTGCGGCGCAGATCGCCGAACTCTTCCGTCTCGACGAAGACGGGATCCTCGGCCGAGCGGCTGCCGCAGCTCTGCAGAAGTACAGCGGGCACCCCAAAAAGAACCATGACTGCAATCGCCAGCACAGCGATCATCGCCCTCTGATGCTTGCGGAATACCTTGAATGGGCTGGCCATTAGAGAAAAACCCTTCTTTCGGGGTGGGACAGTTATCCAAGTCGTCTTGACACACGCACGTCGGTGGCGGTATTGCTGACGTGTCGCCTGCAAAATCCGTCTGAGAAATCCAGAACCCATCTATTTTATGGCGACCGCCCCCAGACGCAATGCCAAATGGGTGGTGGATCGCCGGCGGCGCGGATCAAACGTGGACATCGGCAAAATGGCCGATTGTACGGGCCAAGAGGATTGCTACAATTCCAACCCGGCTCCCATCCGACCGGTTGGCGCACGTGGCGCGATGATTGGGCCGCGAATCGGTTGGCTCACGATTGCCACCACGTATCGCAGATACTTATCGACACACTCCGCGCATACCCCCTAAGCCACCACCCCCCAAAATTGCCAGACACGGCATGGCCAAGAACGCACCCAACCCGAACGGCACTTCCCTGGTGATTGTCGAGTCGCCTGCCAAAGCGCGTACGATCAGCAAGTTCCTGGGGAAAGGCTACACGATCGAGGCCAGTATCGGCCACATCCGGGACCTGCCGCAGGGGGCTAAGGAGATCCCCGAGCGCTACAAGGGCGAGGATTGGGCCTACCTGGGTGTGAACGTCAACCAGGGTTTCGATCCCGTCTATATCGTTCCCCCCGAAAAGACCAAACAGGTCCGCAAGCTTCGCTCGCTATTAAAAGAGGCCAAAGACCTCTATCTGGCCACCGACGAGGACCGCGAGGGCGAGGCGATAAGCTGGCACCTTTGCGAAGTGCTCAAGCCGAAGGTGCCGGTGCGGCGATTGGTGTTCCACGAAATCACCGAGGAGGCGATTCGCGACGCGCTGGCCGCGCCGCGCGAGATCGACGACGATCTGGTCCGCGCCCAGGAAGTCCGGCGGATCGTCGATCGGCTCTTCGGCTACGACGTTTCGCCGCTGCTTTGGCGGAAGATCCGGCCGCGGCTTTCCGCGGGGCGGGTGCAGAGCGTGGCGGTGCGGTTGATCGTGGAGCGCGAGCGCCAGCGGATGGCCTTTGTCTCGGCCACCTTCTGGGACCTGTTGGGGACCTTTGCCAAAGAGACGGGCACCGACTTCGAGGCGACGTTGATTTCGGTCGACGGCCGGAAGATCCCCTCGACGCGGGACTTCGATTCGGCCACCGGCAAGATCAAGTCGCCCGAACTCTTGCTGCTCGACGAGAAACAGGCCACGGAGTTGGCCGCGCGGTTTCTTAAGGCCGAGTGCCGCGTGTCGAACCTGGAGACCAAACCGTATACCACGCGGCCCTACCCGCCGTTTACCACCAGCACGCTGCAACAGGAGGCCAACCGCAAGCGTGGCTTCACGGCCCGCCACACGATGCAGGTGGCCCAGAGCCTCTACGAGAACGGTCACATCACCTACATGCGGACCGACTCGACGAGCCTGGCAGCCGTGGCGGTCGAGGCGGCTCGCAACCTGGTGGTTTCCCAATACGGCCAAGAATACCTGCCGGACAAGCCGCGCACGTATCGGACCAAGGTCAAGAACGCCCAAGAGGCCCACGAGGCGATTCGCCCCGCCGGACATCCGTTCGAGATGCCCGAGTCGCTCCGCGGAAAGCTCAGCCCGGACGAATTCAAACTCTACGACCTTATCTGGAAGCGGACCGTGGCCAGCCAGATGGCCGACGCCCGGGGCCATCGCACCACGATCACCGTGAAAGTCGACGGCGGCGTGTTTCAGGTTAGCGGCAAGACGATCGATTTTCCCGGCTACCTGCGGGCGTACGTCGAGGGATCGGACGATCCGGGGGCCGAATTGGCCGATCGGGACGTCGTGCTGCCGGCCGTTACCGTAGGCGAAGTGCTCAAATGCCACGGCATGCAGGCGAAGAGCCACACCACGAACCCGCCGAATCGTTACAGCGAAGCCTCGCTAACGAGAACGCTGGAAGAAAAAGGCATCGGCCGGCCGAGCACCTACGCCTCGATCATCGACACGATCCTCGCGCGGCAATACGCCTTCAAGATCAAGCGCGGCAACGTGCTGGTGCCCACCTGGACGGCGTTTGCCGTTTCCCAGTTGCTCGAGGCCCACTTGCCGGCGTTGGTCGACTACCAGTTTACCGCCGAGATGGAAGACGAACTCGACGCGATCAGCCGCGGCGAGATGAGCTACGTCGAGTATCTCAAGTCGTTCTACTTCGGCAACGGCCACCCGGGCCTCAAAGAGCAGCTCAAGAACAAGATCGACGAGATCGACGCCCGGCAGGTTTGCAGCGTGCCGATCGGCAAGCCGGAAGGCGAGGGCGAGCAGGCCGAAGAGATCGTCGTTCGCGTGGGCCGTTATGGCCCGTTCTTGCAGCAGGGCGAGCGTCGGGCAAGCCTGCCGGAAGACATGGCACCCGACGAGTTGAACATTCCGACGGCCCTGGAGATGCTCGACAAGGCCGCCAAGGGCGACGAGCCGCTGGGCATCTGCCCGGATACGCGCAAGCCGGTCTTCATCAAGGTCGGCCGCTTCGGGCCCTACGTGCAACGCGGCACGGCCGAAGACGACGAGAAGCCGCAAAACGCGTCGTTGTTGCGCGGCATGGAACCGGAAGACGTCGACCTGGGCACGGCGCTGCGGCTGTTGTCGCTGCCGCGGGAACTGGGCAATCACCCCGAGAGCAAAGAGCCGGTGGCCGCCCACAACGGCCGCTACGGGCCGTACGTGAAGTGCGCCGCGGAAACCCGCTCGCTGCCGGCGGAAGTCTCGCCGTTGGACGTGACGCTCGAACAGGCCCTGAAACTGCTGGCCGAACCAAAACGCCGCGGCCGGGCTGCGGCCCGCAAAGAGCCGATCAAGGTCTTCGACGTCTCGCCGGTGACCGAGCAGAAGGTCCAGCTTCTCGACGGCCGCTACGGCCCCTACGTCACCGACGGCGAAACCAACGCCTCGATCCCCCGCGGCGAGTCGGCCGAGGACGTGACGTTCGAGTACGCCTTGAATCTCTTGAAGATCCGCGCCGAGAAGGGGCCGTCGCGCCGCGGCCGAAAGAAGACGGTCAAGAAGAAGGCGGCCAAGAAGAAGACGGTGAAGAAGAAGGCTGCGAAGAAGAAGACGGCTAAGAAGAAGACCGCGAAAGAGAAGATCGTCAAGAAGAAGGTGGCGAAGGAGGCGAGCTCGTAGCCGGGTTCGCGAGAACTGAGCATCTCCCCGCTAGTTCGCACGCCCCCGCTGGTTCCCAAACTGCAGGTTGGGAACCGTGGGTGCGGTCCGTTTCGTGTCACGCCACGGGGTGGCACCGTCGATCACGGCGCTTCCACGAACCTACACTCTCCCGTAGCGTCATCAACGATAACGCCAACCGTTGCGGGGTCTATCCCTTGGATGCCGCGCCGGAGCCTCCGAGGATAGCCAACTACCCATTCTGTGTTTCCGGGAAATCCGAGACTGGCGCGCTCCTCCCCGGTCCAAAGATGGACGTGTGGTTCGTTCTGCACTCGATTCATGTACTTCTCAGATCGAAGGAACCCCCATGCCAGCTCTATCGCCACCTCCGCCGTGAGTCTTGTCGTCATCACGCCCTCGCCAATTCAGTGTATTGCTCCCAGCGCGGGAATCGTCGCAAGAACTGCCAGCCTGCCAAGATTCTGTTGAGTAGTGCTGCAAGGGCGGGATTCCCAGGGCACCTAATACTCCTCGCGGCGGAGAACGTCTCGCATCACCGGGCCGCCGTCAAGTGACTCTATCCGCATTCGATCGGATCGGCAGTTCTGGTGGATGCGCTGGTTGGGCACTTCCTCGTCCACGGTCAGTATTCCACGGGCCAGCCCAACAACTCGTTCACGGAATCTGGTAGTCGCTCTAACGCGTCACGTGGCGCGATTCTTAGGTCCACAGTCGCCATTTCCCCGATGTGTGCATCACCCTCATCGTTCATTAGCAGCACAAGTAACGAACGGCCCATGTCCCAGGCGGCGTAGCCAAACTCGCGCTGCTCCATCCTCTCCCGCTCATCGTCATCAAACCCTAGGAAGATCTCCGCAGCCCAGACTCCAGTCTTTGCCGGCGGGCCGAGTATCCAGCTGAGTTGCTGTAGAAGTCGCTGGTAGATTTCACTCAGGCGTTCAACCGAAGTCACTACGACAACGCCGAGGGCCTCGTCTCCTACATCGCCCTCATCTCCGAACAGGCCCGCCGCGTGCAATCTGGCAAGTTGCCCGTCTACAAGCATTAGGCCGAATTGATCGCCCTTGAACAGGCGATAGTCGGGCCCGATATCGTCGGTAACCACACGTAGCCTGTTCTTCCGAGCGATAGACTCATACTCATCGATTCCCGGAGGCGAATCGGCAAATGACAGAAGCAGCTCAATGTTGTCTTCGGCGGGAATGCGCTTCATCGGCGTTCCAGTCCCGACTACCCCAAAAAGTCCGTCCATTTCACCTGAACGGGTTGTCACACCTCGTTGTCTGTCCAACAATGATCCTACGGCTCCGCGCCGTATGGGTCGTGACAGACACGGATCACACCGCGGGCAGGCGTGTAGTGAATCTGCTCCACCACCCTCGGCTTGGCGAGAGTCTAGACTTGGTAATATGTTATGGCAAGTCAGTGGAGATTACAAGCAGTTTCATAACCGGTGCTGCGCCGTATAGCGTCCGAGTTGCGGGCGATACACAGTAAGAACCGAGCCGCTGAGGCAAGCCGTCGGGGCGGTCTCTCGCGGCTCCGCCACACCGACGCTTCTGCGAATCTCGTGGACTGAAGTGGTCAAGCCCTTTCCGCGGAATCGGCAGTGCTACCCATTGTGTCACACCGCGGGTGGCACCGTCGATTTTGCGGAACACGCTACGCTATTTCGTCCGACTCCTTCGCAAAATCGCCGGTGTTGCTCAGCAACAAGAGGAGTTTGGCGCGCTTGGGGAATTGACATTGACTGCAAACCCGGGGGAACCACTCCAACGATCCTCCGGTGGCTTCGCCACACCGACGATTTTGCGAATCGGGTCAAACGAAGTGGTCGAGTCTTCTCCGCAAAATCGGCGGTGCTACCCACCGTGTCACACCGCCGTGCCGGCGGCGGCAAAACGGGGCGTCAGTGCACCGAGCACGACACGCACGGATCGTACGCCCTCACGAGCATCGAGCAAAGCAACGTCAGTTTCTCGTCGGTCATCCCGTCGACGGCAAACTGTTTGACCAGGCCGCCGAGATCGTGGTGGATGTTGGCGTTGTTCTGCGTGGTGGGGATCACGCAGTTGGCCTTGACCACCCGGCCGGTTTCGTCGTACTCGTATTCGTGATACAAGATGCCGCGGGGCACTTCGACGGCGCCGACGCCGCGGCCGGCTTTCGGCTTCACGTCGGCCATCGTCGGGGCGTCGCCGGCGTCGAGAAGCTCGTCGATCAGCCGGATCGAATCGTGGACCACGTGGACGCACTCGATCAACTGGGCCACGTTGTTCATGAACGGGTTGAAACAGACCGGGGCCAGATCGAACTGCACGGCGGCCGCCCGGGCCTTCGGGTGCAGCCGGTGGTAGTTGTTGTTCAGGCGTGCCAACGCGCCCACGGCAAACGACTCGCGGGAGAGCTTGCACCACTTCGAGGTGTTGTCTTCGGTGACGTATTCGTTGGTCATCGCGAGGTATTCCGACTCGGCCCGTTCGGCGCCATCGGTCGAGAGCAGCCGCCCGCCGATGAAGGAGTACTCTCGTTCGCCCTTGAGCGAAACGAACTCGGTTTCCCGCTCGAAATCCGGAATGTCGAGGGTAGAGAACAGCTCGGCCGTGGCGTTCAGGTCGGCCACGGAGCGCTCGAGTTGCGACTTCAGGTCTTCCAACGTGCGACGGTCGGGAATTTTGGCCACGCCGCCGACCAGGATCGAGACCGGATGCGTGGTCCGCCCGGCCACCACGTCGCAGATTCGGTTGCCCAGGCCCTTCAATCGTGCCGCCAGGCCAAAAACCTCCGGCTTGAGTTCCTTCAGCGGGATCGCGCTGGGCAGGCCCAGAAAGTCCGGCGCGGCCAGGAAGAACAGGTGCAGGATGTGGCTTTGCAGCGTCTCGCCGTGTTTGGCCAGCAGGCGCAACTTGGCGGCCGCCCCGGGCACGGTGATGCCGAAGGCGTCTTCGGTCGCCCGCACGCTGGTCAGGCAATGGCCGATCGAGCAGATGCCGCAGATCCGCGCGGTGAGGATGCCGGCGGCCGTGTAGTGCTTGCCTTTGAGCATGACCTCGAAGAACCGCGGCGTTTCGACCACGTCCCAACGGGCTTCGGCCAGCCGGCCGTTGGCTACGCGGACCTTGATGTTGCCGTGTCCTTCGACGCGCGTAAGATGATGGACGTCGACCGCCAGGTTGAGTTTTTTGCGGCCCTTGCCGCGTGACTTGGTCGCTTTGGCAGCACTCATATTACATCCTCGAATCCGCCGAAGAAGTGCATCCGATCGTGGACGTCCTCCTCGGTGTAGCCTTTTTCCTTGGTCAGTGCAAAGAACTCGTCGTAGTTGGGCGCGTCGGCCGGACCGCGGCAGCCCCAGCACCCCAGCCCGCCCGCCGGACACGGGGCGTTGCAGCCGGCCCTGGTAATCGGCCCCAGGCAAAGCTCGCCCACGTCGAACCGGCAGATCGTATATCGCTGCTTACACTGCAAACAGACCGGAAAGGCGTACGACGGCAGCGGCAGGTCCCACACCAGATGCTGCACGATCCGCTCGAGTTCGTCCTTGTTGACCGGGCAGCCGGGGATCTCCAAGTCGACCGGCACCACGTCCCGGACCGGCACCACGGGCATCGTCTCTTTGGGGCAATCGCCGTAGACTTCCCGATTGGCCTCTTCCGGGTCGTAGGCGTTCTTGAGCCGATTGACGCCGCCGAAGCAGGCGCAACTGCCCATGGCGACCAACACCTTGGCCTGTTGGCGGATCGTTTTGAGCCGCTCGACTTCATCCTCCCGGCTGACGGAGCCTTCGATCAGCGCCACGTCGTAATCGTCGCCTTCGGTCGAAGAAACCTCGCGGAAGTTGACGACCTCAATGGCGTCGAGGAACGCGCCGAGGGTCTCTTCCTTGTTGGCCAACTGCAACTCGCAGCCTTCGCAACAAGTGAAGTCGAAGACGGCGATCTTGGGCCGCTTCTGGTCGATTTTCAGATGCTTCATCGGCGGACCTCTATATGGCCTGGCAGCATGTTGAACAAGTGAATGCTTGGGGATTTGGGTGCCACTGCTGGCTTGCCCAGCAGTGTTTTCGCGTGGAATTCGACTCCGCACTGCTGGGCAAGCCAGCAGTGGCACCCAGATTCGCCGTCTGTCAACGGGCTGCTAGATGGCCTCCTTCAGGTTGATCACGGACCAATAGTCGAACACCGGGCCGTCGGTGCAGGTGTACGTATCGCCCACGTTGCAGCGGCAACACTTGCCCATGCCGCAGTGCATGCGGCGTTCCAGCGAGACGAACATCCGGTCCATGGGGATGCCCGTCTTGTTCAGCCGCTGGCAGACAAACTTGAACATCACCGGCGGCCCGCAAACGATCGAGTAGGTTTCCTGCGGGTCGACCTTCACGTTATCCAGCAGTTCGGTAATCATGCCCACCGGCCCCTTCCAGCTCTCGTCCGGTTCTTCGACGATGATCTCGATGTTGACGTCGTCGATCCGCCGCCAGGACTCGTACTGGTAGTCGAACAACAGTTGGGCCGGGTTCTTGGTGCCGTAGAGGATGTGGACGTCGTTGAACTCGGAGCGGTTCTCGGTGACGTAGTAGATCGGTGCCCGCAGCGGGGCGAGTCCCAGGCCGCCGGCGATCAGCAGGATCGACTTGCCCTTCATCCGCTTCAAGGGGAAATGCGTGCCAAACGGCCCGCGCAACCCCACCATCGCCCCGCGGCGCGCCCGGTGCAGCGCGTTGGTCACGGTGCCCATCCGCCGGATGCAGAGTTCGATGAACCCTTTGTTCGACGTCGAACTGGAGATCGAGATCGGCACCTCGCCGTAGCCGGGCACCTCGACCATCACGAACTGGCCCGGCAGGAACGTAAACCGCTCGCGGTCGGTGTCGTCGATGATTCGCAGATGAAAGAGCTTCTCCGTTTCGGTCAAGCGAATGATGTTAGAGATCTCGGCCTTAAAGACCTTGGCCACCGGCTTCAACCGCGCCCGGCGGTTGAAGTCCAGCGGCTGGATCATCTCGTTCTCTTGCCGCACGTCGTAGGGATGAATCAGGGCACACATTATTGGTCTTCCTCATACAGGTCCTTGATCACCGCCGGCGGGTTGATGCCCGCCAGGCAGACCCGGCCGCACCGATTGCAGCCCACGCACTTCGGCTCGTCGTAGTCTTCCACGAAGCCCCGGTGCTGATGGTAGTAGCGGTACTTCAAACGGGTTTCCGAGTCCGGCCGGAAATTGTGTCCTCCGGCCACCTCGGCGAAATCGAGCAAGTTGCACGAATAGAGCTGCTTGATGGTGGCGGCCCGGTTGAAGTCCATCGTGACCTCCTCGTTTAGCCCGTAGCAATAACACGTCGGACAGACCATCGCGCAACTGCCGCAGCTAAGGCATTTCTTCCCCCATTTCTCCCAGACCTCGGAAGTGAATTCGAGATCCAACAGCGTCGCCAGGTTCTTCACGTTGATGTGCGTCTGGAAGCCTTCGAGGATCTGGCGTCGGGCTTCCTTGTAGTCGTTCGTGTCGTCGTCGGTCACGTCGCGGACGTTCACCTCATTCAACAGCGCGAAGCCGCGGTCGGAGGCGATCGCCACGAAATAGCGATCGCCGAGGTCGGTCAGGAAGAGATCGAAACCGCGGGTGACGATATCCGCTCCCATCGACTGGCTGAACTCGTCTTCCAGCGGGGGACGATCCAAGCCGACCACGAACGTGTTCTCGCGGCGCGAAACATAATACGGCGAGGGAAACCGCCCGCGGGCGAATACTTTGTCCAGCTTCACCAGCGCGTTGATGTCGTGTGCCCGCAGCCCGATGATCGCCCGGGGCTGGATCCGGTAGGCGATCTCCTGCTCCCAATCGCCGTCGTCCAGCTTGTAGCTGCACATGTTCTCGCGATAGGGCAAGAAATACGTCTTGGCCGAATACTCGGTGGTGCGGTAGTCGAGGTCCATCTCGTCGAATTGCTCGATCGGCAGGAACTGATGGATCGGCTCGCCGTCGGCCTTGGCACCCACCCGTTTGGGGCCGATGATCTCATTCGACCGCAGGATGATCTCGACCAGCGAGCGGAATTCTTCTTTGGCGAGAATCTTGAATAGCATGGGCCATGCTCCATTGGGTTGGACTCCATTGGGTGGACGGAGCCCATAATCGCGGGGGCAATCGGGTCGGGATCAGGGACGGGGAGATATTCCGCGGCACGAACGCCACAGGTAGGCCGCCAATAGCCGCCGGGCCGCTCGTCCCCAAGGTAGTTCGTCTTATGAGCCCGACGGTTGTGAGACAACCTCTCCTAAGCCTAACAGACAAACCGCCCACGCGAAAGGAGGCCCGGGTTCACAATGGATGAGGACTTTGCTAGCTTGCCTAATACTCAGTGTTGATTCGCTTATAGGGCGCCTGGCAGCCGGCTTCCGCCACGGGTCCCGCCTCAAAGGCCAATGCTGACATCCTGAGGCAGGCCAATCACCCACCGATTGGGGTGTACGCCGACCGAGACCCGCGCAGCGCAACGGCAATCGCCCCACACGTGATTGCCGCAACTACGACGCCAACATCGCACAACCCTCGAAAGGAACCGTCATGGGAGGATTCTACGGAGTCGCCTCGAAGGACGACTGTGTCGCCGACTTGTTCTACGGCACCGACTACCATTCCCACCTAGGCACCGTCCGCGGCGGAATGGCGGTGAAGAACGGCCGGGGGTTCACGCGGTTCATCAAGGACATCACCAACTCCCAGTTCCGCAGCAAGTTCGAGGACGATCTCGGCGCCATGCACGGGTCGATCGGCATCGGCGTGATCAGCGACTACGAAGACCAGCCGCTGATTATCGGCTCGCACTTGGGTACCTACGCCATCGTGACCGTCGGCCGGATCGAGAACCTCGACGAGTTGGCCGCCGAGATCTTCAGCAGCCGTACGGCACACTTCTCGGAAATGAGCGGCGACGTGGTCAACCCCACGGAACTGGTCGCCACGCTGATCAACCGCGAGAGCAGCTTCGAGGACGGCATCCGGCGCGTCCAGCAGCAGATCGAGGGCTCTTGCTCGCTGCTGATCCTGACCGACGACGCAATCTACGCCGCACGCGACCGGCTGGGCCGCACGCCGATCGTCATCGGCGGCAAGGAAGGGGCCTACGCCGCCACGCTGGAGACGTCCGCGCTGCCGAATCTCGGCTACGAAGTCGAGCGCTACCTCGGGCCGGGCGAAACCGTGCGGATTACGCCCGACGGTGCCGAAACCGTGCTGCCGGCGGGCGATCAGATGCAGATCTGCTCCTTTCTCTGGGTCTACTACGGCTACCCGGCTTCCGACTACGAGAAGATCAACGTCGAGGTGGTCCGCAACCGCTGCGGCGCCGCGCTGGCTCGGGCCGATGAAGAACGGATCGACATGGTAGCCGGCGTTCCCGACTCGGGCACCGGCCACGCGATCGGCTACGCCAACGAAGCCCACATTCCCTACGGCCGCCCCTTCGTCAAGTACACGCCCACCTGGCCGCGGAGTTTCATGCCGCAGGACCAGCGAGTCCGCGATCTGGTGGCCAAGATGAAGCTGATCCCCATCCGCGAGTTGATCCGCGGACAGCGGCTGATGTTCTGCGAAGACTCGATCGTCCGCGGCACGCAACTCAAGGACACCGTGCAGCGGCTCTACGATTGCGGCGCCAAAGAGGTCCACATGCGGCCCGCCTGCCCTCCGCTGATCCACGGCTGCAAGTTCCTGAACTTCTCCCGCTCGAAGTCCGTGCTCGATCTGGCCGGCCGCCGGGCGATGAAAGAACTCGGCGAAGACGAGCAGCACCTGGCCGAGTACGCCGACGCCTCGTCCGACCGCTACGCGGCCATGGTCGACCGCATCCGCCAGCGGCTGGGGCTCACCACGCTGAAGTACCAGAAGCTCGACGACCTGGTCTCCGCCATCGGCCTGCCGCAGGAGAAGCTCTGCACGTACTGCTGGAACGGTGCGGAGACGTGCAGCACGTGCCCGCGTACGGCCGCGAGAGAAGAAGCCCCGTCGGTTCACCCGCGGTAGCGCCGCGAACTGTTCAATGAGCTGCTTGCGGCTGCCCCCCCGGTCAGCAGGGGGCGACCGGTGGCCCGCGACGGATGGGAATCACTTTGTCAAGAATTCGAGAATCGTCAGAATCGAAAGGACTTTCACAACCCAAACAGTGAACATCCCAAAGGCCGCAGAACCCGTGGATTTCCACGTTCCCGACTGTCGATCGGGCTCTCCCAAAACCGACGATGAGGTTGGTGAGTCCGAATGCACGCGGCGTTCGGACGATTGGAATTGTCCGATCTGGAGAGAACATGTTCATGCGTCACCCGCTTTCCGTGCCCCGTTTCCTCCCTCTTCCGGTGGAGAACGTCAAGGCGTTCTGTTTCGTCGTTGTTACGCTGACGGTCCTTTCGGCCGTTCAGCTTGCGGTTCCGGTCGACGCCGCGTCACCGCTGCCGGTCCACAGCATTGAGGGTATCGGCGGCGGGGCGATCACGCCCATGGCTTACGTCGACCACCCGGAGCCTCTCTGGGACGGCAGCCTCTTCAGCAAACCCACGGTGACCATGACGTACGTCAACATGGGCCGAAAGAATCTCAACGTGATCAGCGCCACCGAGACGATCGGCGGCCGGATCGAAGTCGGCTACGCCGCCAACCGGCTCGGCCTGGGAACGCTGCCCAGCGACATCCTCACCGAGACCGCCGTCGACATCCAGCGTACCGACGTTTGGCTGCACCACTTCAACGCACGGGCGCTGTTGATCGAAGAGAACACGTGTCTGGGCGGATGGGCCTTGCCGGCGGTCACCATGGGCGCACAGTTCAAATTGAACGACGGAATCCGCGAAATCGACGATCGGCTTAGCGGTGCCCTGTCGGGCATCGGGTTCGAGCGACAGAACGGCGTCGATTTCGTGCTCACCGCCACCAAGAAGATTACGCCCGAGTGTCTGGGGCGTCCTCTGATGTTGACCGGAGGTTTCCGAACCAGCCAGGCGGCCCAGTTGGGGTTCTTGGGATTCGGCGACGAGTACCACACCACGTTTGAGGGAAGCGTCGCCTACATGCCCTGCGACTGGCTCGTGCTGGCCTACGAGTATCGTCAGAAGCCCGATCCGTACGGACAGATCGCCAACGTGATTGGGAACGAGGACGACTGGCACGCACTGGACGCGATCTTCATCCTCAGCGAGCACACGGCCTTTACCGCCGGCTATGGAAACTTCGGCACGGTGGCCAACACCGAAGAGAACGGCGTTTGGTGGGCGCAACTGCACTATCATTTCTAGTATTCGATCTGGCAATCGGGCAGCGCCCGGCGGATTCGGGCGACGCCTTCAGGCGTGATCTGCGCATCGCGGAGGTCGAGACGGCGGAGATTCGGCAGACTTTCGAGATGCTTCAGCCCGCCGTCGGTGACGTGTGTGCCCAGCAGACTCAGTTCGCGCAATTTGGGAAGTCCTTGCAGATGCGCTAGGGTGTCGTCGTCGAGGAAGCCGGGGGCGTAGGTGAGGCCGCTTTCACAGAAGCTCGACTCGTGCAGCCGATAGTCCAATCCGAGCGGATCGGCACGGGAGGAGTGCAGCTTGCGATGGGTGGAAACACCGACCACGTCGGCAAAGAAGTCGATGCCCAGCAGCCCTCGCAGCCATGCCGGTCCCGGCGGCTCGGCTTGGGGCATGTAGCGATCGTCGGCGTCGTATTCGCAGTCGTAGAGCACCCTGCCGTCGGCCGCCCAGATCAACTCCCGCAGTTCGCGTTGTCCGTTGGCTTGCCGAAGTTCCACGGTCAGCCAGCAACTCGGCACGGCAACGACCAGCGCCAACAGGGGCAGCGGAGGGCGGGCCCACTGTGGCAATCGCCGTGAAACCGCGGCGATGCCTGCCCAAAGCGACATCGCCGCCAGCGTCACCACGGCAATCGTCACCGCCGCCACCACCGTTTGGCCCTTCTCTCGATTGAAGGCCAGCCAGGGATATCGCTGCAACAGCAGCAATGCTCCCTCGACGACCAACAGCGCGTACAGTATGAGATCGGGCGGGAGGCGTCGCCGGCTTGGTTCGGGTTTCGACGAGAGGGATTCGTACACGGCGATGCCGTCGCAGGTTTCAAGGCAATTCGGGGGCTACCCTATACATATAATCTATGTCATTGCTTCCGCTCGTGTCCGCTGCCGGCCGGATAACCGGTACGATCGAAACACGCCGACACCGGGATTTGCGGAAACGGCGGTGGTGACCTACAGTTCTTAGGAACTGGAACGACCGGTTGAAACAGGGTAGATTCCCACAGTCGCGAGTTCGCTTGCCAAGCATGTTAGTTTCCGACACACTCCTCCGAGCCGAAGATCCGCTGCCTGCCGAGAACGCCTTCCGAGTGCCGGACGCCGAATTGGCGGCGCTGCTTCGCGCCGGGTTCGGCGCGTCGTTCGCCATCCTCGACGGCGAGAATGGCGAGTTGGTCCACGCATCTGCCGACCAACCCACGCGGGACTGGAGCCTACGGGCTGAACTGTGCCGGGAAGTAGCCCGACGCGGACGGCCCGAGCTGATCGAAGACGAAGACCCGCTGGTCACGCTGGCCGTGCCGATCGCCGTGTCGGAAGGACGTTCCCGCGTGGCGGTCGCTACGTTTGTCTCTCGGGACGTACGGCCGGACGAGGATCTGCCCGCCGCGGCCGCGCTAGGCATGCGCACCGAAGAGGCGCTCGCCTGGGCGCTCGGCCAAACGCCATGCGCGCCGGCAACGCTGCTGCGGACGGCCGAATTGGTGCTTCAGAAGCTGACCTCCGACGGACGGGTACGTGAACTGGAGGGAGAAAGCGAGAGCCTCTCCGATCACCTTTCGCAGACGTACGAAGAGATCAGCCTGCTGCATCGGCTGACGCAGAACCTGCGGATCTCGGCCGGCGACGAAGACCTGGCCCACATCGCGCTGGGATGGCTCGAGGAAGTGCTGCCTGCCAGTGGCCTGGCGGTCCAACTGCTGCCGTTCGCCGAAGTCGAGGATGCGCTGAATCGCGAAGCCCGCACCGAACCGCTGCTGATCACCTACGGCGATTGCCCACTGGACAACGACCGCTTCACGGCCCTGGTCGAATGCACGCATGCGGAGAAGTCCAGCCGCCCGGTGGTCGTCAACCACCATGTGACCGGCCGGGAGGACTGGCCGGAGCCGCAGATTCGCCAGATGATCGTGGTGTCGCTGGCCGAGGGCGAGAACGTCTTCGGCTGGCTGGCGATCTTCAACCACGCCAAGGGAGAGGAATTCGGCACGATCGAGGCCAGCCTGATCAGTTCCGTGGCCGTGATCCTCGGCATCCACAGCGGCAACCTCGAACTCTATCGACAGCAGTCGGAAACGCTGGCCGGGATCGTCCGCGCGCTGACCTCCGCGATCGACGCCAAGGACCCGTACACCTGCGGCCACAGCGATCGCGTGGCGCAGATCTCCGTCCGTCTGGCCGAGGAACTCGGTTGCGACGCCAAGATGCTCGACGAGATCTACCTCTCCGGCCTGCTGCACGACATCGGCAAGATCGGCATCAACGACAGCGTATTGCGTAAGCCGGACAAGCTCTCCGACGACGAATACGAGCACATCAAGCAGCACGTCGAGATCGGCCACAAGATCCTCAACGACCTGGGCAAGCTGGAGCACGTGCTGCCGGTCATCCTGCACCATCACGAATCGTGGGACGGCGGGGGATATCCCGCCAAGCTCGGCTCGGAACGGATCCCCATGGCCGCCCGCATCGTGGCCGTGGCCGATTCCTACGACGCGATGAGCAGCGATCGCCCCTATCGCAAGGGCATGCCCGAGGAGAAGATCCACCGCATCCTCCGCGGCGGCTCCGATCAGCAATGGGATCCGGAGGTGATCGACGCCTTCTTCCGGGCGTGCGACGATATTCACGAGATCGCCCAGGGCGAGCAGGGGGAGGCGTCTACCGACCCCGATTCAGCCGGCTGCGGTGGTTGAGATAGTCGGCCAATACGGTGCCGAGGTCGAGGTTCGTGTCGAGCAACACGCGCTCGATCCGGTTCCGCTGGCAAAGCGACTCGAGGGCCTCGTTGTGCCGCCGCATGGCTTCGAGATACGCCGGGCGGATGCGGTCGGGCTGGGCGGCTAGCTCTTCGGGGATCTCCAGACCCACGAACCGCGTCGCTCGATCGAACTCGAAGGTCAACTCGTCGTGGTGCATGGTCTGAAACAGCACCACCTCGTGACGCGCGTACCGCAATCGTTGCAGGGCCGCTTCGAGTTCGTCGAGATCGGTGAAGAAATCGCTAGTGATGAAAACGATCTCGCGGCGGCCGATCCGCCCGGCCAACTCCGTGAGGCAATCGGCCATGGCCGTCTCGTGTACCGGCTCGCTCTGGTCGAGAACTTCCGTCATGTGGAGAATCTGGGCCATCGAATTGCTCGGCGGCACCACGCCGCGAACTTGCTCGTCGAACGTGGCCAGCGAGACCTTGTCGCTCTGGCGCAGCACGGCGTAGCCCAACGCGGCGATCAGCCGGGCGGCGTAGCGGAGTTTTTGTCGAAGGCCTTCGCCGTAACGCATCGAGGCGCTGATATCGAGCACGAAATGGCAGACCAGATTGGTCTCCATTTCATATTGCTTGACGAAGTACCGCCCGCGCTTGAAGTAAACCCGCCAGTCGATATGCTTTGGGTCGTCGCCCCAGACGTACTCGCGATGGCCCGAGAATTCGACGGCGAAGCCGGAAAGCGGCGACTTGTGGCCCCCGGCCAGATTCCCGATCACCAATCCCCGCGGCTCGATCCGCCGTCCGGCGATCCGCCCCAGCACGTTCGCGTCGAGATATCGCGAGAGCACGGTTGCGGGCATGAGGTTCCTTTGTTGGCTTGCGCCGTTGTGCGCGTAATCTGAGTCACTCAAACCGTAAACGTGGAGTGGAAAATGGGGACTGGCTCCGAGCCGCCGCAGATGCCAAACCTGCGGGAGAGCGTTACGGGCTCGGTGCCTGTCCCCTTTTTCCGCGCGCCCTCGGTGTTCCCGCCCGAAAAAGGGGACAGGCACCGTCGGCACAACACATCACAACTGCCGTACTGCGCCTCGACGGAGCCAGTCCCCATTTTCGGTCTCCCGCGACACCCACGCGCTTTCACCCCCCCCGGCGCGCGGCCCGCGCCCCCGGGCGCCCCCCCCCCGCGGCCCCCGGCGCC
>CAYYNP010000215.1:0-17428 GCA_964472545.1 uncultured Planctomycetaceae bacterium | reverse complement strand
GATCGTCACCTACCCTCCACTTTGTGCCATTTGAGTTGAAACACTACACAACAACGTCCGCCATGCCCACCGCTGAGCGACCTCCGGAAGCCACAGGCATATCAGCGTCAGCCCGACGCTCCCTCCCACCCACACGGCCCCCCACGCACCAAACACGGCCATCGAGCTCCAGAGAACCACCATTGCCCAAAGGAGCGTTTGCAGCGAGAACTGTGGTGTCATGCGTTGCCCGGGTTCGCTCATGTCGGCTCCAGACGTTTGCCTCGCGCGCGAAATAGCCGGTAGAGCACCCACAGCACAAACGCGGCCACGGCGCAGCAACGAGGCCAGTGGATGTCGTTGCGCCTTCCATTCCACGCGTCGGAGATCTCCGTAGCCTCGCCGCCGCTGCTGGTTAGCATGGCCTTGAGGAGTTCCGGCGAGAGATCCTCCGGAATCGTGCGCACGTCGCCGCCGGCAAGGGCCACGTTGACCACTTTCTCGCTGCGGATGAAGAAGCCTTTCTTCCTTTCATGCCTGCTAGAAACTCTCGTGCGCTGTTCCGGAGTCACTCCCGTGAGTACCTCCTTCATCGTCAGGTCGCGCGGTTCCATACAGTGGATGCCCGAGTCGACAACCTCGACCAGCAGGATCGTGCGGTCCCATCCGTCGGCAATATCGTCTACAGCCATTGGCATGGCGCCGGGCCAAGCCGTTTCCGGGCCCACAACGGCCACGTAGCTGGTTGTCGTATCGGCGTAATCGGCGCGATCGGCGGTGACACATCGGTACTCGACCGCGATCTCGGCTGCCCGTTGCCGGTTGTTCGGTCCGTCCCACGGCTCGTTGAAGTCGTAGCGATCGTAAAGGGCTTGCTTATCCAAGTACGGCAGAAGCAGCACACGCCAACTGTGCATCGGCCTGCCGGTCGAATCGGCGATGTAGGCCGGTGGAAAGGAGTCATGTTCCGAATGGTAGCAATGCAGTGCCCTAGTGATCTCGCCCATCTTGCCCTGGCAGCTAAGGAGTCTGCCCAAATGGCGGCTGGACGACGCCGTTGTAGAAGCGACTTCGCCCGCGAGAATGAGAATCGCGCATGTCACGATGAGCACGCGGCCGATCGCCGATGCACCCCGCAGACAGGCAACCACGGCGATTACGGAGAGTCCTTTCCAGACCCCGGACGGGCCGAACAGGCTCAGCGAGGTGGCCACGACGGCGATCGGCGCCGGCAGCGTCTGTAGACGGAACTGTATCGTTGCGTGTCGAACGTCTTGGCTCATGGCTGCGTGGCGTCCGGATTCCGGCAGTGAAATAGCAGGCAGCCGGTCGCTACGAGCAGCACTATGCAGGAGCCGCAGCAGCGCCAACGCACGGCCCGGCCTTTGTCGTCCTGTGCCTCGGCGAGGGCCTCCTCGGCCAGCGACTCGCCGCCGTCTCGCGTCAGCATGGCCTTAAGGGCCTCGGTGGGCGGCCGCTGCGAGAGTTCGAGGAGGCCGCCGTCGGCGGTGATGACGAAGAGCAGGTTTTCGTCGTGCAAGAACGGCCCGTTGGGGTGAACGTGGCAAATGGAGATCCCCGCCGCCGTGTCCGCGTCGCCCTCGGCCAGCGCTTCTTCCATCGTCAGGTCGCGAGGCTCCATCCAGTGGATGTCGGCATCGGCCACTTCGACTAGCATGATCGTGGTCGCGGCGCCGTCGGGAATGTCCTGCTTGCCGACGCCCTCGGCGCCCGGCCAAACGGTGCGCGGCCCGACGACGGCCACGTAGTTGGTCATCGTCATGGCGTCGTCGGCACCGGAGCATCGGTACGCCCAGGCTACCTCATCGGCCAGTTTCCGGTTGTTCGGCCCGTTCCAAGGTTCGTCGAAGTCGTAGCGATCGTAGAGGGCTTGCTCGTCCACGTACGGTAGCATCAGCACCCGCCAACTGTGCATTGGTTCGCCCTGGGAGTCGGCGATGTAGGCCGGCGGAAGGCTGCCGTGATCTACTTGATAGGCGGAGAACGCGTCGGCAAGCCAGTGCATCTGCATGCGGCAACGCTGGTGATGATAGTGGATGCGCTGGCCGAGCGCCCAGAGGACGACGGCACCAAGAATCAGCAGCAGACAGCCGACGATCACCACGCGCCCGACCGGAGTTGCCTCGCGGAGACACATCACCACCGAAACGATCGCCGCCCCTGCGACGAAGCCCCACGGCCCGAACGCGACCGTGGACGAGACCAGTACGGTGGCAATCAGCAGCGGTGTGAGCAGTGGGATTCCCATGATAGCGTGCGTCCTTCGGCACGAGATAATCGAACCATCCTACCTTCATTTTACGGCAAGTTCTCAGCCGGCGGCAAACGGCGGTCGTGTGGCTTAAGCAAGTTGGCAACCGAGACGTTGCAACGATTGACCGCCCGCCCGAGATCGTCTATTCTGCGCGTGAAACTCGCCTCCGCCGACAGGCTGCCCGAGATCCCGGTCGCGGCCGAGCGTTCCTCGGCAGAGCCCCATTTACCCATCTCGATAGCCACCAGAACGGGAGACCACCATGAGCACGATCCGCGTTACTTACGGCGCCCGGCAGCATTGCACGGCGCTGAAGGAGTCGCACGGGAAGACCGTGGCGATGGACTGTCCGTACACGGGCAAGGGCGAAGAATTCTCGCCGGGCGAACTGGTGGGGGCTTCGCTGGCCGGATGTATGTTCTTATCGCTAGGGACGGTGGCCGTGCGGAACGAGTTGGATATCTGCGGGGCTTCCGCCGAGGTCCAGGTTTCGATGGTCGAGAAGCCGGTGACGCGCATCGGGGCGATCGACCTCACGTTTGCGATGCCGGCGAGCCTGACGGCGAAGGATCGCACGAAGCTCGAACGGGCGGCGGAACTCTGCCCGATCAAACCGAGCTTCCATCCCGACGTGGCGATCTCCGTTCGATTCGAGTATCCCGAGTAGAAGGGCCCGCTGATGAAACTCATCCAGATCGTCTTGGCCGCTTGTTGTTGCGTCGCGGTACTCTTGGCGAACGATAGGTGCCTGGCCGCCGATCCGCCGCGGGAGTTCGACGTTTGTGTTTACGCTGCGACACCCGGCGGGATCTACGCATCGGTGGCCGTGGCGCGGGAAGGCAAGCGCGTGTTGCTGGTCGAGCCCAGCCGTTGGGTGGGCGGTATGCTGGGCGCCGGCATCAAGCCTCGGCAAGATTGCCCGATGCGGGCGGCCGTGGGGGGCCTGATGGCCGACGGATTCACCTCGCTGGGAAACAAACCGGCCGATACCCGCCGGTCGTTTCTCGATCTGCTCGAGAAACACCGGATTCCGATCCTGTTTGAGCATCGCGTGGCCAGGGCCGAAATGCAAAGCGGACGCATAACGGCGCTCTATCTCGAACACGCGCCGCCCGATGCGTGGGGAATTCCAGCCGTCAAGGCTGCCGAAGATCGTCTGCGGCCAATTCGAGCCAAGGTGTTCATCGACGCCAGTTACGAAGGCGAGATCATGGCTCGCTCCGGCGTGCGATACGCCGTGGGCCGGGAAGGGCGCGAGGTGTACGACGAGCCGCACGCCGGAGTACACACGCTGACCAACCTCACGCCGATCAGCCCCTTCGTCAAACCGGATGATCCCGACAGCGGACTGATCCGATGGGTCGAAATCGATCACGGCAAGCCGCTCGGCGCCGGCGACGATTACACGCAGGCCTACAACTTTCGCTACTACGTTACCAACGACCCGTCGCGCCGGGTCCCGCTGACGCCGCCGGACGACTACGACCCGGCCGATTACGAACTGGTCGGGCGCTACGTCGAGTATATCGTGCGGCAACGGCAACAGGGTGGCCCCGCACGGCGGCTGGATCAGATCTTTCCCGGCTGGCTCAATTCCGGCGAATACAACTACTTCCGCCAGCATCTGGTGACCATGGCGCCGCTGGGCGTCAGCCGCCTCTACCAGGACGGCGATTACGCCGCCCGCTCGCGGATCTGGCGGACACACGTCGACTACCTTCGCGGGCTGCACCACTTCCTCTCGACCGACGAGCGTGTGCCGGCCGATTTCCGTGCGAAGACGGCGGCGCTTGGATTGGATCGCACGCATCATCCCGATACCAACGGCTGGCCGCATCAACTCTACGTCCGCGTCTGCCGGCGAATGGTCGGCCGCTACGTGCTCACCGAGGCCGACGTGATGAACAAGACCCACGCCGACGACTCCGTGGGGCTGGCCCTCTACGGCGTCGACACCTACCCCGTCCGCCGCATCGCCGCGGTCGACCCGAAGACCGGCAAGCCGGCAATCGCCACCGAGGGGAACATGTTTCTCGGCGGCAACCGCGGCACGGGCGTGCCCTACGCGGTCCCCTATCGCGCGATCACACCGAAGCAGCAGGAGTGCCGCAATCTGCTGGTGCCGGTCTGTTTTTCGGCCAGCTACATCGCCTATGCGTCGGCACGGATGGAGCCGGTGTTTGGGGTCCTGGGCGAATCGGCCGGCGTGGCGGCAGCGACGGCGGCCGAAGAGGGTGTGGACGTGCAGGCGATCGACGTCGCGCGGCTGCAACGGCGATTGCGGCAACTTGGGCAGGTTCTCCGGCCCGAGGAAACCACGCCGGATCAGGCCGAGGCTACGTCGAGCCGGCGTTGAACCGCCGGGACATTGGCGGTAGACTATCCGGTTGCCCAGTTTGTCGTTCGACGGCGTTTGTAGATCGAAGGTGGCTCGACCATGGCCCAGAAACAATCGGAGAAGTGGCTCAAGGAGTTGGCCGGCGAGTTGGAGCGGCGCGAGAAGCGTCGCCACGCGGCCGAGGTCGTCGCCGGACTGGCCGGCGGCTTGTCGCTGTTGCGCGAGTGCCTCTATCTTCGCGTGCACCAGGACGTGGAGGAGAGGGTCGGGCGGGATTCGATGATGATCCCGCTCTCGGAAATCGAAAGCCTGCGGCGGACCAAAGACGAAATCGACGTCTATCAGATAGCCGAATCGGCCGTGGCGGTGAATCGGTTGGGTTACGTGCTCTCGGGCATCGACTGGTACCTGCCGTGGCTGGCCCGGTTGCGGTTTGGCCCGCACGTCGACGGCGCGGATCTCGAAGAACTGTTGGATCGCTGCCGCCAATACGTCGACAAGACGGCCGACGAGCGCCGGCTGCTGTTTACCGATCTGCTGGCAGGCGTTCACCCGCAGGCGACCCGGGCACCGCTGGTGTTGTATCGGCTGGTTCCCACGGCGGTGGGAATCGCCACGGCGCTGGCGTTCGTCGATCACCAGACGGCGCTGCAACTTCGCAAGGATCAGACGGCCGACCTGCCGGCCATCGGCGATTGCGGCCAGTGCAAGGGCGAAGTGCTGGCCAACGGCGAACGTTGCGACGCCTGCGGCAATCCGCTCTGGAAGCACGAGTGGCTGACGGCGACGTGAGATCGCTCGGCGTGCTACAACCACGTTCCAATAGACCTGCGCGTGGCTGGGGCAAAGCGCAGCGGTGCCCCAGATTTCAGGAGGTTGCGTGGTCCTGTGCATTCCTGGGGCACCGCTGCGCTTTGCCCCAGCCACCCCAGCCGCTGCTACTGAGTACTACTCTTTCACGCTCAGATCGTAGCACGACAGCAGATCGTTGTGGCGCAAGTAGAGCTTGCCGTCGTGGATCACCGGATGGGGCCAGCCGGGCCCTTCGCCGGCAATCGGCCGGAAACTGCCCTTGAGGCGAAACTCCTCCGGCGTGGCTTCGACCAACGCAACCAGCCCGCGATCGTAGCGAAAGATCAGATGGCCGTCGGCGTAGAGCACGGCCGCCGAGCCCCGCTCGGGGGCCTGCGCCTTCCAGGCGATCTGACCGGTGGCCAAATCGAGGCAGACCGGCGCTCCCTTGTTCGTGCCGTGGCCGCCGTAGAGATGACCGCCGAGCAGCACCACGCCGCCGTGGTGGTTCTCGAACTCCCGGGCGCCCAGACGATAAACCGGCTCGGCGGCGAACGACTCGCCGTCGCGGCTGATTCGGAGCAGTACGCTGCCGGTGCCGTAGCCGGTGGTCGCAAAGACGTAGTCGCCCCAGACGGCCGGCGAGCAGATGTTGGCGATCGTGTTGGCGATCTCGTTGTAGCTCCAAAGCAACCGACCGGTCTCTGCCTCCACGCCGACGACGCCCCGCCCCATGACTTGCACGACCTGCCGCACGCCGCGAATCTCTGCCACCGTCATCGAGGCATAGCCGGCGCCGTCGTTGCCCTCGGGGCCCACGCCGGGGAGTTCACACTGCCACAACAACTCGCCGTTCCGTTTGTCGAGCGCTACGATGGCGGATTGAGGACCGCCGGGCGTGCAGAGCAGGCGATCGCCGTCGACCAGCGGCGACTCGCTATACTTCCACTTCGACATCATCCGGCCGCCGAAATCGTCGGGAAGGCTCTTCTGCCAGCGAACGACGCCGGTCGCCGCCTCGACGCACAACAGGTCGCCTTCGGTGCCGATCGCGTAGAGCAACTCGCCGTCGACGGTCGGCGTCGAGCGCGGGCCGTCGTCGTGCGGCGGGCTGACGGATGTGGCCCAGAGTTCGCTGCGCGTGGGCAGGTCGTAGGCCACGATGAATTGCGACGGCTCGGCATCGGGCCCGGTCCGATCGCCCATGGTGAAGATCCTACCGTCGGCGATCGAAATGCCCGAATAGCCGACGCCCAGTCCCTCCAGTTTCCAAAGCAAGTCGGGCCCCTCGGCCGGCCACTCGCTCAACAGCCCCTTCTGCCGACAGATCGAATCGCGCGCCGGGCCGTGAAACTGCGGCCAGTCGCCGCCGGCGAGCAGGACGTCGGTAGCGTCGCCGCGCGGGATCTCGTCGGCGGGCACCGTCGAGTTCTCGATATCGGCGGGCGATTCCTCGCCGCGCAGCGCCGCCAATACGCCGGCGGCCAAGTCGTGTACGGCCGACGATTCGTCGTCGAGTGCCGCCTCGAAAAGCGGAATGGCGTGGGCGGCATCCGGGCCGATACTTTTGAGCACCAAAGCGGATCGCCGGCGAACGGCCCGATCGTCGCTGGTTTCGACCGCCTCGGCCAACGCCGGCACGGCCGGCGTGCCGATCTTCTGCAGGGCCTCCATCGCCGACACGCGAATCCACGGCCGGGCGTCGCCGAGCTTGCCCACCAATGCGGCCGAGGCGCGAATCGTCTCCGGCTTCAACACGGCCAGCAGATCGGCCGCCTCGACGACGGCCGCCGGCACGCCGCAGTCCAACGCAAGTACCAAGGCTTCGATCGTCTCGACGCGTTCTTCCGGCGTGCTCGGTCCTACGGCCCGTTCGGCCCACGAACTGAACGGCCTGCCGAGGATCTCCGGATCGGGCGGGGGCGTCTTTTCGCCATTCGCCTCGGTCGTTTTCGAGATGAGAGGATCGACGCCTTCCGGCTCTTTGGGCAGCTCTTCTGAGGGGTCGCCCACGGTCGAGGTGACCGTCGTCGTCATCGTCGTCGAGGACGTCGTGCGGCGTCCGCAGCCGGCGCACAGTCCGATCACACACGCAATTGCGACCAGATGCCTCATGACCGGCTGCTCCGATGCCTGGGTATACCAGCCCCTATCAAGACGCGCGCGGCTGCCGCATCTCCCAAAAGCGGCCCAAGCTCTATTGTATCGCACCGCCGAAATCCGACAACGGCCCCTTGAAGGAGTAGGAGCCTGAGAATTCGGGTGCCACTGCGCAAGTTTCAACTTTGCACTGCTGGGCAAGCCAGCAGTGGCACCCAGTTTCGCTTTGCACTGCCGGACAAGCCAGCAGTGGCACCCGGTTTCGCCTCCGATTCGCGCCCCCTTGCGGTCGACTTGGCGGCGGGACGTGTGGCTACGGAGCCCAAACGCTTTGACGAATCGCCTGACGGGAGCTGCGTTCGATTTCGCGGTACTTTGCCAGGTGCGCCTGCCGCTGTAAGTCCCGCTCCCACGCCACAAAGCCCGGCATATCGGCCCGCGGACGGGCTTGCAGCCGCCGCCGGCCCTCGCGGATCATGGCCAGCGCCTGCTCGTGCTTGACCGGATCGTTTTCGAGCGTCGCCAGACAAGGGCTCATCTCCGGGCGATCGAAGCTGATCATCGGCCCGCGGCACTGATCGGCTCGGGTAACTTGCCCGACGGCAAAGCCGGTCATCCGGCCCAGCGCGGCCAACTCGTTGCGATCCAACGGACACCTTCCCGGCGGGTTGTGTGGATAGGCGGTATAGGTCGTCGGGTAGTAGGGGCCGTTCAGGTCGACCCAGGTGATCAACCGATCCATGCTCTCGGCATCCAACCCGACGTCGTTGTGGCCGTCGCGAAGATGCCGAATCAGCCGGCTCCCATGCGAACCCCAGCTATAGGCGGGCAGATGCCCGGCGGGACCGGCGCCGAGCGTACCGAGGTAGCCCTTTCGCCATAGTTCCATGTACGAAACGTTGAACGACGCGGTGCGGTCGCCGGCCAACACCACCTTCTTCGCCCCCTTCTCACCAAAATCGTGACACGAGACGCAGTGCTTGTCCAAGACCGGCTGTACCTCGTCCAGGTAGCTGAATCGACGCGGCGGACCGTGCCACGGCCGGATCCGACTCGGCGGGCGCCGGGCTGCCGAGGGAAAGAGCGACGGCCGAGGCGACGCGTTGGCCGCGTGCCGCGACTCGTGACAGCCTACGCACGACGTCTGCTCGCCCGAATGGACCGACGTACCGCTGCGCATGCTCTGGATCATCATCCCGTCGGCGTCGAGAAGCTGAAAGTAGACGAACCGATCCGAGGGCACGGCAAAACACGCGCTGCCGTCTGCGGCCACCGGCACGGTGCCCAGGACTCGCTTCGCATTGAACTCCGTCCAGTTCATCGCCGGCGTTTGCATTCCCAGGCCGTTCCATCCGGCCCCTTCGGAGCGGCCCCGCTTGCTGAGCACCTCTACGATACGAATCGCCTCGACCGCGCCGGGCTCGACGCCCTGCATGTGCGTGCCTTCGTAGACGTTTTGCACGTAGAACACGCCGTCGCCGTGGCCGTAGTCGCGGCGCGGGGGGATCGTCACCGGCTTGCGGCGCGGGGCCAACGGCATGGGGCTGTAGCAGCCGCGAGCGTCCCTGTGGGCGTCCCTGTGCAGCATGATCTCGTTGCCGAAGACGTCGACCAGATAGACCGCCGGCCGTGCGTTGCGGCTGATCGCCCGGACGCAGAGGAAGTACTTCGTCGATAGCGGCCACGGCGTGTTGTACCAGGGCACCACGTTTGCCAGCGCATCGTCGTGCCGGTGCATCCGCATGTTGGCATCGCCGGTCCAAAGGCGCCGGGCATCGTCCGACCACGCCTCAACGGCCAATCGCACGGCCGAGTTGCCCTCGCGGTCGAGGGAATCTTCGCCGGCTTGCTCGAAGCGGCGCTTGACGTCCGCCGGCCAGGTTTGCACCACCGACTCGATCCCTTCGACGGCCGTCCGCGGATCGAGCACCGCCATCGCACCGCCCAGGCTGCCGTGGTGCGTGCCCAAGATGCACAGCAGCCGCCCGCTCTCGGGAATACATCGGGCAAACCAGCCGGTCGACGGATGGGTGGTGTTGTTGCCCCAGATCAGGGCCGGATTCGTCCCGTCGGGATTGGCCACCCAAAAGCCGTGGCCGTCGCCGAAATTCCGGTCGACGTAATCCCAGCGGCTGTAGAGAATCCGCCCGTCGGGCATCAGTGAGAGCTGGTTCTCGTGGGCCGTGCTGCGGGTGATCTGGTGCACGTTCGAGCCGTCGGCCGCCATGCGAAACATCTGCGGCACCGTCTGCGTGTCGCACGGCACGTACTTGATCTCCCGGGTCGAGGCGAAAACGATGCTCCCGTCGGGCAGGTAGATCGGGTCCACGTCGCTCACGTCGGCCGCGTCGGTAAGCTGCGTTACATCGCATTCGGCTTCGGCCGACGTGCCCGCGGATTCCAGTTCGAGCTCGAAGATATGAAAGTTATCGTGTGGCCCTTCGCTCTTGGCGACGAGAATTCGCCGGCCGTCGAAATGGACGCACGGGCCGCGTATGATACCCTCTTCGGTAGCCAGGAGCGTGCGCGTCCGGCCGGTCTTCAGATCGAGTAGCTTCAACTCGCTGCCGCGTGCCCGGTAGGCGTGCGGCTCCATGTAGAGATGCGTGCCGGTGGTGTCCGGGGCACGGGCGACGAACAACAGCGGCCGCTCGGCGACCAGGGGATTTGCCGCCAGGGCCTCGTGCTGCAAAGCGCCGAAGCCGTCTGCATCGACATCGCCGAGCTGCCGAAGGTAGGCAGGTCCACCGGGATATCGGTCGCCGAACGTGCCGATCAGATCTTCCACGGCCATCCGAAGCGATTCCGCCGCGTCGCCATCCACGGGCGACCGGCCCGCCGCCCGTTCCGCCGCAAGAGACGCAACTACGCATACTGTGACGGCCGTCACGATCGATCTTCGCATGTTCGTTGAACTCCTTCGCGTAATGCCAATTCGACGGCCTTCAGTTTACCGCAAAACATGGCGACTGACATCAGCAGATGCTCATGGATCGAGGAATCAGACGCTTGCGGCCACGCCATCACCCCAATCTCAGTCCTCTAGAAACGGCACGCGCTGTCTCGGCAGCCCCGGCGCATCGAGTTGCGGAGTGCTCGGCGGCCGTCCGTTGATTGCCTGATAACGCAGGCCTTCGGTGGTCGGGTTGTATTCGGTTGCCAGTTCCAGCCCTTTGCGGCGATAGATCACCTCGCGGCTGTAGGCACCGCGGGAATGGACGGTCCGGGGATAATGGTCCTTGATATCGAGTGTGGCCTTCTCAAAGCGGCGGCGAAACGCAGCGAAGTCGCCGTCCTCGGCCTTCGATCCCATCTCGCAGACGAAGCCGTTGCCGAGCATCGTGCATTGCCGTGGATTCAACTCAATCGGCTCGCCTTGATGGTTGTAGAGCGAGATGCCCAGCGCCTTGCCCTCCTGGCGGATGCGTACGGCGGCTTCTCGGGTCGATTCCATGCCGACTTCGGTGTGATTGATCAACGGGATGATCGCCAGGTAGGTCTCCCCGATGCGAACAAACACAGTGGCCGGTTCGGCCGACTCGCCACGGTGGCCGTTGATCGGCCGGTCGCCGATGTAGATTTCGTCGCCGCGCGGCTGCCCCACGCCAAAATCTTCGTTCGGGATGATGATCATCGTCTTCAAGCTCTTCGGCGAGTAGTCGGCAATCACGCACGGCCGATAGAGGACCATCGCCGTTTGCTCGTGCTGCAAGCAGATCGAGCGGCCGGCATCGGCGAATGCCACCGGACCGGTGGCGTGCCTGCGCCCGCCGGCGTTCTGCCACGTGACGCACGGCTGATGCTCGTCGACGACGTAACGCGCATAGATCCGCACGGCATCGCGGATGCTCGTAAGCGGCTTCACGGCCGGCACGGTGACTACGAAACTGTGGCACTGCGAGCTGTTGGTGAACATCCGCTGCGACGTGCCCAGCGCGTAGTCTTCGGTCATGTGGGTCACCAACCGGCTGTTCCACGCCGGCAGCGCGTCGAGCCGGTCGTCTTCGCCGGGGGAATCCTTCCAGTTCCAGTGGAACAGCCCGCCGAGCCGGTCCGGCTCCAGCCGCATGAAGGCCGGTGCGCCGTCGGCGGTGCCGATCACCGTGAACGGATACCGGCGCGCCGCCAGCCAATCGACCAGCCATTTCGGGCAGTGGTACCGCACCGACGCCCGATTGGCCGCCCGCACCAATCCGTGCTCGCGCGACTCGGCCCGAAACCCCTCCTGCCATTCGCCCGGCAGTCGATCGCCGAGCAGCAAATACAAGTTCAGCCGCGTGAAGCTGCCGCCGTAAATGTCGAAGTTGTATTCCCGCGCCCACGGACCAGCCTGCGTGCCGCATGCGGGATGATAATGGCTCAACAGATCGAGCCAGGTTCGCGTCTCCAGGTCGATGGCCAGCCGGCGAAGCCGCTCGTCCTCGGTGGTTTCGGCGATCAACGCCAGCGGATGCAGATGCAGCCCCAGGTACGCCGGGCTGTTGAACTCCGAGGCGAAACCGCGCCGCGTCAACAGCGTGCGAAAATGCTCCAGCCGCCCGCGGGCATCTTCCACAACGTCGGCGTCGTTCGTATACGTACCCCACATGGCGACCGTCGCCGCGGCCATCAACTGGAAGTTGTCGTTGTCGCCCTGGAAGAACTTCCAGCGAAACTCCTGAAACTCCCGCTCGACTTTTCGCCGCACGATCGGCTCGGCCCGGGCCACCGCCTCGTCGCTAAGCAGTTTACGATGCCGCACAAGCGCGTAGGCCAGATCGAGTTGGTGCAGATCGTTGTTCTGAAGGATCGCGTTCGCCTTGGCCACAGCCGCCACGTTCCCCGATTCGAGAAACGGATTGACGTAGGCCGACAGTTCCATGTTCCGCCATGGTTTGTCGGCTTCTTCGCCACACCATTGTCCCCGTTCGTCGAACAATTCCAGCCGCGATGCGACAAACCGCTCGATAAACGCCTTCGCCCGGCGCCATTGGCCGTCGGCGTCGTAGATCTCGCTACGGTCGATCGAGTCGGCCGCCGAGGCCGCACAACACGCTGCCGTCAGCACGAATCCGCCAAGGTAAGCGGCGATCCGGCCGACGTAACTCAGGGCGGCAGAACCGTGGCCGGTGGCCGGCCGCTGGATCTTTCGCATTCTCACTCTCCGGGATTAGGGGCTCAGGGACGCAAAGCCTCAGATTAAGCTACAGTTGCAGGGAACCTCGCCCTACACGGACACCCCGCGCCGCTCGGACAGCTCGCGCCCGGCCGCAATGATCCACTCTGCGAAGCAACTCGTCAAGAGAACTCTCCGCCGCCTCTGCGGTATCCGCGACCGGCTGAGCAACACCAACGCCGTGTTGTTGACGTTCGACGACGGCCCGCACGCGGAAGTTACCCCGGAGGTGCTCCGGCGGCTGAAGCAGTATGACGCGCGGGCCGTCTTCTTCGTCGTGGGTAAGCGGATTTCCAATGCACCGCACATGCTGGCAGAGATCGCCGCGGCGGGACATCGATTGGGAAACCACTCGTATTCACATTGGACGGACGGCGTGCCCGGGCTGAGGGCCTGTTTGGCCGATCTGCGGTGGTGTCAGAACATCATCGAGCGGCACGCCGGAAAGCCCGCCACGCTGTTTCGCCCGCCGATGGGGAAGGTCACGCTGGGAAGCATGGCGGCCTTGCGGCGGCTGCGGCTGCGAAGCGTCCATTGGTCGGTCGACCCGCACGACTGGAAACTTCGTTGCGACCGGGACGCCCAGGCGTGTGGCGAGCAATTGGCGCAAAGCGTCGGGCCGGGCGATATCGTGCTCCTGCACGACGACAATCCCTGCGTGCTGACCGTGCTCGACGTGCTCTTGCCGGCGTTGGCCTCCCGAGGCGTCGACCTTGCCTCGGGCGTTTCCATGCTATGATTTCGCGGGGAGGGTAGCTCCCCCCGGCTTATTGCGGGCAGCGTGCATCCTTCGCCGCGTGGAGAGTCTCTCTATGACAACGGCATCTAACGGGCATCAGTTTTCGCTTGTTGAGTCGCAAGACGCGCTGGAGGCTGCCGTCCTGCGATGCCGCTGGGAGGCCGCCTTGGACGAGGCGGAGAACATGAACCTCGTCTACGGCTCGGCCGATTGGTGCGAGCACACCCTGCGCACTGACTCAAAACGGGCGTCGCACGTGGCGGTCGTGCGCGACACGTCGCGGCAGATCGCCGGCTTGGCCCCGCTGCTGCGGCATCGCTTCGTGATGCAGTTCGACGTCTTCAACCGCGCCTTGGCCAAGGCCACGCTCCGCTCGGCCCAGGTGTTGGGCAGCCTCCCGCTATTGCCGCCGCGGGAAGACGTCTATCGGGCCTTCTTCGCCGGGCTCTTTCGCACCATCGACGATTGCGACTGCGTCTATCTGGACTGCGTCCCCACGACAAGCTATCTCTGGCAATTCCTGCAAGCGGCCGGCGACCGCGATCGCGACTATCTGGTCTATCTGCCCGAGGGGGTCCGGCCGTGGCACTGGCTGGAGTTGGCCGACGACTTCGAGCGGTTCCTCGGCGGCATGAGCGGCAAGGCCCGGCAGACGCTGCGGCGGAAGGTCAAGCGGTTCACCAAGCAAAGCCGCGGCAAGCTCGACTTCCGCCGCGTGACGTCGCAAGAGCAGGTCGGCGAGTTTCTCGCGGCAGCCGCCAAAGCTGCCGAGGGGTCGTGGCAACATCGGCTGCTGGGCCCCCGCGTGCAGTACACGCCCGAAGAGGAAGCCAAGCTGAAGGACCTGGCCCGGCGAAACATCCTCCGCGCCTATCTGCTCTATTGCGGCGGCGAGCCATGTGCGTTCCTGATCGGCCACCAGTTCCGCGGCGTCTTTCAATACGACGAGACGGCGTTCGACGAGTCGTTCACGCGGCTCTCGCCGGGCACCGTGCTGTTGTACTTGGTGATCGAGGACCTGCACCGCCACGACCCACCGGCGATGCTCAACTTCGGGGCCGGCGACGGCATCCACAAGCGGCGCTTCGCCAATCGCTCGGCCGAAGACGCCACCGTCGTGCTGCTGCGCAAGACGCTGGTCAACCGGCTGCGGATGGCCGGCCATCTGTCGCTGCGCTCGGCGGTCCGACTGGCCAAGTGGCTAATCCGCCGCCGCGTCGGGAAGTGACTCGCCGACGACGCTAAACTTGTGTACGGTCACCTCGCGATACGTCTGCCCGGGCCGCAATATGGTGGAAGGAAACGCCGGACGATTCGGCGCGTCCGGGTAGTGTTGCGTTTCCAGGCAAAAGGCGTGGTACGGACCGTACTCGACCCCGGCCGTCTTCAGCCGCATGTGCGACGCCGTGTAGAGTTGCACCCCGGGCTGCGTGGTGTGGACCTCCATCACGCGGCCGCTCTTGGGATCGACGGCCTTGGCGGCCAGCGAGAGGCGCTTGCCGTGTTCCTTGTTCAACACGTAACAGTGGTCGTAGTTCTTGCCCTCGACCCGTTCGATGCGCGAGCCGATCGGCGTAGGCGTGGTGAAGTCCATCACCGTGCCCTTCACGTCGGCCAACGTGCCCAGTGGGATCTTCCGCTCGTCGGCAGGCAGATAGCGGTCGGCGTTGAGCATCAGCACCTGGTCGAACACGTCGCCCGAGCCGGCCCCGGCGAGGTTCCAGTAGGCGTGGTTGGTCAGGTTGACGTGCGTCGGCTTGTCGGTCCGTGCTTCATACTCCATGAACAGTTCGTTCGCGTCGGTCAGCCGATAGGTCACCTTCACGTCGAGCTTGCCGGGATATCCTTCGTGGCCGTCCGGGCTGACGTGCGAAAGCTCCACGCCCGCGCTGCCGTCGCGCTGTTGCGGTTTCGCTTGCCATACGAGCGTATGAAAACCGTTGCGTCCGCCGTGGATGTGGTTTTCACCGGCGTTGGCCGAGAGGGCGTACTGCACGCCGTCGAGCGTGAATCGGGCCCCGGCGATCCGGTTGGCGTAGCGGCCGACAACCGTCCCCAGTACGGATCGCCGCGTGAGATAGTCGCTCGGCGGGTCCAGGTAGAGCGTCACGCTATCGAGCTTGCCCTCGCGGTCGGGCACTTTGACCGAAGTGAGCATCGCACCGTACGAGAGCACCTTGACTTCCAGTCCGCCGGCGTTGGTCAACGTGAATTGCTCGACCTTCGTGCCGTCGGGCGTTTGGCCGATCACCTCCTGCCCTACACCGGCGTCAACGTGATTCGTCGTCACCATCAACGCCGCGGCAAGCACAACCGTGAAGATCTTCATTGCGTCTCTCTCGCAGGAAAAAGGGGACCAAACGGCACTGGGGCCTGGTACATCATTGCGGCTAATCTTGTCGGTTAGGGTGGCTGGGGCAAAGCGCAGCGGTGCCCCAGGTTGCCGACGCAGTCTTCGTCCGGTGAGTCACTGGGGCACCGCTGCGCTTTGCCCCAGCCACCCCCCAAACTCGATTGTCGCGAGGTACTAGCACCGACCCAACATCTTACCTTCCCGGTTCGTGATCTGCCACCGCGACTGCCGCCGGAACGGGGAGGTTGCGAAAGACTGCGGAATCGACCTTTGCCGGGCCGACTTCCAGCCGCCCTGGCATCTTGGGCCGGCTGGCGTAGAATACGCGGCATGGAACCGATCACCACCCGTTTGGCAGACCTTGACGCGGCGGCCGACCGCGACGCCGTGCTACACCTGCTCGATACCTACGCCCGCGGCCCGATGGGACTTGGCGAACCCTTGCCGGAACCGACGCGCCGCCGCACGATCGCCGGGCTGAAATCCCATCCGACCAGCGCGGTCTATCTGGCCGCCGTCGGCGATCGGCCGGTCGGGCTGGCCGTCTGTTTCGTCGGCTTCTCCACGTTCGCCGGCCGCCCGTTGCTGAACGTCCACGATCTGATCGTCGAGCCCGACTACCGCCGCCGGGGCATCGGCCGCAAGCTTCTCGAACAGATCGAGGCCGACGCCCAGCGCCGCGGCTGCTGCAAACTCACCCTCGAAGTCCGCCAAGACAACACCCCCGCCAAATCCCTCTACCGCCGCCACGGCTTCCTCGCCGCCCAGCCAGACAACGGGCAGCCAGACAAAGGCCAGCCAGTCCACGAGTTCTGGACCAAGCCGTTTTGACGTGGCCGAGCGACCAATCCGCCCGGTCCTCGATTGGGAAAGAGAGTCCCGTCCCTCTCGCGTCGCCTTTCACCCGGGCAACCCCAACGGGACGGGACTCTTCTTCCCAATCGCCAAGCCAGCCGGCCACAGCTTCCAGCCGCCGATGTCCCCGCCGCGGGGCCGTTGTGCTGAAGGAAGAAGACTTCCGTCCCGCTCTCTTGTCCGGCTTGCTCGGTGAACTCGGTGGTCTCGGTGGTTGACGCTGAATCGCAACGGGCGACGGGCGGAAATCTACCACAGAGAACACCGAGTCCACAGAGACAAGAAAGACCCCCGGCCAACCCCAGTCCCCCGGGCCGATCTCCTCTCGTGCGTGCTGCACCCGGTCGATTCTGCGAACGAGTTGATTCGAGTGTGGAGTCATCTCCGGAGCAATCGGCCGGGCCACCCGCGACTCACATAGTGCCTGGACTCGGTTTCGGAGGCAGGCTCAACTCCGGCTCACCGATCTATTATGTCACCTCTGTGTCATGATTATGGCCTCGGCGGTTCGGCCGTCCTTTTCCTTTTCCCGAGGCGTTCGGCGCAACGTAAACGAATCAACATCAAAACCGCCATCGGAAAAGGATGTTACGCGACAACGCTTGTCATGTGGAGAGTCCACGAGCGCGACATGGTCGACAGCTGACACTTCACGGATGATCTCGACACAGAATTCCCCATCGTAAGGAAGCCCTGCAATGTGATCGCATTCGTGAAACGGTGCAGTACACAATGAACACTCGCTAGTTCTAAGAACAAATGATGCACTGACGAACTGCTGCGGTGGAAAGAGCACATGCTGAAGCATGTCTAAGTGCCTTGAGTAGTCCACCATGTGCGCA
>CAYYNP010000214.1:0-17494 GCA_964472545.1 uncultured Planctomycetaceae bacterium | reverse complement strand
TCACGTGGATGAGATGAATGACGCCACCATATATCGGTATACAAGCGTCGCGGAGAAGGTGCAAGCCGAAGCTGTTTCAAGTACAACGGGCATTCCAGTTCTTGACCTTTCGAACGAGGTGAACGACTGCTTCGTAGAAGCGGTCGCTCACCTGAAGAACGTCGAAATCCACTCCTTGAGGGACCTGGCTCGCACTCACTTCACCGAGCCTCGCGACTCGACTTCGTTTGAGAAACTGCGAGGAGACAGCTCGCAATTTGGAGCGAATGTGATGATCCGGTGCTTCGAGCCGTCCTATGTGCCAGCCATGCTGATTGGGCGAGGGAGACGTGGAAGCGCCTTGTCAAAAAACGCAGACGTAAATCAGGATGCAGACTTTGACTTCTATCTGAACGCGGACAATCCGTTGATTCAGGACCTCCGTGTTACCGATGACTCCTATGTGCGAAAGCAGGTTCTTCGAGGGCTGTACAACTTTGCTATCGTGCCGGCCTTTCCAGACTTGAAGCCGAGGCAGATAGAGACTATCCATAACTCGATTCAGGATATCATGCAAGGGCTCGTTGGTCATTCGGGGATGCTACATGCAGAGGCGGACCGGGGCAGCGCACTGGGAGAGGCTGCTACAAATGCTATGAGAGGTAATCTCGTCGAGGGCGACTATGCAATTGTCCTTCATGATATTATAGGATCAACGTGGGCGCTTTCCAATTTGGGGGATCCGACGGCTGCTGAACTCTTCCATAAGTACTGTGCCGAAGTTGAGAGGTTGGCAAGAGAGAACCTTGGCCACTTCGACAAGTTTACAGGAGACGGTGCCATGGTCCTGTTCACTGCTGCTGAAGATGAAGATGACCTGCCCGTTCGCCGTGCTTCCAGATTCGCTCAGGAACTCGTAGGCGCAACAAGACGAGTGTTCACACACAAGGGAGCTAGAATGGCACTCGATGCTGTCGGCGTCCCATTCCACGGCAGCCGGACTACTATCGCATTCGGGAAATGCTTGCTCGGGCAGTTCGGCGGCGGTCTCTCCCTGGTGGGGCTCCCTGTTGTCGCTGCGGCTCGCATCATGTCAGCGGAGGAATTGTTCCCAGATCGTGATATGATTCTCTTGACAGAGGCTGCCTCTAGGGCGGGGAATCACTTGGCAAACGAAGTCGAAGTAGTCCGTAGGGCGTTCGAGGCCAAAGGGCTCCCAATGCGCTTAGTCGTGCTCAAGTTGCTGTAGGCAGTATGTGGACGCGCGTGGCGCGCGCGCTGGGAAGAGGACAGGACGGGACTCCCCTCGCGATAGCCACGAGAACCTCCTTGGCCCCTTCGCTCCGTCGCCCGCGGAAGAGACGTCGCCTGATGGCTCAAAGCCCCTTCCGCCGCAAGTACATCGACTTGACGTCGTGGCCGCGCGGGTAGAAGCACTTCATGTCATCCTCGTGGAGAAACATCCACGGCCTTGAACTGAGCGTGCCGTTCTTGGTGAACAGGATCCCGGCTGCTATGTAGACGGCCGAGTGGATCACGCCTTCCCCCTCTCTAACGTACAAGACGAGGTCGCCCAACTGCGGATTGCCGTAGATCTGGTGGTACTCGTCGCGCAACGCGGCGTGGTAGCCCTCATTCGTTGCATACTGGTCGTCGGGCTCGTCGGAGAAGAAGTTCAACGCCGTCCAATGGCAATCGTGAGCGATCCCATTCTGATAGACCGGCGGTTCCGGATACGTGTAGAGACGTTGACCGACGAACGGAGGCAGCAACTGGGCGACGTCGATCGTCTGCTCGCCGCCGAGCCGAATCATCGATTCTAGGATCGGCCGCACCTTTTTCGCCCGGCCCCCCAGTCCCCAGTAACGCACCAGAGCGTCGAGATCGGAGTCGGCCGTTAGTACCAGCCTCACCAACAGAGTGCGTTCCCGCGAAAGCGTCTGGATCAACCACAGCCGCTCGTCGTCGCCGGGCAACAGCGGCTCGACGCTGCGCAGATCGGAGAAGAACATGAACGAGCCTTGCCGGTAAATGCGTGGAACAACCAGATCCCGCACCTCGGCCGACATCGGCGAGTCGGCAAACCACTGCTCGGGTGAGTCGCCGCGGAACCGAAAACCGTTGACCTGGTCCTTGTTTTGCGCGTAGTCGTGCAGCACGTGGTACACGCCCGACCGCACGTCCGGCTGAAGGGCCATCACGAACTCGCGCGTCGGCCGAACGATGACGTGCTTTCCGGAGGGGCCCACTTCACACCGGCCGGCAAGCTCGCGTTGCTGTGCTTCCGGCATCCCCGCCTGCTCGAATACGGCTCGCACTTCCTTCCAGGTCAAGTCGGGGAAGTACCACGTGGGTTCGGAGTCGAGCTTGATCGAAGCCGTGGGAATGAACTCCAGCGGCGGCGAAATCACGATGGGCACGACTTCCAACCGCCCCCACGGGCCCTCGGCAAGATCGGCAGATTCCGGCGCCGCGGGCGAAACCGCGCCGTCGGTCTCCGACGGCGCATCAGAACTCGACGACGTCGACGACCCTCGGCCCGCCACGAGCAAGGCGATGCCGAACCCGTTGCTCAAAGCCAAAACGGTCAATGCAATCAACCACGACTTGGTCCTGCCAAGTCGAATCGTCAAGCCAATTCTCGGTGCCACGTCTTCTCTATCCGGATTCTGAAATCGAGGCCATAGCAGCCTTCGTGCTCAACAAGCTTGGCGCAGTTCTTGCCGTCGGTGTCCGTTACGTAGAACCGCGCCGCTGGTGGACGAAGCGTCTACCCGCACCCTCGAGACGATTGTCGCTCATGCGTGTTAGGCCACGATGAGCTTCTTGTCACCTGTTCCTGATATCGTCTGCCAATATATATACTAACGTCGGAGAGACGGAAGAGTTGCACGTTTTTGCGAAAGACGGCCCAAAAAGTCTGGTTTGCGCCGTCTCTTGACCTAAAGGATGACGGAAGGAAGAAGGGTCAAGAAAATGGGCCTGGAACCCTTCCCACAAGATAGGCGACAGGCAGCTTCGCCTCCTCTCCCCTGCCAGCCAATTTGCGCAGCAGGACGTCGCACATGGCGGCCATGTCGCAAGTACGCCACGGCCCGGGGCACTGCGTGCCGCGATTAGCCGTCGTCGTCGGAGTCGCCGTCGTCGACCTCCGGGTGCATCCATTGGCTCAACAGGGGCGCCAACGCCAGGCAGATGATGCCGGAGACGATCGCCGCGATGGCGATGGTCCAAAAGACGTCGCCGTAGAGTGTGAGCGTCTTGATCGGGGCGGGGATGACCTGTTCGCCGTCGCCGGTGTGTTCCACGCCGGTAAACGTGGCGATGATGCCGGCCAAGTAGTTCGAGAAGGCCGTGGCCAGGAACCAGGCCCCCATCACCGTGCTGACGATCTTCCCCGGCGAGAGCTTCGTGACCATCGACAGGCCCACCGGTGAGAGGCAGAGTTCGCCGGTCGTCTGCAAGAGGTAGCCGCCCAACAGCCACCCCATGGCGACCATGCCGCGCTCGTCGGCCACGTGGGCCCCATACCAGAACATGCCGAACGCCAGGCCGAGTTGCATCAGCCCCAGGGCGAACTTCACCGGCGTACTCGGTTCAAGCCCCATGCTGCTGAGAAAGCCCCAGAGCGCGCTGAACACCAGGCCGAAGACGATGATATAGATCGGGTTGGCGGCCTGATACTCCGAGGCGGGGATCTCGTCGCCGAAGATGCGCATCGTGGCGTGGTCTTCGGTAATGGTCCAGGTAATCGTCTTGTCGGCGTCGGTCGCTTCGTCGCGGCCCGCCTCGTCGCGGAGGATCGAAAGGTGGGTCATGGTGAAGACCTTGTCGTCGTTCTCGATCGTGGCCGTCACCTTCTTCGACGTGTCGACGTCGTACTCGTCCGCCGAAGCCAACACCAGAACGATCGTCTCGTTTTCTTCGACGTCTTCGTCCTCTTTCGGATCGACGGTAATCTTGGCCTCGGTCTGCCCGGCGGGAATCGTCACCGAGCCGCTGCTGTCCGAAAACGACACGGCCCCCTTATGTTCGAAGTCCTTGTCGACCTCGGCCGTGCCCGAGACCTCGAACCTCACCGAAAGGGCCTCGTCGGTCTTGCCCGTGCGGGTGAAGGTGTAGACCAGCGCCGCGTCGCCGTCCTCGGCCGTCTTCGAGGGCGCAACGGCCAGCGAAACCGACGCCTTGCCGTTGTCGGCCGCGGCGTCGTCCTTCTTGATCTCCTTGAGGATGTCCTCGGCGGCCTGGGCGATCCGCGCAACCTCCTCGGGATCCAATTCGGCGTTCTCCTTGGAAGTCTCTTTACCCGCCTCCTCCTTCTCTTTTTCCGCCTTCTGGCGTTTTCGGGCGCGGTCGACCCGCTCGAAGACCTCATCGTCGCAGGGGAAGCCGAGTTGCTCTTGCGAGAGCAGCGGCAGTTCTGACAGTTCGTCGTCGTCAGGCCTCGGCTGCACGCGGAAGGTAATCGTGCGGGTGCCGTCTTCGGCTTTCTTGCAGTCGTCGTCGGCGATTTCCCGGTCGCCGATCACGCGGTCGATGTTGCGGTCGGTGAAGTTGTTCACGGAGCTTCCGGCCTGTTCGAAGAACGCCCAGAAAAGCATCGAGAAGAACATCAGGATCAGCACGACGTACAGCCGTTCGCGTTCGATCTTGTTCGAGCGCCGGGCGGTCTGTATCAAGGACCAAAACGCCCAGGCGCCGGCGCCGAAGAGCAGGTAGCCGGCCGTTTCGCCTCGGCGTACCAGTAGCACGAGCGTCGGGATCGACGCGGCGGTACAGACGAACACGGCACCACGGGCGGACACCCACGGCAGCACGATTGCCGCCCCCGCGATACCCGCCAGCATCCAGGCCTCCATCGACGACGGTTCGGCCAAGAGCTGCAGCGTGAGCACCGACGCGATGATCGCCAGGTAGTAGGTAACGATATGGTCCTTCAACTGCGGAAACGCCGGATTCGTCAGGCGGTCTTCCGAAGGCGCCGCGCCGGCTATATCCGGAATGCCGCCGCGTCCGAGGGCCAAGAAGGCGATCAGCCCGGCGACGGCCAGCGAAACCGATAGAATCAAACGTACGACCAACTGCAGCATCGTGTCTTGCAGCAGTGGCATAGCCGCGGCGGTCGCCAATGCCCCGCCGAGAATCAGCACCTGGGTCAATCGGGTGGGCGCAACGAAGACGGCCACACCGATGAGCATCCCCGCGGTGGCCAGGCCGAAGCCATAGTGCCAGCCGTAGGTCTCGCCCACGTAGCCGCAGATCACCGGCGACATGGCCGCCCCGAGGTTGATCCCCATGTAGAAAATCGTAAAGCCTGCGTCCTTTTTGGGGCTGCCCTTGGGGTAGAGCGTGCCGACGATCGTGGAGATGTTCGGTTTGAAGAAGCCGTTGCCGCAGATCAGAAGCGCCAGGGCGACGAAGAAGATGGTCTCGTTTTCGACGGTCATCGCCAGGTGTCCGGCGGCCATCAACAGCCCGCCGAGCACCACGGCCCGCCGCGCGCCGAGCAGGCGGTCGGCGAGCATTCCGCCGATAAACGGTGTGGCGTAGACCAGCGCCGTGTAAGCACCGTAGACGCCGTACGCCTCGTTGTCGGTATAGCCCAGAAACCCCTTGATCATGTAGAACACCAGCAGAGCCCGCATCCCGTAATACGAAAAGCGTTCCCACATTTCGGCGAAGAAAAGCGTAAACAGACCGGTCGGATGGCCGAACAGGGTCTCGGATTGGGGTTGGAGTTGGGCACTACTCATAGACGTCTGGGGCTCCTCAAGGATGCGGTCGGTCCGCTCGAAGCGCCAAAATGGCGCCATCGGAATGCGGGGACCGCGCTAAGGGGTGGAGTTGACAACAGACAATTGGGGGGCATTTTAATCGGCACCCGGGGCAATGTCAACGTGGCCGCCTTCTGGCCGCAGCCGATGCACGCACACACCGGACATGGCCTTAGAGCACGGTGACGACCTGTCGGGCGATGCTCACTTCGACGGCACCGTCGGCGAGCGAGAAGCGGATCATGCGGCCTTTGCTGCCCCCGATGTGCTCGGCGACCGATCGGATACCGTGTTTGCTGAGATGTTCGAGCACGGCCTTGTGGTTCTTCTCGCCCACGTCGCGATCGCTGCGGACGCCGAACATCGTGGACCCGCCGGCCAACTTGGCGGTCAACGTGCGGGGACTGCAGCCTTGGGCTACCAGCCGGCGTTTGAGTTCGGCGACCGCCGTGTCGGCAAACTTGCCGGGCAGGTTGGCCGCGCCCCGACTGTCGGGCAATACGACGTGTGCCAAGCCGCCCTGTTTGAGCACGCGATCCCACACGGCGATGCCCACGCAGGAGCCCAAGAGCGTTTCCAGCACGTCCGGGCTCCGGCCGAATTCGACGCCGGCCATCTTGACCTTGATCGCTGTCGATTCGGCCGCGGCAGTTGGCATCTGATCTTCCTGTGGGCGACAAGCTCGCGAATGTGGAGAACCGTACGCAGGCCGTGGGTGGCCCGTGGTTCTGTCGTACCCCATCGTCTGCTGCACAAGCGTAGCTTGCTTGCGCGCACCGCGCGGAAGGAGACGGCGCGGGCTGTAACGTGGGTAACGAAGATGCGGGTGTTTTCGGATTCAGCAGATGCGCCGTAGCCGAAGTTATCCGACTTTGGCGAGCATCGTGAAGAAGACCCAGTTTCCGCGAATTCGGCTGCCGGCGATTGGTAGCGGCCGGCCCGACGGCAAGGTCTCCGCTCCGCTGCGGCGTCTACGGCTGATCCCGCCGCTCTTGGTATTTTCGGCTGGCCGATTCGAGGATCCGCCGCTCCTTGCGAGAAAGGCTGGTCTCGCCTTCACGGTGGATCTTCTCCAGGATGCGATCGACCTGGGCGCTGAGATCGGTGTCTTCGGTCGAGGGATCGTGGATCCGCAACTTCGGCCGCGGCCGGAGCCGCCCGAGGCTCGGCCAGCCGCTGGTCAGCCGCGTGAGGTTCAAACCGAGCTTGAAGTAGACCAGAGCAAAGGCTGCGCCCGCGAGATGGATGCCATAAGCAATGTTCTCTTCACCGCCTCGACCCGCGGCCCCGTAGAGGTCGGTCACGACGACCAAGATGCCCACAGCCCACGCCGGCACCGGCAACACGAAGAACAGCAGGAGCGTCCGCTTGGGGAAGTTCAGGGCAAACAGGATCACGACCGTGGTCACGGCGCCGGAGGCCCCGATGGCGGTCCGCATCGGGTGGCCCCAGTTGGTCAACGTCCAGACAATCGAACCGATGACGATGGCAGCCAAATACAGCCGCAGAAACTCGCCCCGGCCGTAGCGTCTTTCGACCGCCTGGCCCAGGAACCAAAGCACGGCCATGTTGAAGATGATGTGCTTGAGGTCCGACGGATCGTGGACGAATCCGCTGGTCAGAAGCTGCCACCAGCGCAACGGATGACTGAGCGTGTCGCCGTGGACGCCCAGATTGAACCAGATAGTCTTCGTGCCGCCGCCGGGCGTCAACAGCCCGTCGGCGAGGAAGACCAACACGTTGATCAGAATCAGCGTGCCAATAATCGAGCGCGGCGCGCGGAGGGTGACCGCGAGCCCGGGCCGTTGTTCGTCTCGATAGTAGTCGCGGTCGTAGATGCCCATGGTCTGGCTGAGATGGCTGCGCGGCGAGGGGTGTACCGGTAGGGGGTGTACTGGCAGAGGTTGTACCGGTACTTCGCGGCATCCCCCTCTGAATTGGGGTCGAAAGACGACATCCTCCGTGAAAACTTACACTACCGCCGACCAAATGGAATAAGAATTCCGTGGCTACGCGTCAAGAGAGGTTTCGGCAGTTTCACGCCTGGGGTGGCAGGTGAGGGCGCGGTAGCGGGGGTGGTTATCCGTCAGTTCGTTCCACCGGCCCCCGCCTGGACCATTCCCAGCGTCCTGGCATTGATGGCTTTGGCGGCGTCGCTTTGGATTTTGGCGATCTGGGCGGCGACGGCCTGATTGTACAGGAGCAACTGGTCGATTTCCGAGTTCCGTTTGTCGATTTCCGCCTTTAGCGCCTTGCCGTGGACCTCAATCGCGTCGCGCTCCTCGATCACGGCCGCCAGCGCCGTGCGGGCCTCGTCCAACTCGGCCTTGCGGAAGACCGCATTGGCTTCGGCCGTCTGCTGTGCCTGCTGGACAATCGCCAACTCACGCTTGGCAGCTTCGATTTGGTCGGCTAGATCGATCCGCCGTTGGTAGAATCCGTGGCATATGACCCGATAGTCCGTCAGGGGCCGAAAATAGACGCCCGGATCGTTGCCGGTCGCCAACCGCAACACAACCGTCTCCCCGTCGACCCGTTCGTCTTCGGCGTTTCCGTCGGCGCCGGCCGGTTTGACCCAGTAGCCTTCGGGGATCTCGACGATGTACTTCTCTTCGGTGGGGACAATCGGCGCGGCGCCCGGCACGACTTTCGTCCGATTGCCGGACTTGTCGACGACGTACTCGACCATCTCGATCCGCGACTCCAACTCCGTGCCGTTCTCGTCGAGGTAGGTATAAACGGCGGCTTCTTCACTCTCGTCCAACGGCAACAACTTGCCTTGCAGGGCGTACTTCTCCAGGTCCGTTTCCTTCATCTTCCGGCCGTCGAGCAGGTGCTCGCGGACGTCCTGCGGCGACACGTTCAGGGCCTGGCTGACCGTTTCGACGACGCGTTCGATGACACGCTCGTCGGGCAGGTTGGGAATCTTGTCTTCGTCGTTCTCAGCAGGCGTAATCCCGAGGGCGGTCTCCGCGGCGGCCTGTGCCTCGTCGAGCACGTCCCTCAGCGTCTCGCGCTTGTCGACCGGCATCCTTGCGTAGAGGCTCCAGGGAGTGTTCAGATCGGCCGCGCTGCGGTCGATGCGGGCCAGTTCTTCCGGGCTGGTCGCCAAAGACGGCACTAACGTAACGGTCTGGGGGCCTCCTTCAGGCGGATCGACCTGCTGCACGCGAAACTCGCCGAGATACGCGCCCGCGCCGATCACTCGCTCCTCGAAAACATAGAGCTGCATGGCCGCAACCATGCCGGATGCCACATTGACTTGGTACTGGCCGTTGGCGCCGTTGGGCCGGCAATTGTACCAGACGGGGCCGCGCTCGTCGGTCGCCGCCTCCAACAGCACACGTAGCGTTTCGATGCCGACGGCCTCTTCTTCGACAACCTCCAAGCCGTCTTCGGCCGTCTTGCGGTCGAACTTGCCTTCGTCGCGGATATTCCGCAACTCGCGATCGTCAGGGGTCTGTTCGCCTGGCTCGCCGCGCGCCGCCCGCAACTCGCCGCCGTCTTGGCGAGTCTCACTGTACTGCTGGCGGACATCAAGGTAGAACTCGCGGCCTTCGGCAACGTGTTGCCAATAGTCGAGGGTCTTCAACGTTCTCAGCGAGAAGTAGAAGAACGCCACCGACCCGAGGAAGACCAACCCGATTAGTACTTTGTTCCAAATGCTCATAATGCCCTGGTCCGTCTGATTGTGGCCGGCACGTTAGGCGAATGGACACCAACCGAGTGCATCTGTCCGCGGGACCTCCTTCGCCGGGAGGCTCACGCAGACGATCGACGGTCGAGCCGTCGGAATCCATCGAGACAGGTTTCCGACGGTCTGCAAACTCGGGCAATCTTCGCTGTTTAGGCGTGGTGCTGTAACTTCGATGATATTCAGGTTCCCAGCAGGTGTCAAGCTGCTGCGCCTGCCCATCTTCCACAATTCCCCCTGGGGCCCGATGTTCTGCAAACTCGTCCAAAACCGCCTAACCCACACAATCGTTCAAGTTTAGACGAACCCCGACCGAAAAGTTGACTGAGGTTTCCCACAATGTCGTTGGGGAGACGGCGCAAGACGTGCGATGCCTTACCCCAAAGCTACTAGATCTTGTCTCGTTGCCGCCCCTTGCGTCGAGACAGAAGTGGTCGCCGGGCGGTGCGGGCCACCGTCTTCTGCTTGAATCTCGTGTCTATTTCCCACGCGCCCGCCTACAAATCAGCGATTTCGAGACGAATGGCAGGTCGTCTGGAGTACGTCTTGCACCTCGGGAGGGGCTGTGTCGCATCTTGCTTTTCAACAACCCAGGACAACTCTATGAGCAGCCGTACGCAACGCAGAACCGATGGGTGTCGGCTGCTGTTGTGTCTTTTTCTTGGATTGTGGATTTCAGTCGGCGCCGGCTGCTCACGCCGCTACTACCGGCATCAAGCAGATTGCGACGCCTATCGCCTGATCGATTGCGCGGCCAACGAGGCGGGTATGGGGATGGCCGGTTTTTCGATCGAGCCGAAGCGGGCCTCGCGGATGTTCGACCCGAACTGTCCGGATAGTCCACCGATGCCCGAGGACGACCCGCTTTCCCATCGCCTGATGCAATGTGTCGACGGCAAGAGGGGTTGGCGGGGATGGGACCAAGTCAAACAGACCGCCTTTACCGAGAACCCCGATTGGCAAGCGTATCTCTCGCGTAACGAAGACGGGCAGGTGGTGCTCGATCGCGAGGGGGCCGTGCAGATGGCCCTGCTGCAATCGCGCGAGTATCAGAGGGCGATGGAGGAACTCTATCTCTCTGCGTTGGCCGTCTCCTTCCAGCGGTTCCGCTTCGACACGCAGTTCTTCGGCGGCCATTCGACGTTCTTCAGCGCCGACGGCCCCGCTCGAGGCGGCGGCCCCGCCAGCACGCTGGCGTTGGGCAATGATCTGCAAGCGCAGAGACTCTTGGCAACCGGCGGTGAACTGGTCGTGGGCATGGCCAACTCGTTGGTCTGGCAGTTTGCCGGGCCCGACGGTTATAGCGGGAACACGCTGCTCGACTTCTCGTTGGTGCAGCCGCTGTTGCGGGCCGGCGGGCGCCACGTGGCGCTCGAATCGTTGACCGATGCCGAGCGTGCCCTGTTGGCGAACATCCGACAAATGCAGCGGTTTCAGCGGGGCTTCTACGCGCAGATCGTTACCGGGCGAAGCGACGTTTCCACGCCGTCTCGCGGCGGAGTCGGAATCGGCTCGGTCTCCCGCGGGGGGGCCGCCTCGGCCGGCGGCTATTTCGCTCTTCTGGAGGGACAACTCCGCATCGACAACCAACGGGCGAACTTGGTTCGGCTGCGCCGCAGTCTCGATCGCATGGAGGAGTATTACCGGGCCGACCGGCTGGCGAGATATCAAGTCGGCTTGACGCGGCAAAGATTCTATCAGAGCCAAACTGACCTGCTGGATGAGAACGCGGGGTACGACGGGCGGCTCGACGCCTACAAGATCACGCTCGGCCTGCCGCCGGAGTTAGACATCAAGATCGAAGACCCGCTGCTCTCGCAGTTCGAGTTGATCGACCCGGTGTTCGTCGAAATGCAGGACACGGTGACCGCCTACACGACGGGGCTGCGCGAGCAGGCCGAAGCCGGCCAGATCGCTCCGCTCGCCGAGAATCTCCAGCGGCTGCGGCCCGTGCTCGAGACGGTCATCGTCCAGTACGAGGCGGTGATTGCCGACCTTGATGTACTCGAAAAGGCCATTCCGGCCCGCAAAGAGAGCCTGCAGAAGCTGAAGGCCCGCGACGAATTCCGCCGCGGCGATATCGATCCTCGGGTGTGCGACGTAGACGAACTGGATCGGCGCGTGGCGTCGCTCTACGAAGACCTGCGTGGCACGAGCGACTACGTGGGCGTGGCGAGACGGTTGACTATCACGCTGGCCGAGTTGGAGTCGTTCGGCCGCCGGCCGGGCGACGAGCCGGCACCGCCGCATGACCCCGGCGAAAGGCAACAGGAGTTGATCGATCTGCTGGACGTTCTCACGGGGGAATTGGTCGAACTGTCGCTGATTCAGGCCGGAGCGAGGCTCGATACGGTCATGCTCGAGCCGATCGAGATCGAGTTCGCGACCGCGCTGGAAGTTGCCCGGCAGAATCGCCGCGACTGGAAGAACGCCCGGGCGGCGCTGGTCGACGCCTGGCGGCAGGTCGAGTTGGCGGCCAATGAACTGGAGAGCGGCCTGGACGTGACCTTCAGCGGCGACATCAGCACGACAGACGACAATCCGTTGCGATTCCACAGTGCGACCGGCCGGCTGCGGGCTGGGCTGGAGTTCGACGCGCCGCTGACGCGATTGGCCGAGCGCAACGCGTATCGCGAGACGCTGATCAACTACCAGCGCTCCCGACGAGAGTACTACGTGGTGGAAGACCGGATCGCCGGGGGCTTTCGCGACATGATCCGTTCGATTCGGCTGAACCAGTTGAACTTCGAGGTGCAGCGGACCGCGATGTTCCTCTCGATCGACCAGGTCTACCAGGCCCAGCTCAGCCTGGAAGACCCGGCCCAATCGAAGCTCGCCGACGACACGGCCCGAAACTTGCTCGACGCGCTGAGTACCCTGCTGACCGATCAGAACGGGTTTCTTCGCGTATGGGTCAATCAAGAGGCCCTGCGGCTGAACCTCGATCTCGACCTGGGCACCATGGCCTTGGACGACCGCGGGATGTGGGTCGATCCCGGGCCGCTCGATCTGACCGGGCCGCTCGTGACGAACGGATTGGTCGAAACGGACGGATTTGTCGAAACGGACGAGCTTCCGGACGAATTCCCGGCAATCGCCTTCCCGGAAGTCGCCTCCCCGGAAGTTGCCGCGCCCGAGAAGATCCCCACGCCTGCCGCTGTCCCGCCGGAAATCCCGCTGCCGTAGTTCCAGGGCTGCCGATCTTGAAAAAGCCGCCATCGGTGGTCGCGCCCCGGCACGATCATCGTGTGTCTTCTTTTCTCCGAATGGCCTGCCGCGTACGATCTTGCCGAGCCCCGTGGGCTGCTGCGTCCGGCGCGGCCACCGGCCGCGGCTTTGTGTGCCCCCCTCGCTGGGGAGGGTCTTCGGGATGACAAGGTCGAGCCGGTCGATTAGAATGGAGTGAGCATACGGAACTGCCCCGCCTTCCTTCCATTGCCTGCCAACCTGGTATCCCCGGCGGAGCCATACGCCCAGGAGGTTGCTCCCATGGCTCGATCGCTCGCCAAATCACTGCGCCGCCGCGGCTTTGCCTATCGCGGGCCGGTGATCGGCCTTTCGGCGTTCGCGCTGATCGGCGTGCCCGCTTTCTGGGCCGTTTCGACTTGGATCGGCGCCTCGCAAGACGCCCAGGCCCCGGTCACGTGCGAGGTCCTGCTCGGCGATTTCGTTCACGACATCAGCGAGCGCGGGAACGTCGAGAGCGCCAGCAACGTGGAGATCAGCTCGAAGGTCGAGTCGAACAACTCCGGCGGTACCACGATCCTCTGGATCATCGACGAAGGCACGGTGATCGAGCCGGAGGATTGCCTGCCCGAGCGCATGGAGTTGCCCTACGAGTTGGTCGAGAAATTCATGGCGCTGCGAGAGGCGGAGAAGGCCGGGCGTTCGCTCGATTCGTCCGCGGCCAGGCAACCCGAGATCCCGCAGCCCGTAGCCGGTACGGAGCAGCCCACCGGTCCCGCCGGGACAACGCCGCCCACTACAACGCCGCCCACTACAACGCCGCCCACTACAACGCCGCCCACAATAACGCCGCCCGCTACGCCACCGGCGACTGCGACACCGGGCACGATTCCAGCAGCCACCACGCCGCCGGCTGTCACGCCGCCAGCCTTGACACCGCCAGCCTTGACGCCACCCGCTACCGCCCCGCCCGTTGCGGCTCCGACGGCCGAGACACCGCCTTCGGGGCTTGCCGCCACCGCACCGGTGGCCGCCGGCGATTTGACGGGTGAGGGCGGCACATCGGCCGAAGCCCCTGCGGAGGAGTTTCCGATCACGCTCGAGGAACTCCGAGAGAAGATGCTGCTGGTCCAACTCGATTCGTCGGCGTTGGAGAACCAACTCATTCAGCAGGAGATCATCGTCCAGAACAGCGCTGCGGCGGTGATCCAGGCGAAGAACTCGGTAACCACGGCGGAAATCGCCAAGAAGGAGTATCTCCAAGGGACGTACGAAAAGTCGGTGCTGGCAAAAGGTATCGAAATCGACGAGGCCAAAGTGGCCATCAGCCGTGCTGGGAACATCGTCACATTCAGCGAGAAGCTGTACCGCAAGGGATACGTGACCAAGCAACAACTCCAAGACCACCGCACGGATCTGAAGAAGGCCGAAAACCAGTTGATCTTGCTGGAGACGGAACTCCGAGTGCTCAATGAGTTCACCTTGGCCAAGGAGTTGGGCGACCTGGAAGCGGCGATCGCCGTGGCCGAGGCCAAGCGGACGGCCGAACAACGCAGCCACGAACTCGACGTGGAGCAACTCGCCGATATCAAGCAGCAGATCATCAACTGCTGGATCTTCGCCCGAAACCCGGGGCAAGTCGTCTACGCCAATTCGGAGGGCCATCGCGGCCACGGCGAAGTCGTCATCGAAGAGGGCACGTCGATCCGCGAGGGCCAGACGATCATCCGCCTGCCCGACCCGACGCAGATGCAGGTCGACGCGGACATCAGCGAGGGCAAGATTTCGTTGGTGAAGGTTGGCATGAAGGCCACCATCCGGCTGGACGCCTTTGCCGACCAACAACTTGGCGGCGTCGTCAAAGAGGTCAGTGAGTATCCCGAGGGCGGCGGTTGGTGGAGCGGAGGCCAGGCCAAGAAGTACGAGACGCTAGTGCGGATCGTCGACCCCTCGGTCGAGCTTCGCGCGGGGCTGACGGCCGAAGTGAGAATTCGTGTGCAACATCTGCACAACGTGCTGATGGTGCCGGTCCAGGCCGTCGTCGAATGCGACAAGACACACTACTGCATTCTGCTCGACGGCGGCGACTTCGTGGCCCACGAGGTCCAGATCGGCCCCACAAACGACGAGCATATCGTGATCGAGGGCGGTCTGGAGGCCGGAACGGAAATCGTACAGAACGCGAACAAGTTTCGCGAGGACGCCGGTTTGAAGGCCTCGTCGGAAGAAGAGGAAGAGGAGGGCGAAGAGCCCGACGCCGAGAAATCTCAGGGGCCTGGTGGCGGCCCAGGAGTTGGCGGCCCGGGAGGACGTGGTCCGGGCGCTGGTGGCCCAGGCGCTGGTGGCCCGGGCGCTGGTGGCCCGGGCGGTGGTGGCCCAGGCGGTGGTCCGCCGACGGGCAAAGGCCCCGGCGCGGGCAAGGCCGATCCGGCGGCGATCGCCGCGGGCATCTTGAAGAACATGGACAAGAACAAGGATGGCAGCCTGCAGAAGGACGAATTGCCCGGACAGATGTGGTCACAGTTCTCCAAGGCCGACACCAACGGCGACGACACGATCAGCCGGCAGGAACTCACCGCCGCGATGCGCGCCCGCATGGCCGCCGGCGGGGGCGGCCGGAAACCGGGGGCCACACCATGAAGCTGGCGGCCAGCATCCAAGACGTCACCAAAGAATACGTGATGGACGGCGGCACCGTCCGGGCGCTGCGTGGGGTGAGTTGCGATATTCCCGAGGGAGACTACGTGGCCATCATGGGCGCCTCGGGCTCCGGCAAGAGTACGCTGTTGAATCTGCTGGGATGTCTCGACCGCCCCACCTCCGGCACGATCTTCCTCGGCACAGAAGACGTCAGCCAACTCACCGACGACGAACTCTCGGAAATCCGCGCGTCGCGGATCGGCTTCGTCTTCCAGTCGTACAACCTGATCCCGCAATTGACGGTGCTGGAGAATATCGAGGTGCCGCTGTCGTATCAGAAGCGGATCAATGCGGAAGATCGCATGCGCAGCCGCGAATTGGCCGACATGGTCGGCCTGGGCGACCGCCTCTCGCACCGCCCCACGCAGCTCTCCGGCGGACAGCAACAGCGGGTGGCCATTGCGCGCAGCCTGATCAACGACCCCTATTTCATCCTCGCCGACGAACCCACCGGCAACCTCGACTCGGCCACCACCGAAGAGATCCTCAACCTGTTGGGCGACCTGAATCGCCAAGGCAAGACGATCATCATGGTCACCCACGAAGGGGAAGTCGGCAACCGTGCCAAGCGGATCACCCGACTCCGCGACGGCGAGATCTACTCCGACGTTCGCAACCAACGGCAGGCCCCATTGGATCTGCCGCCCACCGAGATCTCCGAGATCTGAGATCCCAACTCTCCAGTCATGAATCACAAATCATAGACCCTAGCTCGCCCTCCCGTGTCCATCCTCGAACTACGCACCTGGCAAATCGGGGCCAAGAGCCTGTTGCTGCACCCGATGCGGTCTGCGCTGACGGTGCTGGGGATTTTCATCGGCGTGGCCAGCGTGATCTGGCTGTTGGCCATCGGCGAGGGGATCAGCATCAAGGCCCAGGAGCAGATCGAGAGCCTCGGGGCCAGCAACATCATCGTCCAGTCGATCGAGCCGCCGCCGGATCCCAACGCGGGCACGTTCGACATTCGGCCCTACGGCGTTACCCGGGCCGACTATCGATGCCTGACCAACACGATCGCTTCGATCGAGAGCGCCCTGCAAATCCGTGAGATCCCGCGGGTCTTCCGTCGTTTCCGTTACGAGCAAGAGGGACGCCTGGTTGGCTGTTCGCCCGAATACGCCGAGGTCGTGCGACTGAAGACCGATCGCGGGCGTTTTCTCTCCGACGCCGATCTGCGCAATCGGGAGAACCATTGCGCGCTGTCCGCCGAAGTGGCCGCCAAGCTGTTTCCCTACGAAGACCCCATCGGCCATTCGATTCGAGTCGACGAGGAGTATTACGTCGTGGTGGGCGTGATGAAGCCCAAACAGGCCACCGCCGCGATCGGCGGATCGTTTGCCGGGCAGGATTTCGCCCTCGACGTCTACATCCCCATCACCACGCTCTGGAGCCGGATCGGCGATCAGATCATCACCCGCCGAGCGGGCGGTATCGAGGGCGAGATCGTCGAGCTGACCCAGATCACCCTCCAAGTAGACAAGGTCGAGAACGTGCTGCGGACGGCCGATTTGGTTCAGGCCACGTTGGAGCGCAACCACCGCAACGAAGATTTCCGCATGACCATCCCGCTGGAACTGCTCGAACAGGCCAAGACCACGCGGTTGATGTTCATCATCTTCATGGGCCTGATCGCCGCCATTTCGTTGCTGGTAGGCGGAATCGGCATCATGAACATCATGCTGGCCACCGTCACCGAGCGTACCCGCGAAATCGGCGTCCGCCGCGCGCTGGGCGCCAAGCGGACCGACATCATTCGGCAGTTCCTGGTGGAGACGATTGCGCTGTCGACCGTCGGCGGCATGCTCGGCGTGCTGGGCGGGCTGACCTGCCGCCCGGTGAGCCGCTTGATCCTCGTCGTGCTGCGGGGGCTGGTCCCCAGGGTGATGCAACAACTGCCCGAGGTGATTACGTCGGGTGAACCGGTGGTCGTCCCCTGGTCGATCCCTCTGGCGTTCAGCATCGCCGTGACCATCGGCGTCATCTTCGGCATCTACCCCGCCATGCGCGCCGCCGCCATGGACCCCATCGAAGCCCTGCGCCACGAATAGCCAGCGCAAAGCCTCCGCGTGGCGAGCAAACAACGGTGGCCAAGTGACACCCAACGTTCACCACCCGCTCCCCACTCCCCGCTCCCCCCTCACCTCTCTCCACCCACCACCCG
>CAYYNP010000213.1:0-17513 GCA_964472545.1 uncultured Planctomycetaceae bacterium | reverse complement strand
CTGTTGCTTAGCTGGACCACGGTTTTGTGCCAAACCCGTTGAAACAAAACACCGGGTACATCGGCGGCGCCTGATCGATCTCGATTCGCACGTGCGGGTTTGGCTGATTGTAGCGATCGTGGACGAAGATCTTGAAGTCAGTGGTAGGGCTTGCCCAAAGCCAGATGAGAACGATGGTGGGCACCGCGACCGCGATACTCACCGTCAGACGCCATCGGCGCGTCAGAAAGGTCAGCCGCAGTCTCATCGGTAACCTCCTGCGTGAGACATCGTCTGCTCATTGTCGCATTCTAGACTGAGACGGCGCAAACTGTCAAGAGTTTCAGAAATCTTTCTGAAATTCCGTGTATTCCGCCTTGTCGCGCCTGATACGCAGCCGCGCCGACAATTCCGGGCAGTTCGGCAGTAAGTCATTGCTTGAAAGACACTTACGCGCAGAGGCGGGGCGTCTGGCAGCTCATAGAGACCCGCCGCCATATGCGAGATTGGCTGCCGCCCGTCGAGACGCACCCTACGGGGCACCTACCGCGGCCGCACGAACCGCTGCGCCGTCTGCACTGCCGCTGCCAACGTCTCGTCGGTCGCCGGCGTTTGCACTTCGATCCGCCCGTCGTCGGTGGGCCGGGCGGCGGTATGCACGGCGACGTGCGGCTCGACGCCGACCCAACTGTAGGGGCGGCCGGTGGGGGAGTAGAACTTGGCGGTGGTTAGACGGATGCCGGCCAGGGTGTCGTGGAGTTGGAAGATGCCTTGGACGGAGCCTTTGCCGTAGCTGCGTTGGCCGACGATCGTGCCGCGGCGGTGGTCGCGGACGGCGCCGGCGAAGATCTCGGCGGCGCTGGCGCTGTCGTGATCGATCAACACCACTAGCGGCACGCCCCAGGTTCCGCCGGATTGGGCCGAGTAGGTGAAGTCTTCCCGGGCACCACGGCCGCGGGTGGAGACGATAATCCCTCGCTCGATAAACAGGTCCGACGCCTCGACCGCCGCGGTGAGCAGTCCGCCCGGGTTGCCGCGGACGTCGACGATCAGGCTCCGCATGCCCTGGCCGTGCAGTTGACGCATGGCCGTGTCGAGGTCCTGGCGGGTCGTCTTCTGAAAGCACGCCAGCCGCAGGTAGGCGATGCCTCGCGACGGATCGACGATCTGCAGGCCGTCGACGCTGGGCACTTCGACGCGCCGTCGCCGGACCTGCACCTGCCGCGGCGGATGCGGCGGCGTGACCAAGGTCAGTTCGACCACGCTGCCCTCTTCGCCCTGCAGCATGTTGGCCGCGCCGTCGGTGGTGAGTTCGGCCGTGGTGCGGCCGTCGACGGCGACGATCCGATCGCCCGCGCGGAGGCCGGACTCTTCGGCCGGGCTGCCGCCGATCACCCGCACGATCAACAGCGCGCCGGCGTCGGCCTTCAGTTCGATTCCCAGGCCGACGAAGTTGCCGTTGATCTGCGAGTAGACGTCGCCGAGTTGGTCGGGCGTAAGGTAGGCGGAGTAAGGATCGAGGGTGTTGGTGGCCCCGCAGAGATACTCCAGCACGATGGCCGTAGGCGAGATGCCCAGGCGTTGCTGTGCGAGCCCGGCGGCCAGCGACACGGCGTCTCGGGCGTCGTTGCGCGAGCCGACGACCCGCGGGCCCAAGGCGCCGTAGAGTTCGCGGCGGAACGCCTGCACGCTCTGTTGGTCCACGCCGGGAAGGTGGCGTTGGCAAAAGGCCGCCTCGCTCAGCGCCACGTCGAGGCAGTTGGTGCCCCGCTCGACGAGGTCCTTCCAGTTGGGCATTTCGACGTAATGGGCCTGGATCTTCAGCAGCACCTGAGAGTAGAGATCGAGCGCACGGCCGGCGGGCATGGTGGCCAGCGCGTCGAGGAAGCTGCGATCGACGTAGCGGCGGCCCAGGTCGTAGTGCAGCCGGACGAAGTCGAAGCGTCGTCGGACGCTATGGTCGCCCGGATGTTGCCGCATGGCGCCTTCGTAATGCGAGAGCGCTTCCTCCCAGTTTCCCTCCAACTCCAATTGGTGCCCCTGCTGGAGGATGCTGTGGATCTCCGTCGAGATCGGGGCCGCGGCGCCGGTCGCAGGGGGAACGGGAGCGGGAGATAGCAGGGCCGGATGGCCCGTCGCGGGCGCAACCGTCGTAGGAACGGCGGCCGGTGCGATGGAAGCCGGTACCGCGTCGGATTGACGCAGAACGTTCCACTGCGGCAAGGCCGGCGTGACAAGCAGCACGGCCAGCGCCGCAAAGCACGAAAGCAAAACGGCGGGTGAAACCCTTCGTAGCATGGTGTCGTCCGTGTGCGTGGGTTCGCCGGCGGGGGGTGGCGATGGCCGGGCGTTGTTGGTGGGGGGTCGCGGTGTGCGGTGGCCGGAAAGCGGGGTCCGGCATCTCGGCCAGAGGTATCATAGTACACGTTTGGGGGCGCGCCAAAAAAAAAGACCGGCCCGGAAGACGCGCAATACGCGATACCCGTACAGCCCGCCCTCCCCCGCTCACGTCGCAACGGCTACGCCCGGCGGCGAGGCAAGAAAATGTTGCGACGGTTGTGCCGCGCGCGAGTGCACGTACGGTGTGGAGTGGTCGTTCGGGGGATTTCGTCAGCGTTTGCCGGAGAGCGTCAGTCGTCAGAACCGCTACGACCCGGCGCCGTCGGGCATGCATCTGGAGCACGTGGTCGACAAGGTCCATCGAAACCGTTCAAAAGACTTGCGGGATTTTGCGAGTCGAACTAACGTAAAGGAGTCGAGCAGTTCAACCGCGAGGTAAATCGATGAACGTGAAGTGGATTGGCGTGATGGCCTCTGTTGCGACGGTGCTTTCCGCCGCGGCCAGAGCAGACGTGATCTCAGGGCTGGAAGTGCACTACGCCTTCGAGAACGCGGACAACATGGGCGAGAACTCCGTGGGGATGCCCGGTGTAAACTGCGGCTGACTGATGGCCGATATGGGCCCGGTGGGCCTGGGACAAGCGGTCTATCTCCGCACCGCCGCGGACGATTCGCACATCGAGATCGTCGGCAAGTCGGCCTTTGGTGACGGAGAGTTGTCGATGTCGGCCTGGTTCAGGACGTCGAACTACGCCGACAATCTCACCGTCGTGCACGGCGCCGGCGACACCAGCGGCGACGTGGCCGTGATGGCCCTGATCGGCGGCCGGCCTTCCGTCTTGCTCGGCGAGGACGGTTCCGACCCGGCAACGAACTACGTGATCTACGACGAACCCGGCACCCCGCCGGACGCCATGTGGATGGCCGACGGCCTTTGGCACCACATGGTGATGACCTTCACCGGAGGCGACGACGATACGCTGCGGATGTTTGTCGACGGAAAGCTGGCCGGAATCAGCACACAAGCTGCCGGCCCGTTCGACGTCGACGGCTGGGAGATGGGCAAGAAATACGGCGGCGAGAACTTCTACGACGGCTCGCTGGACGACGTGCGGATGTACGCCCGGGCGCTGAGCGACGGCGGGGTGACAATGATCGGAGAGAGCGCCGGCGGCGACGTGGGGCAACTCTACGCGATGGGCGTGCCGGAACCGGGAACTTGGGCACTGCTGGGCATCGGCTTGGCGGGGCTGCTGCTTTGGCGGCGATTGCGGACGTAGTAGCGACCAGTCGCAATTCTTCGTTTAGCAGCCGCCGGCACGGCGGCTTGGTGCTGAGAAGACTCGTTACGTCGCCGTGCCGGCGACGGCTAAACGGCGTATACGCGGCGCCGATCGGCAAGAGTCGGCGCCGCCGGCCGCCGTCTACTGTACCAGCCGGACCTTCGGATTGGTGATGATCTCCTCGAAGATCTCGGTCAGGCGCTGTTCGTATTGGGCCGGGTTGCCGCTGCCGCGGGGGCTGCTTCCGCCGTCGTCGGCCGTGCCGCCGGTTCGCGAGAGGCGATCCATGAAGTCGTAGTTGGTCCCCAAGCCCACGCCCACCGGGAACGTGTACCAATTGTCGCCTTGCATCATCGACGCCTGCATGATGGCCGCGTCGTAGGCGTACTTGCTGCCGCCGTAGAAGTCGCTGCTGTCGCTGTCGGTAACGTAGCTGCGGATCTCCGAGCGGCTGCTGCTGTAGAGATTCGGCACGCCGTCGGTCAAGAGCACGATGAACTTGTTGGCCGTGTAGCGGCCCTGGCCGCCTTTGTTCGGCGGCTGCAGGTGCTCTCGGGCCTTGATCAGGCCGGATTCCGTGGCGGTCGAAGCTCCCTTGTCGCCGACGGCTTGCAGCGTCGTGCAGGCCAGCATGGCCGCGTCGTAATCGCCGGTAAGCTCCTGTCGCACGACCGGGCCTCCACCACTGAGCAAGTCAAACGCGACGATCGCCACCTGGTCGCGCTGGTTCGGATTGGTGATCGTTTCGTTGCGCTCTTTGATGACCTGCATCGCCGCGATCAATGCACGCCGCGCGGCGTGCGTGGGCTGCTCCCGCGGGGGAAACCTGAACGTGCCGCCGGGCGTGCTCTCGCTGCGCCAGGGGCAGTCGGGACTGTATTGCGAAAGTGGCACGTAGGTGCTGCCCTCCGGCTTCAGGTCGCGGCCGTAGTCCATCATGAACTGTACGTACGTGCGATAGCCGATCTTGTTGCGAAAGCCCCGCGCCACGTAACGGCTAACTTCGGGGAACGTCGAACTGCTGGGATTGCCGAAGCGGTCGATGCGATCGGAGTCTTGACTGGGAGGCAGATAGCCGCGCGAGCGGACCCGTTCGTTGTCGATGATGTAGTCCAGGTACTTCTCCCAGTAGGCGTACGTGGCCGCGCTGCTGGGCGTCGGCTTGGCGTTTGGCATGACGTTGGCGATCTGGAAGTCGATCATCGCCGCGTAGGCCTTCTGCTTCCGCGTCCGCTCCGAGTCCCCGGAGCGGATGCGATACGCCTCCGGCACGGTTCCGCGCGCCAACGGGCCGCCGTTCTTGGTGAGGTTCGCGTAGGCCTGCTTGTTCTGCGAAACACCCCACGGACGGCCGATGTACTCCAGCGTGCCGGGGAACGTGCCGTACGAAAAGTCGTCGTACAACTGCTGCATCAACTCGGTGCCCACGGTCGGATAGCCGTCCGGGGCAAAGCGGTCGTTGATCGCTTCGGTGACCCAACAAGGCTCGGTGTCGTTGTTCATCGATCCGGAGAGGTCGACCACGAAGGCTATGTCGCGAGGATTGGCCATCGCCACGGCGGAGGCCTTCTGGGTGAAGTCGAACTGATTGAAGAGCTGGCCGAAGAACAACGAGGGAGTGCCGTGAGACTCGTCGACCCGTGTGGTCACTCGGACGGCGTTGCCCGGCTCCGCGGTGGGCGTGAAGGTCCGCGCTTCGATGTCCCACACGCCGTACTCGACGTCGTCCGATTCGAGGTCGATCGGGCTTCCAGCGGCCACGTGATAGCCGGCGTACTCATCGGCAACGGCCACCATCTCGCCGCGGGTCAACCCCATCGACGCGACCGCGGCCATGGCCGCCGAGTCGGAGGCCGATTGAAGCTGCGTGCGCGTGAGCACGATGTAGCCCACGTCGATGGCAAAGCCCGCCATCACCAGCACCAGCCCCAACAGAAACACCGACAGGATCAGCGTGACGCCGCGGCGGGAACGCCTTGGCTTGGAGCGTTTTCGGTTCATAGGAATCCCTCTCGGCCAGTTGTCTGCGTGAGAGTGCCACAGGTATCGATGGCACCGCGCGTCGCGGCGGTTCGAGCGACGGCCGAGCTGCCACGGGGCCAGAGCCGTCACGTCATACCGTACCGTATGGGGATGGCGTACGCCGGGGTAGGCGATACGAAAGCCTTGGTCTCAAACACGGCGGCGTCAAGCCTCCCCGGTGGTGAAACGACTCGTGGCAATACCGAATATTGGAAAAACAGGAGGCCTCCGTTCCTCCTGAGCTTGGGAACTACCGTTGGCCCCTCTTGGTGACCGGATCATCCCGGTCGGTGTCCGCGTTTTCCGTGCCTGCCCCGCTAAGCGCCGCCTCGGTGGCAGAGTTTGTGGCGTCGTTTCTCTGCTGAAAGCGGTCTCGCACGTTCACGACGCATGCGATGCTAATAGCCAAGCCCGCCAGGAGAACAAACAGGGCAACGAGTATCACTGCCGCCACACTTGATGCGCCACGGCGGTGAGACCGAGGTGAGCCGAGGCCTTGGCGCCGACGCCGCGCGCACGCCCATCGCAACCACCGCCTTGGCCGCGGCGGGGCTGAGAGAGCAAGTGCGGCAATCGACGCGCATATCCGCATCACAACCTCGGAACGAAAATGAAAAGGACTGCAAACTTCAAACCGATCATAGGAGTAAAACAGGAGGCTTCCATTCCTCCTGAGCTTGGGAACTAACGTTGGGCCCCCTTGGCTACCGGGCGATTTCGGTCGTCGTCTGCGCTTTCAATACCCGCCCCGCTCAACGCATCCTCGGTGGCCGAGTTTGTAGCGCTGTTCCGCTGCTCAATGCGGTCGCGCACCGTCACCACGCAAGTGATGCTGACGGCTAGACCGGCCAGGAGAACGAACAGCGCAAAGAGAAGCACTGCCGGCAGACTCGAAGTGCCGCGGCGGCAAGATCGGTGTGAGTGCGGGCCGTGGCGTCGAAGCTTTGCGCACGTCCCACGCAACGGTCGCCTCGCTAGAGACACCGCTTTAGGATGAGATGCGACAATCGAAGCGCACACCGGCATCACAACCTCCGAAAGGAGAAAGGTTGTAGACTTCGGCAGCCCGGCCGACTCCGAACGGAGTCCCGCAGCTTTGCGCCCCGATCTCGCGATCGGTTTGCCTTTGTCGGTCTGACAAGTTCGCCCGACCGAACGCCGGACGAATGAACGACTCTATAGAATGTTTAGGTCAGAAATCGACCCGTGTCAAATAAAATATTTAGGTTGCGATTCGTGCGCTGTCAAGCGGGCGCCGTCAAATGACGCAGCTTCGGGGCCGCAAACGGTCATACGCGGCCCGAAAAACGCTCGGCTTGAGCAGTTACGTCGATGCCCGCCAGCGTGTTCCAGCCGGACAAGAATTGCCGAAAAACTTCGCCCGGATTCCCGTCGCCGATCGGGCGCCCATTGAATTGCGTCACCGGCAGCAAACAGAGCGGCGTACTGGCCAACAGGACTTCGTCGGCGGTGGCCACGTCCTGTGGCGTGAGGTCGCGGCGATGGAACGGAATGCCAAGCTGTTCGGCCAATTCGAGAATCACCGCCAGCGAGATGCCCGCCAGGATCTTCTCCGGCGGCGGCGAGATAAGCCCTTCCGCAGCCGTAAAGACGGCCACGTTGGCGGTCGAGGCTTCCGTAACCAAACCCCGCTCATCCAACAACAGCGCCCGGGCGCCGGCTTCCTCGGCGGCCGCCTTGCGATCGGCCAAATGGTAATGCATCCGGCTGCGGCATTTCAGACTCGGCGGCCAACACTGCGGCGAAACCTGCACGACGTCGGTGGTGCGCAGCGACTGGCCGGTGTGGTACTTCTCGGCCCACGAGCGAAAGGGCAACGGATACGTGTGCAGACAGACCGTGGGGCAATCGGGCCCGGGCGGCGGATAGGCCGCGTAGGCACCGGGCGTGACCACGATCGCCAACCCCAAATCGTCGGCCGGGTCGAGCAGCCGATGGTTGCGGCCGACCAAATCCGCAGCAACCTCAAGGAACTGCTCGGCCCCCAGCGGCGCGTTAACGCCCACGATCTGCAGCGATTGCAGCAGTCGGGCCAAATGCTCTTCGGGCCGAAATAGCTTTCCGCCGAAGGTCCGCAGTTGTTCGGCGACCGTGGTCCCCATTACGAAACCCGCGTCGCCAACGTGTACCACGGCTTCCGATGCGGGAATCCACTCTCCGTTAAGATAGGCTTGCGGCTCGTTCATCCCGCCATTATGCAGAGAATTCGCCGCAACGATAGGGGCTCTCGGCGTCTGAAACGACGGGCGGCCCTGCCCTAGGCGAATGGGGCGTGACACTCCTCGGATGGAGCCGCAAGACCCGGCAACTGCCTACTGCGTACTAGCGACCGTCTTCCGCATCGAGAAAGACGTACCACTCCAAGCGGCTGCACAACTGCGGCGCTCGGGAATACCGCGTCCAGCGGTGGATACGCCCCACGGAGCAGGCGACGTCGACCACCTCGAGCTTGTCGGCCGAACTGCCACAAGCCGGGCCGGTGTAGCCGAGGGCCGTGGAACCACCGCGGCCGTTGATCCGCGGATAGAGCCGCAAGACCGGATCGCGGCGATTGCGCGTCACCAGCACGCGTTCGACTTGCGAGAGGGCCTGGCCGTTGCGGCGGCCGGGCAAGAGCCAATCGGCGCCCAATGCGGCCGCGATCAACACGGCTCGGCGCGGCGGTGGCTCGGGCGACGAGCGCGGGCCGGATAGCCGCTTGCCGATAAGCTCTCCGCCGCCGAGCAAGTGCAGGGCCCCGGTGATCACCCGCGCACCGAAGCTGAACCCGACCAAACTCACCGGCTGCGACGGATCGGCCCGATCGAGCCATTCGGCCAGGTAGTGTGCTTGCACGTCGCTGTAGCAGGACTTGACCCGCACGTCGCGCCGCGCACTGCCGCGAATGCGGTCGGCCGGCCAGGACCAAATCACGAATCGACAGGGCGGATCGTCGGCGTCTCGCTTCAGACGGCCGAGAATCTGCCACCCGGCGCCGACCACTTCGTCCGACTCGTTGCGATTGCCGTGGACAAAGACCGTGGTAGTGACCGACTCGCCGGCGAAAAACTCCTTGGCCTCGCTTTGCTGCCAATGGCCGTCCGACTGAAGCCGCCAATAGGAAAAACACGCATCGCCGTCTTCTGCAGGCGTTGCGCGCGGGGCGCTGCGCGTGCTGATCAGCCATACGTCGTCGATGCACTGGTCGGCCGCCACGGGACCGGCGGCCGTAGCGCCGATGAGCGTTGCCACCAGCAGCACGAGGCCCCGGCCATTGGGGAGGGGGAACCTAAGACGATCGGTGTGGTGTCTTGCCATGGGCTTGATCGAGGGGCTCACGGTGGACGATCGGGGTGCCTTTTCGCCAAGTGTAGCTTCTGATCAACGGCGAGGGTAGCAAAAAGGCAAAACTGGCGTTTCGGAAAAAAAACGCCGGTTGCGTTTGCACATCATCCGGCGTGTTGTAGAGTTGTCTGACGGCAGCGTCACGCGGAAACGAGAAGGTTTTGACGGGAGATGCAAGTCATGAGAAAGCTGTTGATAGTAGCGGCTGTATTGATGTTGACCAGTAGCACGGTAGGCTGCCGTTGCGTCCGGAAATGGGTCTGCGGAACGCCGGCGTGCCCGCCGGTGCCCTGTCCCTCGACGCAGTTCATCGACGGCTGCTCCACGCCGGGGTGTAGCGATTGCGCACCGAGCCTGGGCACAAACACAACCCCCCCCGGCCCGCTCAGCTACAGCAACGGTGCGAGCCAATAGAAAAGGGCAGAAGACGGAAAGGGGCAGGAAGACGTAGCGGGGCAGAAGTGCGAACACCCTCCTCCCAGTGGTGAACGACCCGCGCGCGCCGGCCGCGCCATCCTGATCGCGGCCGGCCGTAGCGGGTGTGTTTCTTGCGCTCGATCATCCTCCTTCCCAGGCTCCAGCTTCTCGCACCCTGGTTCCCAAACTTCAGTTTGGGAACCGGGCTCCGCGAGGCTCCGCTTCGTCCCCCACCCGCTGCGCCCCACCACCCCCCGCCCGGCGCTTGACTCCGCGCTGCCGCCCTGCCACAATCCGCAGAGTCCTGCGCCGAACGTTTCTCTGCTCCTGAACTGCCTGGGAGGTTCCTCATGCGATGCGCACTTCTGTGGTTGCCGGCCGTGTTGACGTTGCTTTGCGGACCGCTTTCAGCGGCCGAAAACGACGCCTTGGATTCGCTGCTGAAGCGGGAGATCGTGGGGTCGACTTTGCCGCTGGTCGAGGTTCAGCGCTACTGCGACGATCGCGTGCCGAGAATGCCCAAGCTCGGCACGGCCGCCGAGTGGTCCGAAAAGGCCCAACGGCTTCGCGACGACGTGCTTAAGCAGATCGTCTATCGCGGCGGCGCGGCCGCATGGCGCGACGCCGAGACGAAAGTCGAGTGGCTCGACACGATCGACGGCGGCCCCGGCTATCGCATCCGCAAGCTCCGCTACGAGGCCTTGCCGGGCTTGTGGATTCCCGCCCTGTTGTACGAGCCGGAGAAGCTCACCGGCAAAGTGCCCGCGGTGCTGAACGTCAACGGCCACACGGCCCTGGGCAAGCAGTATCCGGCCAAGCAGATCCGCTGCATCAACCAGGCCAAGCGCGGGATGCTGGCGCTGAACCTCGAATGGGTCGGCATGGGCCAACTCCGCGGTGCCGGCTGGTCCCACGCCTCGATGAACCAACTCGACCTCTGCGGCACCAGCGGACTGGCACCGTTCTATTTGTGCATGAAGCGCGGGTTGGACGTCCTCGTTGCGTTGGAACACGCGGATCCGGATCGCGTCGCCGTGACGGGCCTCTCCGGCGGCGGCTGGCAGACGATCTTCATCAGCGCGCTCGACACCCGCGTGAAGCTGGCCAATCCGGTGGCCGGATACTCGAGCTTCCGCACTCGTGCATACCACTTCAAGGACCTGGGCGACTCCGAGCAGACGCCCAACGACCTGGCCACGCTGGTCGATTACACCCACCTGACCGCCATGATGGCCCCGCGGCCGACGCTGCTGACCTACAACTCGAAAGACAACTGCTGCTTCGAGTCGGGCTACGCCATGGGGCCGCTCGTCGACGCAGCGACACCGGCCTTTGCGCTGTACGACAAGCAAGACGCCCTGCGAACGCACGTCAACGACGACCCCGGCACACACAATTTCGACGTCGACAACCGCCAAGCCCTCTATCGCATGCTAGGCGACTTCTTCTACGCCGAATCCGACGAGTTCGACGCCAAGGAGATTCCCTCCAACGACGAGGTCAAGAGCCAAGAGGAGTTGTTCATCGAACTGCCCGAGGGAAACCACAACTTCAACACACTGGCCTTGGCGGCCTGCAAGTCATTGCCGCGGCAGGCGGCTCTGCCGGGCAACGCCGCCGCAGCGCGGCGCTGGCAAGCAGCGCGTCGCCCCATGCTGGCCGAGATCGTCCGTGCGAAGGAATACGCGGTGACGACGATCAAGCCCGACCGCGAGAAGGCCGGCGACCTAACGGCCACGTTTTGGCGGCTGCAAATGGGCGGATCGTGGACGGTGCCTGCCGTGGAGTTGGTGCGCGGTGATCCGAAGAAGACGGCCCTGCTGCTGGCCGACAGCGGACGGCAGGCTGCGACGGACGATGCACGCCGGCTGCTCGAAGACGGCTATCGCGTGATTGCCGTCGATCCGTTCTACTTCGGCGAATCGAAGATCGCACAACGAGACTGGCTGTTCGCCGTGTTGGTCGCCGGCGTGGGCGATCGCCCGCTGGGCTTGCAGGCCAGCCAGGTCGCGGCCGTTGCTCGATGGGCCGCGTCGCAACATCCCGGCGACCCGGTCACGCTGGTCGCCACCGGGCCGCGTTCGAGCCTGTTCACGCTGGTCGCCGCGGCGCTGGAGCCGAAGGCCGTGGCGGCGATCGAACTGCACGGTTCGTTGGGAAGCTTGAAGGAAGCGATCGAACGGGACTGGACCGTCAGCCAACGGCCCGAACTGTTCTGTTTCGGGCTGCTGGAGTCGTTCGACGTCAAGCAACTCGCGGCCCTGGTAGCGCCGCGGCCGGTTCGCTTCGTCGATCCGAGCGACCGCGTCCGGCGCGAGACGGCCGATCTCGCCGCGTGGTACGACACGCTAGGACACGAGCACGACCCGCTCGACTAGTCAAAAAGCCGCGACCGGTGGTCGCGCCCGCCCCATCAATCAACGTCGCGTTGCTCGACACATCCGGCAGCAATTCACTCATCCGCAACATCCGCCCTGGGCGCGCGGGGGTGCGAACGGACAGCTTACGCAACCGCCGGCTCTGTTCCCATCGGAAGGCTCCTCCCCGTTTGGCAGGCTGCTCTACGCCGAGCAATCGGGGACGAATGCAACAAACTTTGCCCACACGCCGCATGAAAACCTCGACAGAATCGAGGCCGCCTGGGATACTGAGAATCGCGGCGAGATGTGCCGCCGTGCTGCCACCGTTGCCTCCACAATCCCAGTTCACGATGAGCGACTTCAGCGAACAGCCACGCAAGTTCTTCATGCACCGAGCCCATCGGCGGGTGGGCGTCTCGACCGGCCTCGGGCCGTCGGGCGCTTGCCGGACCGCCGGCCTGGCCGTTGCCGACGACGCCCGGCAGACCGCCCGCGTCTGCTTGGTGGTCGGCTCGCGCGCGTGCAATACGGGCGGATCGCTCGCCCTGCTGCAAGCGCATCTCGAAAAGCACTACGACGCGACGTGCAGCCGGGCGTTCCGCATGGCGGCGGATTGGCTGCCGGGGCGAGACACGCTCGAACAGGCCGACTGCTTGCTGCTGCTGGGACGAGGTCCGGATCTCGACGGCCGGCAAGTGAGGCGGATCCGCCGCTTCTGCCAACGAGGCAAGGCGGTCGTGGCGGTGCAGGTCGGCGGACCTCCGCCGAAGGGCTGGCCGGAAATGGACCGCGAACTGTTCGGCGCGACGTGTCACGGCGATTGCGGCAACGCGTCGACCGAGGTCTTCGCCGTCGACGCGGCGCGAGACCATCCGGCGCTGGCCGGCGTCGAGCCGTTTGTGGCCTGCGGCGCGCTGCAGAGGGTCTCCGATCTCGACTCCAGTGCCACCGTCCTGCTGCGCGGCATCCACGGCGGCCCCACGACGCCCGTGGCCTGGACCCGACTGTATGCCGGCGGTCGCATCTTCTGCACGACGCTCGGCGATCCGCACGATTTTCATCGGCGGGAGTTCCTCCGCCTGCTGGCCGGCGCCGTCTACTGGACGTGCCGCAAGCGCGGCTGAGGGCAAGACTGCGGATGCCCGGCTGCGGTTCGGCGTGTTGGCTGTTGGCGGCCCCTTCGCGCTCTAAGCGGTATCTTCACTACAACCGGTCTGTTTCCAGACCGCCGCAACCGGTTCGGTGATCTATGGTTGTCTTGATGCAGTACGCTTGGGGGCGTAATTCTCTCAAGTCCACTCTCTCGGAGGTATCCAGTCATGAGACACGCTCTAACGATCGCAGCCGCGTTTTCTGCGGCGGTCGGGCTAACCGCCGGCGTTGCACGGGCCGACGTCGAACGGATCGAAGCCACGGCCGTTGAACTTCAAGAACAGGCCGAACTCCTCTCAGAAGAAGGGCAAGTCGAACCGGCCGAAATCCTGGCCGACGCGGCCGAACGATTGTTCGACCTCTGCGAGGAGGCCGAGGAGCGCCGAGAGCGGTGCCGGGCGGAATGGGAAGAGATGCAGGAGCACATCGAGTTCCTCGATCGAGAACGGGACGAACTGGCGGAGGAACTCGAACGGGTCGGGCAAGAACGGGCCGAACGCGAGTTTCACGAGTTGCGCGAAGCGTGCGAACATGCTCTGCGGCAACAGCGGGAGGCCGAAGACGCGTTCCGCCAAGTGCAGCGGCAACGCGACGAACTGGCCGAGGAAATCCAGCACCTCCACCAGCAGAGAATGCAACACGAACAACAGCAGCGAGAGCGCCATCTTCAGGATGTGATCGGCGAGCGCGACGAATTGCGCCGTGCATTGCAGGAGACGCAGCGCCAGCGCGACGAACTGGCCGAACGATTCGAGCACGCCCAGCGGCGGCCGCCGGAGGAGATCGAACAACTCCGCCGAGAGCTGGACGAAATGCGGGAGTTTATCAAGGCGCAGCTCCGCTGAGCAACGGAAGCCGGCCGGGTGAATTGACCCGTTGCCAGAGCTCGCTACAATCGGACGGCACGGGGTCGATCGCGATCGGGGCCGGCCGGTCGTTGCACAAGGAGTGATTAGCGTGTCGAGAGGCTGGAAATTGGCCATGCAGATAACTCGCTTCACCCGATCGACCCGGGGCGTCTACGCCGCCTTGGCTACCGTTTTGGTGATGATGATCGGGGCCATGGTGCTGATCCTGGCCAACGGCAACCGGCTGGTCTTCGAGCACGCCCCCCTGGTCGACGCGGCGATGGAAGCGCGCTTGGAGTTGACCACCGCACATCTGTGGTTCGAGGAAGTCATCAGCGGCGACCGGAACGAGACCATCGACCAAGTCTGGCGGCACTTCGACGAGACCGATTGGTATCTTCGCGCGATGCTCGAGGGCGGGCAGAACTCAGAAGGGACGTTCGCCCCCTTGGACGATCCCGAGTTGCGAGAAACTCTACACACAACCCGGCAGAAGTTGGCCGACTTCAGGGCGGTTGCCGAGCAACGATGGAAGGCGCGGGCGACGTCCGGCGCCGGCACGGAGATCGACCAACGCTTCGACGCCGCGTTCGACGAACTAATGGTCTTGGTGGACGATGTACAGAGGCGGACGCAAGCCAAGATCTCTGCCGAGACCAAGACGTTTCGCGCTTTGCAGATCGGCGTGATCGGCACGTCGCTGGGCTTGGCGCTTTTCGTCGGCGTACTCTTCTTTCGCTATGAAGTCCGCCGCCGCCACGCCGAGCGACAACGGCAACGGCTGCTGGAGAAGCTCGAGGCCCAGAACGCCGAATTGGAGCAGTTCAGCTACGCGGTGTCGCACGACTTGCGCAGCCCGCTGATCACGATCAAGGGCTATCTCGGCATGCTCGAGCGCGACATGGCCGCGGCGGATCCAGTTCGGATTGACGAGGACATGACGCGGATCGGTAGCGCGGCCGACAAGATGCAGATCCTGCTGGACGACGTACTCGAACTCTCCCGCATCGGCCGGATCGTCAACCCCTCGCAGCAAGTGGATCTCGGCAAGTTGGTCGAGGAAGTCCTCGAACTGCTTCAGGGCTCGCTCGTCGAGGGAAACGTAGAGATCCACGTCGATGCCGATTTGCCGGTCGTCCCCGGCGATCGCGTCCGTCTGCGGGAGGTCATGCAGAACCTGATCGAAAACGCCGTGAAGTACATGGGCGACCAGCCGAATCCTCGTCTTGAAATCGGTGGCCGTACGTGCGACAATCAGATGGTTTGCTTTGTCCGCGACAACGGCGTAGGGATCGATCCCCGCTACCACAAGCGGATCTTCGGTCTGTTCGACACGCTGGATCGGTCCGGCGATGGATACGGCGTGGGGCTGGCGCTGGTGAAGCGGATCGTTGAAATTCACGGGGGGCGCATTTGGGTCGAGTCGGACGGTCCAGGTAGGGGATGCACGTTCTCTTTCTCGATTCCAGAGAATACGGAAGCCGCGAACACGCCGGAGGCACGCCATGAACGGAACGCCGATCTGCATCCTGCTGGTTGAAGACAATCCGGACCACGCCGAGTTGGTGGTGCGCAACCTCGAAGACCACCGCGTAGCCAACCGCGTCCAACACGTCACCAACGGTGAGGCGGCGTTGGACTACCTCCACCGCCGCGGCCAGTTCGCGGCCCCCGAGGCCAGCCCGCGGCCCAACGTCGTGCTGTTGGATCTGCGATTGCCGAAGATCGACGGATTGGAGGTGCTTCGAGAGATCAAAGAGTCGGAACAGTTCAACAGGCTGCCGGTGGTGATTCTAACCACTTCAGAGGCCGACCGCGACGTGGCCCAGGCCTACGAGTATCGCGCCAACAGCTACCTCGTCAAACCGGTCGATTTCGGCAATTTCAGCAAGATGATGGACGACCTAGGGTTCTATTGGCTGGCGTGGAACCGTTGTCCCTGGTCGTGAATTGTGCATCTCACCCGCTGCTCTCGGCGGATGGCCGGGGCAGATTCCGGATAGCTGCGGCAGATTCTGGGTGGCTGGGGCAAAGCGCAGCAGTGCCCCAGTGACTCGGGGCCCCAGTGACTCGGGGCCCCAGTGACTCGGGAGACTGCAAGAGCGCGGAGAATCCTGGCCCTTCGATCGGCGATCAGCGGAGTTCGAGGATGTACTCCCGCCAACAACGCTCGAAGTCGGCGAGCGGCTTGCCGGTAACCCGCTCGAAACGCGCAGCCGGCGGCGAACTTGGGGAAGCCCGAGCGACGAATCGATCCAGTTCGGGGCCGCCCAAGAGGCGTTGCTCGAAAGTGAGATAGTAGGCCAGGCCCCACGCGTAGTCGTAATACGGCTGACCGCCCGCCGCGGCGAAGGACCGTTCGTCGACCGCCAAGACTTGCCCAAGCTGCAAGCCGCTCCCCGAAGCCAACTGCTCCTTCAGCCGCGCCAATGCGGCCCGATTCGGCGCATCGACCCGCAACGTATCCGACTCCAGCACGCCCTCTTCGAGCATCGTGGCCAGGCCCTCGTCGAGCCAAGCCGGCACGTCGAACTGTGCCCGGGGAAAGACGCGGTTCTCCACGTAGGCGTGAAACGCCTCGTGATAGAGCCTGCCCAACATGGCTTTGGTGATCTCGGAGAACGCCTGGGCGTTCTTGCGGTCGCAAATCTTGATTTCCGTCCGCCGCGTTTTCATTTCCTCGTCGAAACGTCTCCGCAACTGGCGCGATGCATTCTGGATGGCCCCGGGCGAAGCGCCGGAATCGCGAAGCTGCTGCGCGATCGCCGCCAGTTGCTCGGTGAGCCGTTGCTGCAGTCGACGCAACTCCGCCCTGTGCTTAGCGTGCTCCTTGCCCACCTCGGCCAAGCGGGCCGCCAGATGGGCCAGCTCGCTGCCGGCGACGATCAGGTTATCGTCGGGGAAGTAACAGGCCGGCGGGGTGACCTGCACGCCTCGCCGCTCGAGGTACGCTCGATGCTCGGCCATCGACCTGAGCACGAGCAGCCGTAGGGGCCGCTGCGGTTCGGCGCGCGGGGGAAGGATCTGACGATAGGCGGTGAAGACTTGATCCACGCGAACGATAATCTGGCGGGTGATCTCTTCGTCGGCGTTGCTTTCGAGCGTGAACCACCGGCCCCGGTACTGGTGGAAGTACCGGTTTTCTCGCTGGACCTGACCGAGCGTGACGGCCTCTTCGCGGCTGCGTTCGATCTTAGTACGGCCGATAAGCGGCCCGATCCGCCGCCGAAGTTCGGCCCGCCCGGCGGCGTCGAGACGGACGGTCTTCTCCCGTACGATTAGCCTCTGCGGGATCGGCCATACAACCACGTACATCGGCTTGCCCTGGGGGCGGCCGACGACGATCATGTGGACCAAATCCTTGTCTTCAGAATCGATCAACCCCTCGTACGACCGGCGGTCCTTCAACTCGATACGTTCCATCGGCCAGACCGCCTCGAGCGCGTCGGCCGGCCCTAGCGCGGCAGGCGACTCTCCCGCCGCGAAGCGGCCCGCAGCGAACACCGCCAGCACGAGAGTCACGTTCGTGACAAAATGGCTATTCATGGCGCGGTTCCTGGCGAATGCCACCCACAATCTCGCATCTCGCGAGGCACTGACTTCATTCTATCACCTTCGGCCGGCAGGGCAAAACGGCAGGGCAAAACGGCAGGGCAAAACGGCAGGGCAAAACGGCAGGAGAACTGCAAAGTCGATTCGCGGGAGTGGAAAGCGGGGACTGGCTCCGAGCCGGAATCAACACGGAACCTGCCGACGAAGTTCCCGGC
>CAYYNP010000212.1:0-17637 GCA_964472545.1 uncultured Planctomycetaceae bacterium | reverse complement strand
GGGACCCCATACTCCCTCAGTATCTCCCCCGCTGCCCGTCTCCCCGTCACCCCGTCACCCCGTCACCCCGTCACCCCGTCACCTCAAAGCCCCCACGGCTCCCGCATCGCCCGGCTCCGCATCCGGTTGGCCGTGTCGTCGCCGAGGAATTCTTCGGCGTCCGGGTCCCAGCGCAACTTGCGGCCCAGCTCCATGGCGATGTTCCCCAAGTGGGCGACCGAACAACAACGGTGGCCGATCTCGGCGGGGAAGTACGGATCCTTGCGCGACTTCACGCAATCGAGAAAATTGCGGTGTTCGGCAGCCGGCAGCGTAAAGAGCTTGGTCTCGCCAGGTCCGATCACGCTGTTGAGGATTTCGTCGGAACTGGCTTGCAGCTTGCCGATCCAGCCGTTGTTGCCGACCCAGCCGTCGCTGCCCTCGAAGCGGATCGCCGGGCCGGTGCTCTTGATCTGCATCTCGACGCCGTTGGCGTATTTGCACTGCACGTCGTATTGATGGAAGACGTCGTAAAGGCCGTGGTCGTGGCGCTGGCCCACGCCCTCGATCTCGACCGGCCCGGTGCGTTCGGTGTCGTTGCCCCATTGGGCCGTATCGAGCAGGTGGGCCCCCCAGTCGGTCATTTGGCCGCCGGAATAGTCCATCCGCCAGCGCCAGTTGAACATGTGCAGCCCGTTGCGGAAGGGGGCCTCCGGCGCGGGCCCCAGCCACATGTCCCAGTCGAGTTCCTTCGGCACCGGTTTCGGCACGGCGTCGCCCGGGTTGCCCGGCCCGCCCGGCAGGCCGACGAAGATCCGCTCGAGCTTGCCGATCCGCCCGTTGCGGACCAGTTCGGCCATGCGATGGTAGACGGCCAGCGCGCGGTCTTCGGTCGAGAGCTGGAACACGGCCCCGTAGCGCTTGACCGTATCGACCAGCACGCGTCCCTCGGCCAACGTGAGCGTCGGCTTTTCGCAGATCACGTCCTTGCCGGAGCGGATCGCCGCGACCGACATCGGCACGTGCCACTGGTCGGGCGTCGAGATCATCACCGCGTCGATATCGTCGCGTGCGAGCACTTCACGGAAGTCGCCGGTCGTCTGGCAGTTGTAATCGGCCCCGAGCTTCCCCCGCACGACGTTCAACGCGCTGGCCACCTGCCGCGAGTCGACGTCGCACAGCGCCACCGGCACCGCGTCGGCGTTGCCGAGGAACATCCGCAGATTCCGCCCGATGCCGTGCCCGCCGACGCCGATGAAGCCGACCGTAATCCGATCGCTCGCCGGCGGCACGCCGTCGGCACCGAGGGCGGTGGAGGTGATGGCATACGGTGCCGTGGCCGTCGCGGCCGCGGTTGCCGAAGCGCGGCGGAGAAAGGTGCGGCGAGTTGCCCGATGGTCCGTTCGTTCTGGCATGAGTCGTTCTCCTCCGGGTTCTGTGTTCGTACGTGTTCTGACGGTCGTCAACGGCCTTTGCTCGCTGGGCCTCGTGGCTCGCCCCGCGGGAGCCGGGCCACGCGGAAGCCGCCGAAAAGAAAACGGTCGTCCGGCGTGCCGCCGCTCCGACATGCCGACCGGCAGAAGCCTGGCGGTTCGCCCCAGTCGGCACCACGAGTCATACGGTACGCACGGGCGCTCGGCTCCTCCGGCTCGCCGTGACGACTGGCAAGGTAGGCCGCAGTCGTCGGCCCCATGGGATCGTCCACGGGCGAGTCCTGATAGTAGTCTTCGCCAAACCAGTCCTGGCACCATTCCCAGACGTTCCCATTCATATCGTACAGGCCCCACGCATTCGGTCGCTTCGTTCCAACGGGTTGCGCGCCTTCTTCCGCTGCGTGCGGGTCACTCCAGTACCTGTCGTTTGCGTTCTTCTGGTACCAGCAATACTGCGTCATCACTTTCTGAGCATCGTTGTCGCCCCAATAGAATCGTGTCTTCGTACCGGCTCGGCAAGCGTACTCCCACTCTGCCTCTGTCGGCAACCGGTACCCATTGCCTCCTAACATCTTGACGTCAGCCCATCTAATACTGGAGTCGGGTCCACGCTTTCTTCGATGCACGTTCTCCAGCGCGTAGTACGGGCTGCGCCCCTCCAACGCGCTCAGACTATTGCAAAAGACAACCGCATCGAACCACGAGACATAGTACATCGGATAGGTTGCCCCCTCGCCGTAGAATATCTTATGGGTGGGAGACTTCTTCTGGTTGCGGTTCTGGTCTCGTAGCTTCGTTCCCATTACCTTCTGCCATTGCTCCTGCGTCACCTCATACGCGCCGACGTAGAAAGGCTTGGTAATGCGGACGCGGTGTTGCTTCTCTCCGGCATCACGATCTCCCTCGTCCTCCGGCGATCCCATCAAGAACTCCCCCGCCGGGATCAGCACCAGCTTCATGCCGATGGAGTTGGTGATGGTCTTGGTGGCGGCGGGAGTTGCCTTCTGCGGCGAATCGGATGCATCGGGCTCGGCGGCGTACGTCCCGATCGAGACCGTGAACAGCAGCACCGCGAACAAGATCGGCGATTTGGCATTCATGGTCGGGCGAACTCCATGCTCTTGGCCGAAGGCCATTTGCTGAATTCTTGCGAATCCAGCTACGACTTACGCTGCGCTAAACCCTAAAGCTGCCACGGCGCCCGCATCGCTCGGGTGAGCATGCCGGAGGCCTCGGCGTCGTCGATGATCTCTTCCTTGACGGGGTCCCAGGTGATCTTGCGGCCGACGCGGACGGCGATCTCGCAGATGTGGCTGATGATGTCGCTGTGGACCGCGTCGTCGATGTCGGCCACCGGGGTCTTACGCGTGCGGACGCACTCGATGAAGTTCCGCTCCTGGCCGCGGCTGACCGGCAGGTGGATTTCGTCGGGGCCGATCACCGAGGTCTTCAGCGACGCCGGCTCGCAGGCGAAGTCGGCGTAATACGGGGCGATCCAGCCCTCCTCGCCGATGATCTGGGCGTAGTTGCCCAGGTTGGCCAGGGCGGGCGTCTCGTTCTCCTTCTTCACCCCGTTGGCCCAGTAGCTCATCTTCACACCGTTGGCGCATTGGATCTCCATGTCCCAGTCCATCACCACGTCGTTGCAGCCTTCGGTGGGGATCGCGCCCTTGCCCTGCACCTCCCAGTTGCCCGTCAGGTGGGTGTCGTAGGCCCATTGCAGCAGGTCCAACGGATGGGCCCCCCAGCCGGCGATGAAGCCGATGGCGTAGTCGTAGACGTGGAACCAGCGGTTGCCGTTGTCGGGACATCCGCTGTACGGCCGAAACGGCGCCGGGCCGAGCCACATCTCGTAATCGAGCCCCTCGGGCACCGGCTTGGCCACCCGCGATCCGCCGCGGGAACTGTTGGGGGACTTCACGCGGATCTCGCGGATCTTGCCGATCCGGCCGTTGCGGATCAGTTCGCAGGCCAAACGGCAGGCGTCGCGTGCCCGGGCTTCGGTGCCGTATTGAAAGACGCGGTCGTAGCGCTTGACGATCTTGCGGCAGATCTGGTCCTGCTCGACGCTGACGCCCAGCGGTTTTTCGACCGAGACGTCCTTGCCGGCCTTCATCGCCGCCACGGCCACCGGCACGTGCCAGTGATCGGTGGTGCCCACGCCGACCGCGTCGATGTCGTCCCGCGCGATCAGTTCGCGGAAGTCGACGTAGGCCCGGCAGTCGGTCGTTTTGTAGTGGGCGTCGACGACCTGTTTGGCCCGATCGCGGACCCGCTTCCAGACGTCGCAAACGGCCACCACTTGGGCCTCCGGGCAGGTGAGCTGCTCGGTCGTGTTGAGCAATCCTCGCGGGCCGACGCCGACATAGCCGGTAACGACCCGCTCGCTGGCCGGCGGACGGCCTTCGCCCCCCAAGGCGTTGGTGGTGATCACGTACGGCGCGGCGGCCGCGGCAGCAACGCGCTGCAGGAATCGCCGCCGGCTGTGGAGTCGGCTATTTGGCGTGCTCATCGCTCTCCCTCGCTGGTTAGGATCGTCGGTCGTGTCGGCCCCACTCTCCCGCTCGTCCATCGCCATTTAGCCGCCGCCGGCACGGCGGCGTGAGTTTGGAACTGTGATTCTCGTCGCCGTACCGGCGACGGCTAAACGGTTGATGGCCGCGGTAACGATTGCTTGTCCATTCAAGTCTGCCACGTTCAAATCTGCCACGGTGCCCGCATCGGCCGCCAGGTCATGCGGTTGGCTTGGTCGTCGTCGATGAACTGTTCGGCGGCTGGATCCCATCGCAGTTTGCGTTTGAGTTCCATGCAGATGTTTGCCAGGTGGCAGCAGGTCGCCGAGCGGTGGCCGATCTCTACCGGCGCGTTCAGCGCCCGGGGATTGCTCTGGCGGATGCACTCCAGCCAGATGCCCATGTGGCTGGCGACCTCGATCTCCGGGGCCAGGTGGATTTCGTCGGGCCCGATCCGCGAGGTCAACAGCGACTTCGGCTCGGCGTCGATCCCGTCGCGGCCCACTTGGATCCAACCTTCGGTGCCCTCGAACCGCACGCCTCCGGTGCCGACTTCCGTGCCGCCGCTGCGGAGCTCGACCACCTCGCCGCCGGCGTAGGTGAAGTCGACCTTGATGTTGTAGAAGGCGTCGTGCAGGCCGCTCTGGTTGCGGTCGCCGCTGCCGACCACCTCCACCGGTCCGCCGTTGTCGGCGTCCAGTGCCCATTGGACGATGTCCAGGTGGTGGGCGCCCCAGTTGGTGATGTCGCCGCCGGAATAGTCGCTAATGAAGCGGAACTTGTAGTGGCAGCGGTTGGGGTGATACGGCGCCCAGGGCGCGGGCCCCAGCCAGAAGTTGTAGTCCAATCCCGGCGGCGCCGTCCGCTCCGGCTTCCACGGGCCTTCGTTGCCCGGCCGGGCGTAGATCATCACCTTGGCCTTTTGCAGCTCGCCGATCCGTCCGTTGCGGACCAGTTCCACCGCGCGGAAGAATTTTTCGTATTCGTACGACCGCTGCTGGCTGCCGACCTGCACGATGGCCCCGTAGCGATTCACGGCGTCGGCCAGGATGCGGCCCTGTTGGATGGTCAGCGAGACGGGCTTCTCGACGTAGACCGGCTTGCCGGCCTTGACCGCCGCCAGGGCGATCGGCACGTGCCAATGGTCGGGCGTGGCCACCACCACGGCGTCGATGTCGTCCTGGTCGAGCACCCAGCGAAAATCGCGATGGGCCTTACAGCCGGTCGTGCCCGACATGGCGTTGATCTTCACCCGGGATTCCATGGCGCGGCGCATGTCGACGTCGCAGACGGCCACCACTTTATCGCCGCCGGCCATGATCTGCTGGCCTCGCGAGCCGGAGCCGATCAGGGCGGTGGTCAGGCGGTTGCTCGGCGCCGGCGCGCCGTCGGCCCCCATCGCCGCCGGAGAGATCACCAACGGCGCCGCCACGGCCGCGCCGGCCCGCTTAAGAAACTCGCGTCTTCGCAGACGGCTGGCGGTCGGCTTCATATTCTTCTCCTTGTAGGGTCTCTGACAGTTGGTGCAATTATTATGGCTGACCCGTCGGGCGGCCGCAAGCAAAGTTGGAGGGAGAAGGAGGCTGTCGGGGTGGCTGGGGCAGAGCGCAGCGGTGCCCCGGAGAGTTTGGGAAACCTGTGTGCCACTGCTTCGCAGAAGCAGTGAAGCCGATCGCTCCGAGGAGAGCACTGCTTCTGCGAAGCAGTGGCACACGCCTGCGCAGCCGGCATTTGGGGCACCGCCGCACTCTGCCCCAGCGACCCGCCGTCGTGCCGTAGCCACCCGATTCAACCGTCGAGGAATGTCCCACAATACCTCACTTCGGGGGCACTGAAAATCCGCCGCCAAGACCGTCTACTCCCTATCGGCCAGATCGTACACCCGCACGTAGTCGACCACGAATCGGTCCGGCAGCTTTGCCTTGCCGATATCACCGCCCCACTTTCCGACCTCGTCGCTGAGTTTGACATCGAGTTTGGCCGACCTGCTGCTGATGCCGACTGTCAACCTGCTTCCAGCCTGTTCAGTCGTCGTCCGCTTCACCATCAGATCCGAGGAAGGCTGCTGCAACGTCAATTGCGAAGATCACGGCAATCGTAGTCAAGAGGAATCCGCCCACGAGACCGACGGGAAAGGCGATCCAAGCAGACCAACCCGTGAACCTGTGGAGCAAAACAGCAATACACGGCGCACTGATGATACCAGCATTTACGCCAACGTCAGTCTGGTCCATTGCCCTGTCTCCGAAGACGCGACTAGCGAGTCAAGGGGCGACGGCATCAACTATTCCGGTCTACTCAGCCTCGTGGTTCGCGCGTTCCGTCTACTCCCTATCGACCAGATCGTACACCCGCACGTAGTCGACCACGAACCGGTCCGGCAGCTTTGCCTTGCCGATATCACCACCCCACTTTCCGACTTCGTCGCTGAGCTTGATGTAGAGCGGGGCCCGGCAGACGCCGCCGGCGGTGGTCCGCCAGGTCTCCTTGCCGTCGACGTAGAAGACGTAGCGGTCTTTCGACCACCAAAGCGAGAACGTGTGGAAGCCGTCCATCACGCCCGGCACCTCGGAGACCTTGCCTTCGCTTCGATGATGCTCGCCGTAGCCGTCCCAGTGCAGGGCGTGTTGCACGCGGTCGTTTAGCCACGGCTTTTCCATGATGTCGATTTCCGTGCCGTCGCGTCCTTCGTCGCCGACGCTGCCCACGCCGCGGCCCATCAGCCAGAAGGCCGACCAGTGGCCCGGCTGCGACTGGAGCTTGATCCGCGCGACGTAGTATCCTCGCACGTGCTCGAACTTGCCCAACGTCCGCACGCAGCCGTCGATGTATCGGCCGTCTTCTTTGAGAGTTTCGATCATCAGATGTCCTTGTCCGTCGAGCCGGATCGCCTTGCGCATCCACCAGGCGTCGCGCCGCGGACGGTCGGGCGGGACGTCCCACTTCGACTCGTCGAGCTTGTCGCCGTCGAACTCGTCGTGCCAGACGAGCTTCCAGGTTCTTCCGTCGGGGGCAGGCGGCGGCATGTCTTGGGGTTCGTCGGCCCGGAGTACACCAACGGACAGCAATACGGCCCCGGCCACCAGTGTTCGCAGTGATTCGTTCATCGACTCTTCCTCGCTATTGCGGTTGGGGGTACGGGGGTTCGGTCCAGCCGTCGGCGTTCGCCTCCCGGAGGGACTCGGCGAAGCGTTTGTCGACCAGCAGCTTCATCGTGCCGCGCTGGTAACTCGCCTGAAGCGGCCGGATCTTGTTGCCCGCGCAAATGCCGCACTGCGGCACGCGCACCACGAGCTTCAGCACACGGTGCTTCTTGCGGCGAGACTTGCCGAGTTGCAGCAGAAGTAGAATGGGGGCGGGAATCAGGAGGCTCGCCAGACACCCCATCATACAGCCACCGTCGTCGTCCGGCTCCACAGGCGGCGCCTTCCGGGTGTGCTGCGTCTGGACCTTCACCTTCCGCGGCGTGTTCATCCCGCAATCGCAGCAGACCTCCGGCATTTGCAAGTCCGGCCGCACCAGCACGGTCGTCTTGGTCGGGTCGACCGGCGAGAGGTCGAACACGTTCTGCCAACACGCCGTGCAGAGCCCGTCCTTGCCGACGGTGACCCAGGCGTGGCAATGGGGACATTCCGTCGACGTCGGGTGAGGGCTCAAGATTGGCGACTTCGGTGTTAAGGGCTCTTGTGAGTCTGGACGCTTGTGGGGTTGGCCTCATGAAACTTCTCGGCAAAGCGCTTGTCGACCTCCAACTTCATTTCGCCCCGTTCGTGATCCGAGGCGATCGGCCTGACGGTCTTTTTCGAGCAGGCCTGGCATCGAGTCACACGGATCACGAACGTTGCGTCTTCGAGTTTGGTGCCGCCGGTCCCGTCCGAGCGTTTGAAGATCCTGAAGGGAAGCCCCAGGAAGCCGCTCACCAGGCCGCTAAAGAAGTTGAATCCCGTGTGCGAGTCTCCCGCCGCCACCTCGGTCTTGTAGTACCCCTTGACGGGCGCCTTCTTGCGAGTTTCTTTGCCGCATACGCAACAGACCGACGGCATGCGGGATCTGCGGTTCAGCACGACCGTGGTCTTGTTGCCTTCGTCCTGGGTAAGACCGAAGGCGTTGTTCCAACACGAAGGGCAGACGCCGTCGCGGCGGATCTCGTTCCACTGTCGGCAATGAGCACACTCCATGAACATCAACACACTCCCCACAGTTCTCGAAACATGGTTGGAAGTCAATGGCCGCCGTCCGGCCCCGTCGGTGGCGTCCACCAATGCGAACGCCAGTACGCCCGATCGGTCGCGTAGACGTCGATCGGAGCGCTTTCGTCAAAGGTCGTAGGCAGGATGCCGTAGCGTTTCATCTCGCGGACGTACGAATCGGTCGGTCGGAAGCCGGGCATGTCGAAGCGTTTGATCGATTCGAGGTGGTTCTTTCCCGCACGGCACAGCTCGAGGATCCGCCGGAAGTCGGGATCGGACGTGTCGGCGAAGACGTTTGCCGGCTCGTCCGTCTCGCCACCCTCTCGACACAATCCCAAGCCCCCCGCCTCACGGGCCAACGGCGCCAGCAGGATCAACGACTTCTCGGGCCGCGTAAGATTGAACATCAGGTGCCGAGAGTACTTCACCCGTACGTCGCTGAAATCCGGGTTCGATAGCACCAGGCCGAGGTTGTCGGAGAGGTACTTCGGCAGCGGCATCGAGCCGTCGTGACACGTGCCGCAGCGCCGGCCGATCGCCTCGGCCGCGGCCACCGAACTCGGCCAGCGGCGGTCGGAGGTCTCCAGCTTGCTCTTCGGGAACCCGCCAATCATGCCGGTTCCCAATGCCGCGTACGTACCGGGATACGCCGCGGCCGACTCGATCCAGTAGCGGATCATGTCTTGTTCATGCGGCGTGAGCTTCGCCTTGTGGTGGCTGCCATCGAGCATTCCCATCAGCGGGCTGGCCGATGTGCCGACCGTACGCGGCGGAAGATTCGTCTCTACACGGTCGCGACCGTCGGAGACGTATTCAAGGGCCGTCAGCGTGTAATAGGCGTGCGAGAAGATCGGCCCACGGTCGCCGGTCAAGATCACGCCGCCCTCGCGGCGGTCGTAGTCGTGGCACTCGACGCAATGCCGATCGAGGATCGGCTGGATGTCGCGCGGAAAATCGAACACCTCGGGGATCCCCTCGATCGGCTCGATCCGGCTCGGCGCACGCCGCAGCGCTTCGAGAACGTTATGACCGGGATCGAACGTCGCGCGGGTCCGCTCTTCGTGACAGCCGACACAGCCGGCCGTCTCGCCGGGCATCATGGTGAAGAAGCTGTGCATCCGCTTGACCGAGTTGTCTCGCCCGTCCAAGGCCACCAAGAACAGCGGCCGCAGCGCCGGCACGTCGAAACAGGCCGATCCGTCCGGCTCGACCGGCACCGTGCCCAGCACGCGCTCCAGCGTATACGTCCCGCCAAAACTCATCGGCGGCATCTTGCCGCTGTAGTTGACCGGCTTGGGCAGCGTTTCGAGGATCAGCAGCTTCACAATCTCGCCGCGCTCTACGCCCTCCATCTGCCGCCCGGCGTAGACGTCTTCGAGTACCAGTCGCCCGGTCGGCTCGCGGTGATCGGTCCGCGGCGGGATCACCGGCTCGCGCTTCCGCGGCACCAACGGCCGCGGCTCGTGACACTCCGCCCGGGCTTTGGCCCAGTTGTCCGGCAGCCGGAAGAGTTCGCGCGTTTTTCCTTGGCCGTCCATCGACAGAATCGCCGCCCCCCGGGCAACCAGAAATCGGTCTTCGGCCAGCGGATAGGGATCGCGGAAATCGTCGGTTTGGCTCACTTTTCGCGCCGAGCCGAGATCGTCCGGCCCGCGCTTCGGCGTGACCACCGTGATCGCCCCGGCGTGCTCCTTCTTGCCGTGGCCCGGCGAGAAAACCGCCACCACACGGCCGTCGCTGCCGGGGATCGGCTTGGCGTCGATCATCAGCGTCCGCGGGTGCATGTTGCCGTAGTAGATCATCTGGCCGGTGCCGTCGGGATTGGCCGTCCAGAGATGATGGAACGCCACCCGGCTGCGGTCGACGTACTCCCACCGCTGATAGATCACCCGTCCGTCGGACATCGGCCAGGGCGTATTGTCGTGTTCGATATTGGCCGAGATCGGATGCACGTTTCCGCCGTCGGCGTCGCAGGCGTAGAGCACGGCTACCGGCGTGTACCAGCAATTGACCCAACGGTTGCAGCGGCTCGAACAGAACATGATCCGGCCGCCGGGCAGATACGTCGGCTCGAGGTCGTCGTACGGCCCGTCGGTCAACTGCGTCAGATTGTCGCCGTCGGAATCGATCTCGTAGAGATGGAAATGATCCGTCCCACCCGGGCGATACGAGAAGAGGATCTTCCGCCCGTCGTAGTCCACCTGCGGATCACGCACGGCCCCGCGCGGATCGTCCAGCAGCACGCTGAGTCGCCCCGTGGCCAGTTCCAATCGGCAGAGCCGTCCTTCGGCCCCGTAGACCTTGTCGTTGCAGTCGAACGCGTAGTAGCCAAAATTCTCATACCAATGCCCCCCCACGCCCGGCTGCCGCACGGCGAAGATGATCTCGGCCGGCTCGGGCGCATCAGCCGCGACCGCTTGATAGGCAATCGTCGCCGCGATCATCACCGCGATCGCAGAAACAGGTGCATGCCGAACCAACGCCCTATCGACGACTGCCATGGCAGAACGGCTCCTTTCCTATTGACCGAGGGCCATTGTAGTCGAAGTGGCCGACCTTTGGCCAGCATCGGCGGGTGGCTGGGGTCGCGGTGCGGCCGCCACATTTCGGACAGACGATCGTCGCGGCGCGCCGCATGAGTATGGAGAAGTACAGGACGAAGCCTCCCCCTCCGAAAAGGAAGACTACCATCTGCAAAATCAGGAAGACGACCAGCAGCGTGTTCCCGTCCATTGTTCATCCCCGACGGTTGGCACGTCCAGCATTGTACGGCAGCGCGACCGCCTTTGCGACGTCCACAACGCGTTTAGCCGCCCTCCAGCCGTATCTCCACGCTCGCCCGATGTGCGGTCAGGCCTTCCTTGGTCGCCAACGTGCGAACCTCGGGAGCAAGATGCGTCATCCCCTCGCGATCGAAGTGCAAGATACTGTTGGAGCGTAGGAAATCGTTCGACGAAAGGCCGCTGGCGAAGCGCGCCGTGCCGCTGGTGGGCAGCACGTGGGACGGGCCGGCGGCGTAGTCGCCCAGGGCGACCGGCGTGTAGTTGCCCAGGAAGACGGCGCCCGCGTGGGGGAGCTTGTCGACTAGGTCCTCGGCGTTCTCGGTGGCCACGTGTAGATGTTCCGGGGCGATCTCGTCGGCCAACGCACAGGCCTCGTCGACGTTGCGGGCGAGGATCACGGCGCCGAACGCTTCGAGGCTTTGCCGGGCCAGGTCTCCCCGCGAGAGTTCGGCCAATTGGCGATCGAGTTCGGCCACCGCGGCGTCGAGCGCCGCTTCGTCCCAGCCGATCAGCACGCTGGCTCCGGGCGCATGCTCCGCCTGGGCGATCAGATCGGCGGCCGTGTAGTCGGCCCGGGTCGAGGCGTCGACGATCACCGCCACCTCGCTGGGCCCGGCGATCGAGTCGATGTCGACCTGGCCGTAGACTTGCTGCTTGGCCAGCGCCACGAACAGGTTGCCCGGCCCCACGATCTTGTCGACCTGTGGAATCCCCTCAGCCCCATAGGCCAGCGCGGCCACCGCCTGGGCACCGCCGAGCCGATAGATTTCGGTGATGCCCAACTCGCAGCAGGTGGCCAGCAGGTCGTTGTTGTAGGCACCGAATTTCGTCGGCGGCGCGACCACGGCCAACCGCTCGACGCCGGCCACCTGCGCCGGCACGGCCGTCATCAACACGGTGGAAGGATACGCCGCCGCGCCGCCGGGCACACAGATGCCCACGCGGTCCAAGGGGCGATATCGCTGTGTGAGATATCCGCCGGGCCGCTCGAGCCGCACGTCTTGGTGTAGGATAGCCGTCTGGAACTCCACAACGTTCTGGCGTACACGCCGCACCGATTCGAGAAGCCTTGGATCGGCCTGGGCATGGGCCTTGTCCAAGGCGTCCTGCGGCACGCGCACCGTATCGGCCGTCAGATTGGCCTTGTCGATACGAGCGGAGTAATCGAGCACGGCCGCCAGACCCTCATGCTGCACATCGCCGCAGATCCGCTCGACGACCTCGGCGGGCGAGAGCGGCTCGCCAAAGACCTCAACCGTCAGCCGCCGGCCGGCCTCGCTGACCACGTTGCCCTGGGGGCTCAGCCGTTGGCGAAGTTCGGCCATGGCCGCACGAATGTCGTCGCGACGGCTGTCGATACGGAGAATAGTGAGTTTCGGCTGGGGCATGCTTCCGATCCACATCAATGAGGTGCTGATCCGGCTATTGTGTTCGGTCTTCGCAGCCAGCGAAAGCGGGGGCCGAATCACGCTCTGCCGGCAGATGGCCGTGCAATCGTCGTGACAGATTGACCTCGGCGCCGTACAATTGGAGAAGGGCCGTTTTGACTATTACCCTGCTCATCTAGGGAACCGACCCAGGCCAGAGGGCGTTTTCTTCCCAAAACCGGAACGGAACCGTGGAAAAGGCGCTGTTTTCGATCAACTGTACGACCTGCCAGGCACGGCTGGCGGTTCGCAATGAATCGGCCATTGGGGCCATCCTGGAATGCCCCAAGTGTACTAGCATGGTGCATATTGTTGCGCCGGAAGGCTGGGCGCCTGAGGGAGAGCCACCCGCTCTTTCGGGTGGCGAGGCCTCAACCTCCGAGCCAGAGCCGATGGCTGAGGAGGCGGTCGGATCGGGACGGACGGAAGCCGTGGCGGCGGCCGCCGTCACAGCAATTGCGCCGCCGATCGAGGCGCCGCAGCCCACAGCGCCGCGGCCCACAGCGCCGCAGCCCACAGCGCCGCAGCCCACAGCGCCGCAGCCCACAGCGCCGCCACCATTGCCTTCCGGCCAGATCGACGCGCCGCCCCAACCCGCGAGTTCAGGTGGCCTTCAAGATCCGGGGGCTTGGGCCTCGCAAACCGAAGTGATGTGGCGCAAATGGCTGTTGTGGGGCACGGCACCGCTGATTGGGCTGGTGATCGTGATCGGCGTCTGGTCAATGCTCTCCAGATCGGACGAGCCCGAAGAGGCCGATCCGGCGGTCGCCGAGCAGCCCGATGATCCCGAGCCGGAGGCCCCGAAGCCGCCCGTTTCGCAGACCACGGCGGTAGTCGCCCCGCCGCAACCACCGGCTCCCGAAGTGGTGCCTCCTGAGGTGACTCCCACTGCGCCGCCGATCGACCCACCACCCGACCCCGTCCCGCCAGCGCCGGCCGACCCTTCGGAACCGCCTCCGACCGATCCACCCGAGCCGCCGGCAGATCCTACTCCAGATCCGCCGCCCGCCCCTGACCCGATTCTGCCGAACTTGAATTTCGATCCACCTCCGCCGCCGGCCGACGTGCCCGATCCGCCGCCATCGGAGCCACCGCCGTCGGAACCGCCGCCCGATGTGCCGTCTCCGGTTTCGCCGCCGTCCGACGTGCCCAAACCGGTATTGCCGAAGATCGACGTCGAGGCCCGGCTGGCCGACACGATTCCGCAGATCCAGTTTCAGGACGTTTCGCTCGGCGCCGCCGTCGATTTCCTCGCCGAGATGAGCACGCTGCCGATCACGTTCGACCCGGAGGCGATGAGTCAACTGGGCGTGTCGCTGGACGATCCGATTACCGTGGAGCTTTCGCAGAAGACGGTCGCCGAGGTGCTCCAGACGGCGGTGGCCGGCCGCAGGATGGCGACGGTCGTTGAAGAGGGGCACGTGCTGATTACGGGCACGCCGAGTTGGCAGAGCGAGCTGCGCCGACGGCGGCACCCGACGGCCGACCTGATCGGTTCTGAGCCGTCGGCCGCGGCCGAATTGGCCGCCTTGACGCAGAAGCTCGTGGCACCCGACACTTGGCAGCCCGGCGGCGGAAGAGGCAGCATTGTGCCGGAGAACGGCTCGCTGCTGATCTCGCAGACCGACGCCCTGCACCAGCAGGTGATGGCTTTCTGTGAGAAGCTCCGCAACGCCCGGGGCAAGCCGTTACAGAGCCGGGCGGCCTTGGAACGATTCGATCTGGCGACCCGCCCTCGGCGGGCGGCGGCGTTGTTGGCGCGTCCGGTGACGGTCAATTTCCACGATCCGGCGCCGTTGGCTCGAGTGATCGACTACTTGGAGGAGTTGACCGGCGGCAATATCTTGATCGATCGCAAGGCCCTGGCCGCGGCCGGGTGGTCGGCCGAGGCCGAAGTGACGCTGAAGGCCCAGAAGAAGCCGCTGGCCGAAACCCTCACCGAGGTCCTCCGCCCGCTGGGGCTGGGCTTTCGGGCGGTCGACGCGAAGACTCTCCAGATCACCACCCACGAGGCCTTGGCCGAGCGGCTCGAGCTGGAGTTCTATCCGGCCGCCCGACTGGCGTCCGGGCTGACCGGCCAGGCCCTGGTCGACTGGCTCCGTACGCGGCTGGCAGCCCCCACCTGGCAGAGTGCCGGAGGGAAAGGTGTGCTGCACTTCGACGAGCCGTCCGGGTGTCTGATCGTCCTGCAGTCGCAGCCGGTCCACGTTGCGCTGGAGCGTCAGTTGGTGAAGAAGGCCGAATGAACCCCTTGCTCTGCATTCCCCCGGGCTCGCCCTCGTTGCCCAGCTCTCCCGGTTGAAGTCGTTCTTGACTTCGTGCCCGCTCCTCGCGAAAGTGCAAAATGCGATTTGCACCTACCCAACCGTCAGAGTTGGTCTAGATTGACGTCTAGAGCCGCGTTATTATCCCGTGGGCACAGGAAGACGCCGCTTGGAGCCGAAGATGGGTACATCTGAGCCGGCTATGCGGTGGCCTGTAGAGTCCGGGGTCGACGGATGTTCCCGGTCAATTGGAGCGGGGAGCACGCGCGTCGCACCCGCGAGCACATCATTGAGGAGATGAGCCTTAACTTCTTGGAGCGAAAAGTACTCGAGCGAGGTCACCAACTAGTTCCAGCAACAAAGCGAGAGTACGGGTGCGATGCGACAATGTTCCACTTTTCCTCCGACACCGGGGAGATTGAAAACGGCGAGGTTCACTTCCAGCTAAAGGCGACCGACCACCTAGAGACAGAAGCTCCGTTCGCCATTTGCCCTGCCATCGCGATACCGCACTTACACTATTGGTATTGGGAAGCCCAAAAGCTCCCCTTCATATTGGTGCTCTACGATGCGATCCGACACAAAGGCTACTGGGTCGAGGTTCGTCGATATGTCGACGAGGTACTGGGAGGACTCGATCCGGACCAGAAGACAACGGCAATTCGGATCCCGTGGACTAGCAAGATTACGGTGAGGTCGATTGACCGCTTTCGCGAGATGTCGATTGCCAGAATGCGACGGGAAGGGTGAAGGAGTTACCCTCATGCAGCCAACTAATCATCAACTTCGTCAGTTACTCAGAGACTTGGGTTTCAAAGTACGCGAGAGCGTCGAGCCGAATTGCCTGGTATTTGAACATCCGGGATCGCAAACGCGCGTTCTGATGCCGTCGAACAAGGATGAGGAACGGGCGCGAGAAGCGGATGTCATCTCGATTCGAACGCACTTGATGTACCGCGGCCTCTTGGATCAGGCTGGATTCGAACGGTTCATGAGAAAGGGGACGCTGGAGGTCTCTTAGTTCGCGGAATGCGTTTTGCACCCCATAAGGTGTTCTTACCGGTTTTTCCCCTTGCTTTTTTTCCGCCACGGTGGAAAATGGCCAGTATACGGAAGATCGTCCGTCCCGGACGTCGATGAAAGAAGTATGAACCGACCACAAACCGCCTATTTTTGGTACTATTTTGCCCCCCGTGGCCGCGGGGTCGGAGGTGGTTTGTAGATAACGATACAACCCCAGAAGATCTTAGCCCCGAGGCCCATACGGACCTCGGGGCTTTTTTTGGTTTCTGCCGATTTCAACAAGTAGCAGTCTGTCGTGCAGCCGCCCCCTTTCCGAACCTCCCAACCAAGGAGCTTGTCGCGATGATAGTGGTGATGAAACAAGACGCCACCCAAGAGCAGATCGAACACATGATCGAGCGGGTGGAGCAACTCGGCCTGAGATCGCACGTAATTTACGGAGAAACGCGAACCGTGATCGCCGCCATCGGCGACAAACGCGACGACGACCGGCATTCGCTCGAAAGCGGGCCCGGTGTGGCCGAGGTGGTGCCGATCCTGGCCCCATACAAGGTGGCCAGCCGCGAGGTCAAGCCGGAGTCGACCGTGGTCCGTGCCGGCAGCCTGGTGGTCGGCAACGGCCATCTGGGGATGATCGCCGGCCCTTGCTCTGTCGAGAGCGAGGAGCAGACGATGGCCACCGCCCGGGCGGTCAAAGCCGCCGGAGCGACGGGCCTTCGGGGCGGGGCCTTCAAGCCGCGGACCAGCCCTTACAGCTTCCAAGGTTTGAAGGAGAAGGGCCTGAAGATCCTGGCCGCCGCCCGGGCGGAAACGGGTCTGGCCGTGGTGACCGAGGTGGTCGCCGCGACCGAGGTGGCACTGGTCGCCCGATATGCCGACGTGCTGCAAGTCGGCGCCCGCAACATGCAGAACTACCGCCTGCTCGAAGCGGTCGGCAAGGAAGGCGTGCCCGTCCTCCTGAAGCGTGGTCCGGCCGCATCGATGGACGAGTTGCTCTTGGCCGCCGAGTACATCCTCAACGCCGGCAATCCCAACGTGATGCTCTGTGAGCGGGGCATCCGCACTTTCGAGAGCCACACTCGATTCACGTTGCCGGTGGCCACGGTGCCCTACCTACACGAGCGGACGCACCTGCCCGTGGTCGTCGACCCCAGCCACGGCACGGGCCATACCAGCCTGGTGCCGCGCACGGCCGCCGCCGCCGTAGCGGCCGGAACCGACGGGCTGATCGTCGAGGTCCACCCCGACCCCGAACGGGCCCGGTGCGACGGCTATCAATCGTTGAACTTCGAGCAATTCGAGGAGATGATGGACCTCTGCCGCCGCGTGGCCGAAGCGGTGGGCAAGCGGATCGTGGCGAACGGGGAGTGTGCCACGGCCGGCGCCTGACGTCCCGTCCGATTGCCGAATGTTGCACGCGGCCGGCGCGTGCGCTATGCTGGCCGTGGTTGCCGTATGTCCCCGCTGTCGCCATGCCCCACTGTGGAGCCCCTCCCGTGGCCGAACCCGAGATCGATCGCATCCTGCGTCACACGTTGGCCGATTTCCGCCTCTCCCGCAGCGAGAAGCGGGTGTTGGGCAATATCCTGAAGCAACTCGACGCCGATCGCCACGAGTTGGACGTGCTGCGGCATCGGGCGTTCGAGATCGCGCGGGAGGAGTTGATCGATCCGCAGTCGCAGGCGGTTGTGGAGTGGCTCGAGGAGGTGGTGAAGGTCTTGCTGCCGAAGGGGCCCAAGCCCCAGACGGCGGCCCGGGCCCATTTCGCCCCCGGCGACGACTGCCCGCGGACGATCGCCAATCTCTTCGGCCGCGCCCGGCGGACGATCGACGTCTGCGTGTTCACGATCACCGACGACCGCATTGCCGACGCCATCCTTGAGGCCCACCGCCGCGGCGTGGCCGTGCGGATTATCGCCGACAACGACAAGGCCTTCGACGCCGGCTCCGACGTGCAGCGGCTCGAGCGGCAGGGCGTGCCCGTCCGAGTCGACCGCACCGAATACCACATGCACCACAAATTCG
>CAYYNP010000211.1:0-17850 GCA_964472545.1 uncultured Planctomycetaceae bacterium | reverse complement strand
ATCGATCGTCGACGGAGCCAGTCCCCTTTTTCGGGCTCCCGCACACTTTGCAGTCTTCCTGGATTGACGGGCCGGAGGATTGCCGACGACGACGCTTCCTGGGACAATAGCGGGTTCGGCGCCGTGTCGCCGCGACCGCTCGAATAGGGAATCTCTGGATGAAAGACGGTTGGCGAATGTCAAGTGAAGAAGTGCGGTCGACGGTGCGAATAGTCTGCGGCCTTCCCTCGGCCCTTGCGTGCATCGGCCTGATGCTGCTGTCGGGCTGTTCTGAAGAGGCCGAAGACGCGGCGGAGGTCCTGCGCCTGGCTACGACCACCAGCACTCGCGACTCCGGACTGCTTGACGAGTTGTTGCCGGTCTTCGAGAAGGCCTACGGCTGCCGGGTCGACGTGGTGGCCGTGGGGACGGGAGCGGCGTTGAAGCTCGGCGAGGAGGGCAACGCCGACGTGGTATTGGTCCACGCCCGAAAGGCGGAGGAGGCGTTCATGGAGGCGAAGCACGGCGTCCGTCATGAAGAATTCATGGTCAACGACTTCGTGCTGCTGGGGCCGGAAGACGATCCGGCGGGGATCCGAGACGTCGACCCGATCGAAGCGCTCACACGGATTGCCGCAAATGGCGGCTGTTTCGTTTCGCGCGGCGACGACAGCGGCACGCACAAGCGCGAGGTGAGCCTTTGGCAACAAGCCGGCGGACGGCCCGATTGGGGCGGCTATCTCGAGAGCGGCCAGGGCATGGGGCCCACGCTGGTGATCGCCGACGAAAAGCAGGGCTACACGCTGGCCGACATGGGCACGTATCTGAAATTCAGCGAGAAGATCGCGATGGTCCCGCTGGCGGCGCCCGCCGAGAACCTGCGCAACCCCTATGCCGCCATCGTCGTCGATCCGGCGAAACACGAGAAGATCAACTCGAAGGCCGCCAACGCCTTGGCCGACTTCCTGATTTCCGACGAAGCGCAACGCATGATAGCCGACTATCGGCTTGCCGGGAAGCAACTCTTCTATCCCACGCGACTAGACGAAGACAACTAAGATAGACGTCCGATGGAGCTTCTTCTAAATGGTTTGACCGAAGCGATTCGCTTGCTCGTCGCGTGCGATCCGTTGGTGATCGACGCGGCCTGGCGGAGCCTGTGGATCTCGGTGGTGGCGGTCGGCATCGCCGGCGTCCTGGGCGTCGTGGTCGGCTCGCTGCTGGCGCGGAAGCGGTTCGTGGGCCGTTCGCTGTTGGTTGTACTATTCCGGGCCGGCATGGGCGTGCCGACCGTGTTGATCGGGCTGCTCTGCTACGCCATGCTCTCGCGGCGAGGCCCGCTGGGAGGACTCGATCTGCTCTACACGCAATGGGGCATTGTCCTGGGTGAGTTCTGCCTGGCGCTGCCGATCATCGTCACCTGGACGCACGGGGCGATCCGCGGCCTCGACCCGCGCGTGCCGGAAACCGCACTCACGCTCGGTGCCAGCCCGTTGCGGCGTTGGCGGACGTATCTCTCCGAAGCCCGGTTGGGAATTGCGCTGGCGTTGCTGACGGCGTTCGCACGGTGTTTTACCGAGTTGGGCATCGCCATGATGGTCGGCGGCAACATCAAGTTCCGTACCCGCACGCTGACCACGGCCACCGCGTTGGAGACGGCCAAGGGCGAGTTCGCCCGAGGCGTGGCGATGAGTTTGATTCTGCTGTTGATGGCGGTGGTCGTCACTGTGGCGATCGCCTGGCTGGGCCGCGAGGAGAAGGACACGTAACGTCGATGCTTCGCATCCGCAACCTCAAAGTCGAAAAGGCCGGCAAGACGATCTGCCACGTGCCGGAGTTGGACGTCGCCCACGGCGATCGGGTGGCCGTGATCGGCGCCAACGGCAGCGGCAAGACGACACTGCTGCGCGTCGTCGCCGGCCTGGCAGCGGACATCACCGGCGAGTGCCGCGTCGACGTGCCGCCGCGCCGCCGGGTCTTCGTGCATCAGGCCCCGGTGTTGTTTCGCGGCTCCGTATTGTTCAACGCCGCCTACGGCCTGGCCGCCCGCAACGTCCCGCGGCGAGAGCGAACCGCCACCGCCCGTCAGTGGCTGGGCACCTTGGGCGTCGACCATTTGCACAACCGCCATTGCGCCCACCTCTCCGGCGGCGAGCGGCGTCGCGTGGCCTTAGCCCGGGCCTTTGCTACCGGTGCCGACGTCCTGTTGCTCGACGAACCGCTGGCCGATTTGGACCCGGAAGGCATCGACGCGGTTTGCCGTGCGCTGTCGATGGCGTCGTCCTCGACGATTCTGATCACGTCGCCTGTGCCGTTGCCGGAGGGGCTCGAAGTGCGGTCGCATCGCATGGCATGAGACGCAGGGCAGTCACAGAGCTTGTCCCAGCACAAGAACGGAGCCGGCCATGGACGATCCGAAATCCAATCCGACTTGGTTCAAGGTCGGATGCACGGCGGTGATGGCAACGCTTGTGATCTACCCTGTGATCGGGTTCATCATGTTCTCGCGGGCGTGGAATTGGGAAGACACAACGCCCCGCGGCCCGCTCGCGGACGAGAGCGACTGGCCACGTCCGATCCGTGAGCTTCGATCGGCCATGGACGAACAGGGGATCGATACGAGCGCCTTCGAGGTCTACCTGGTGTACGGTCAACCCGGTAGTACTGAAAGCGTGGTGGTCTGTCGGATGCAGGACGGGGCGAGTCTAATGGAGTTCTTGACAGCCCACCTGGAACTGCAGTCCGTCTCGCGCAGTGACGCTCAGCAGTTGGGGACATCTTTCGTGATCGAACACACCCCCGCGGCATGGTGGCCAAGGCCAGGCCACAACGCGGACTTCTTCGCCTCCAAGAGGCTACTAACGGGTGACGAAAGTGATCGTTACCTGGTCGCACGTGACGAAGGCCGACATTGGGTCTTCGTGCGTTACGACTACAATTTCTAGTTCTGGTGGCGCGGCGCCCTCTGCCACATGTCGGCTCGCGGTGGGGAAATCCCCCTTGCATCGCCCTCGACTTTCCATTACTCTTCGCCCCCTCTTCACCGGATTGGCGTGGCCGAAACCGACACATTACCGGCGGCAATGTTGCCTCGCGAGCGGTTGCTTGCGGGGGTGCTGGGGGTGGTGTTGTCGGGCATGGTGGCCGTGGCGATTTGGCTGCACCCGGCAGAAGAAGGCTGCGGGACGCATCAACAACTGGGGATGCCGCCGTGCAGCTTTCGCGTCGCGTTTGGGCGGCGTTGCCCGTCCTGCGGGATGACGACCGCCTGGGCATGCCTGGTGCGGGGACAACTCGGCGACGCCGTGCGGGCGAACGCCGGCGGGGTGTTGCTGGGCACGGCGGCGATCGTCGCGGCGCCGTGGCTGCTGGCCTGCTGCCTTTCGCGGCGATGGCTGGGATGGAAACCCAACGCCTCGGCGGTGGCGCGGGCGTTGCTCGTGGTGGCCGTGGTCACGATGCTGGACTGGGGCTGGCGGATACTGAACCACTGAAGGGGCCTACAATGACCGAAATACGAGGAAGCACGATGGATCGTCCTTCTCTACGTCCGAAAATGCTCACCGCCGTCACGCTCTTGGCGGTCACCGTCCTGGCCGCCGCCGGCTGCAGGACGATGCTCTTGTATCCGCTATACGTATTGCGGGGGATGAACGTCGATCCGGAGTTCGAGGGCCTCAAGGGCAAGAAAGTGGCCGTGGTTTGCCGCCCGAGGGTCGAATTGAACTATCGGGTCTGCTCCGTCGATCGCGAACTTGCCCGGGAAGTCGCTCGGCTGTTGCAGCTCAACGGTCGCAAGATCGAGGTGATCTCCCACCGCAAACTGGACGACTGGCTCGACAAGAACGGCGGCCCCACCGAACTGGCCGATCCGGCCGACTTCGCCCAACTGGGCCGCCAGGTGGGGGCCGACACCGTGTTGGCGATCGATCTGCTCGACTTCAGTCACTTCAAAAGCCAATCGATGTATCAGGGCAGAGCCAACGTGGCGCTGAACGTCTACGACTGCGCCAAGCCCGATCTGCCCCTGTTTACCAAGGAACTGCCGCAGTCGCTCTACCCGCCCAACGTCGGCATTCCCACCGACGAGCGTCGGGAGGCGTTCTTCCTGCGCGAGTACGTGCAAGTTCTGGCCGGCCAGATCGGCCGCCACTTCTACGCCCACGAGCCCCACGCCGACTACGCCATGGACGCCCGGGCGCTGAAGTAGAAAAGGCGTTTCGGTCGCGTTTCTCCGCAACCGACGACGATCCTCGGCAGTGCGTTCCGCTCAGAGCGGCCAATTCACGCACGCGAGTGTGAAGCCGCGGTACGCCAGGCATCATATCTCGGTTCGGTACGACTCCGCACTCTACGGAGGGAGTAACCCCACCCTAACGGGTGCATGACCGAACTTAAAACATGAACATTGACTGGCCGTGGCTACGTATCTACCATAGGGCGTAGCGTAAAGTTGAGGTATCTGCCGCCGTCGCAAACCTTTATGACTGAGGACGAAGTGCCATGTCTTGTCGAACATACTCCGGGTTGAATCGGCGCCGTGAGCGGAGCCCCCATTGCCGCGCAATTTCGGGGGTCTTGGCGAGCTTGGTGATGTTTGCGGCCGTCATCGCAGCGGCGCCCGCTCTTAGCGCCGAGCCGGCCGCCGCCGACCCCGACGAGCCGGACCTGACCCCGCAACCGCTCGATCTGGTGACCGTCGACGGCGTGCAGTTGGCCGTGACGTACTACCCCGGCAGCAAGGGAAAGGACTCGGTGCCCGTGATCCTGCTGCACGGCCTGAAGGGCAGCCAGAAGGACTACGCCAAGCTGGCCCCGCTGCTGCAGAAAGACGGCCACGCGGTCCTGGTGCCCGACCTTCGCGGACACGGCGACAGTACTACGCAGCGAGGTGCAGCCGCGCCGCTGAACCCGGCCAACTTCGCCATGCGCGACTTCGGATTGATGGTCACCGCCGACATGGAGCGGATTCGGGCGTTCTTGATCGAGAAGAACAACGCCGGCGAGTTGAACATTGAGAAGACGTGTCTGGTGGGGGCGGAAATGGGGGCGTCGGTGGCGTTGACCTGGAGCTACATGGACTGGTTGCGTGCGCCGGTGGGCAACAAGAAGCAGGGCCAGGACGTCAAGGCCGTGGTGGCGATCTCCCCGGAGGTCACGCCCGGCTTGCCGCTGCGCAACGTGACCGGCGGGCGGCCGCTGGTCACGCTGGTCTACGATCCGCAGTTGCGCCGCGCGTTCAAAGAGCCCGACACGATCGATTTCCGCGGTCCGGTGGCGCTCGATTTCCGCCGCGAGGCATCTTTCTTGCTGCTGGTCGGTAAGAAGTCGCCCAAGTCGTTGCGGGAGACGAAGAACCTGCACCGCATCCTCAAAACGTTCCATCCCGATCCGCCCGAGGCACAGCGCGCCACCAAGACGGACTTGTTCTACGGCGAGTTCGACACGAATCTGCAAGGCACGAACCTCTTCAAGGCGAACCTGAACCTCGAACATTTCATCTCCAAGTTCATCGACCTGCGGCTGGCCAAGCGGTCGTATCCTTGGGCGGAGCGCGTCGATCCGTACGGCGGGTAGAGCGTCGAGTTGGATACGTCAGAAGGGTAGCCAGGGCAGGCGCAGCGGCGTCCCAGGTTGGTTGTGTTCGCGTGTAGGCGCCCACCCATCGCTACGGAACCGAGATTCCCGTCACCCGCTGCTCGAGCGAGCCGAGCGTGGTTCCGTCGGCCAACGTGTGCGGCGTCGGGCCGAAGTTCACGGTCACGCGCACCCCGCCGGCAAACTCCGTCTGCTGCACCGCGTGGTCCTCGGTCAACCAGCCGTGCGAGAGCATCTCGCGATAGCCGGCCGCTCGCACGACCGGAGCGACGTTGCGATAGCTCTGGGCAAAGCGATCGTGATGTTTCTGCCAGATTTGCCGATTGAACATGAACATCGGCGGCGTGGCGTAGAGCGCGTTGAACAAGTCGCGGCGGTCCCAAAGCGACGGGAGCTTGTTGTTGTAGTCGCCCCAGTACCACTGGGCGACCACGCAATCGTGATACACCAACTCCCACAGCGGCAGCCGATAGTAATGGCCGGTCTGAAACTTCGCCACCCGCGGCGGCACCTCGTGCCAAGGCTCGATCATACGCCGCCCGGCCTCCGGCACGCGATACGGCCCCAGGCTGAGCATGCCCTCAAAGTAGTGAACGTACGGCACGGCCGCATCGTGGCCCGTCTCGCTGCCGGTGACCAGGCCGCGTTCTCCGCTGACGAGCCGCAGGAGCTGCATCTTCCAATGGCGGCTCTCGCTGCGCGTCATCGGGTGGTCGTCGTGGTAACATTCGCGCCAGGGGGCGGCGGTCGTGGTGTCGATAAACCGGCAGCCGTACGAGTGCTTTTTCAACTCCGCGGGGATCCTCCGCCGGGCGTACTGGACGGCCTGGCGATCGCACAGCACGCCGCAAGGATACCACTGTCCATCTTTGCCCCGCACCCGCCACCCCCGCTGCCACTGCCCGTCTTCGGCGATCATCAGATCGTTTGGCCAGGCCGCCGTGGTCCAGTCGGGATGGACGCCGTGGAGCTTGTCGAAGTTGGCCGGGTTCATCACGTCCTGGTAGATATCGTAGCGGCTGGTGAGGATGCCCATTGCATTGAGGCGATGGATTGCCTCCGGATCGCTACGGTGGCTCCACAAGATCCGCTCGATGCCGGCCGACCGCAGCTCTCTGCAAACCGCCACCGGGTCGCGGTCCCAACACCAGACGTTCACCGCTCCGACGAGCCGATCGACGTTCGGATTGGCTGCGCGCTTCTCGCTCAGCGTCTTCAGCAGCCCAATCCGCCGGGCGCGCTTGCGATACCGCTTGCACATGGCCACGTAACCGCCGCGGTCGAAGAAGACGTAGCGAATCCGCCGCGCGGGACCGAAGTGCCCCTTCTGCGGAACCCACTCCGGCGCCAGACAGAGCCGGCCGTCGACGCGCGGCACCCGTACGGCCGCATCGTCGGGCGTTTCCACGATCGCCATCACCGCCGCCTCGCCGTCGCTGACGCCCCAGAAGCCCATACAGAGGCCGTGGCCGCCGTAGAGGTGATAGTACATCGGCTCGAGCGTTCCATCGTCGACCGGATACGAAATGCCCTCGTTGACCGGCATCACTAAGAAAGTCCCCGCGTCGGTGACAAACGGAGCCGGGTAGGCCAGGTGCCGAGCCATCTCGCCGTCGGCACGAAGCTCGAAGGTGATTTCCGGCACCGCCGGATCCAGATGCACTGTCACCTCGATCGGCAAGGCGCCGGCCGGTTCCAGCAGGCGGAGCCCAAAACCCTCGGCGGTACGCTCGGCGTCGAGCACGTTTAGGCGGGCTCGCGCCCGCTGCGACCACGTCTTGCCGGAGCGCCGATCGGTGACCGAGACCGTCCCGTCGGCGGTGCGCAACGTTACTTGAAGCTGCTCGGTCTCCACCTTCAACTCCGCCGGAAGGTCCGCGCGGCGGAGTTGGTCCACGGAACCGCCGCGACGCAAGGCAACGTCGTCGACCCACACGGTCGCCGGCCCATGGCCGATCCAGCGAGGATGGATCGTGGCCCCGCCGGGCGGGATCACGAAGCGGCAGCGGAGTTCACGCCAATTTGGTGCGGCATTGGCCGACCGTCCGGCATAGGCCCAATCGATCACCTCGCCCCCCGCGTCGCGGAGCGTGACGCACAGCGTCGCCCGGCCCTCGCCCTCAACGCGAACCCAACCGGAGAGGCCGAAGATCTCCCCCGGCTCGACCTCGAGCGGCGCTGCCTGCTGGTAGCTCCAATCCTCGGTGCCCGCATGTTCGATCTTCACGGCCTGTTGCCCGCCGTGGACTTCCTTCTGGTCGAGCGAGACCCGGCCGCCGGGCGTGCGCGTCCAGAGATCGCCCCACCCGGCCAGGCCGCGTTCAAAGTCGCCGTTGGCCAACAAGTTCTCGCCGGCAGCGGCGGTAGTGGTCCAGGCGAACGTCGTCAGCAGGAGGATCGTAGCGCGTTGGGCGAGATGTCGTGTCATCGAGCGGATTCCCTTCTTTGTGCATCCTCTTCGTGGCAAATCTGCCCAACACGAGGCTAGCCGGGTGTGTCGGCAATGTCAACGGAACCGCCTGGCCGAATGCCGATGCACCGCACGCGCCGATTTGATACAATCATTCCATGGTCAACGGCCCGCGCCTATTCCAGCCCCAAACCTCGCCCCAACACGTCCCACGTCCGGAGGAGTTTCCCATGAGTACCACCGATCCCAAGCCGTCCGCCAACGCAAAGTCGCGTCGCGAATTCCTCAAAACCTCCGGCCGTACGGCGGCTGCTTCGGCGCTGGCCGGCATGGCGTTGCAGCCGGTTCACGCCGCGGAAGACTCGACGATCAAGCTGGCCCTGGTCGGCTGCGGCGGCCGCGGCACCGGAGCGGTGGGCAACGCCATGGCGGCGACCGGCGGGCCGGTCAAGCTGCACGCCATGGCCGACGTGTTCGAGCATCGCCTGCAAGGCAGCCACAAGCGGCTGGTCGCCGGATTCGGCGATCGGATCGACGTGCCCGCGGAACGGCAGTTCCTCGGCTTCGACGCCTACATCAGCGCCATCGACAGCCTCGATCCGGGCGACGTTGTGCTGCTGACCACCCACGCCGCCTTCCGCCCACTGCACTTCGAGTACGCCGTGAGCAAGGGCATCAACGTCTTCATGGAAAAGTCGTTCGCCGTCGACTCCCCGGCCGCCCATCGGTTGTTGAAGGCGGCCGAAGAGTCGGAAGAGAAGAACCTCAAGGTCGGCTGCGGCTTCATGTGGCGGCATTCCACCGCCCGGCAGGAAGTCATCAAGCGGATCCACGACGGCGCCATCGGCGACGTGAACATGCTGCGGATCTACCGCGTACACGGGCCGGTGCATTGCCCGAAGCGCCCGGCAGACAGCAACGAACTGCTCTTCCAACTCCAGCATCCCAACAGTTTCAACTGGGTGGCCGGCAGCTTCTTCATCGACTGGCATTGCCACAACATCGACGTCGCCTGTTGGGCCAAAGGCGAGTGGCCCGTCTCGGCCCAAGGCATGGGCGGACGCTGCTATCCGGCGGCCGGCAACCTCTTCGACCACTACACGGTCGAATACACTTTCGCCGACGGCGCCAAGCTGTTCGCCTTTTCCCGGCACATGAGCGGCTGCTGGAACATCTACTCCGACTTCGCCCACGGCTCGCAGGGCTCGGCCGTGATTATGGACAGCCTCTCCGCCCCGCGGCCGCGGATCTACAAGGGTCAGAACATGGTCAAAGAGGAGGTGACCTGGGAGCACCGCCAGCCGGAACGCAACCCCTACAACGAAGAATGGCAACTCCTGCTGGACGCCGTCCGCAACGACACGCCCCACAACGAAGCCAAGCGGGCCGCCGAGGCCGACGTGGTGGCGTTGATGGGCCGCATGGCCACGCACACCGGCGCGTTCATCACCTGGGAACAGGCGCTGGCCTCGAAGTTCGAGTACGTCAAAGACATCGACAACATGACCACCGACACCCCGGCCCCCATTCACGAAGGCCCCGACGGCATCTACGACGCGCCACTGCCGGGCGATAAGGCGAACGCGGAGGTGTAGCGGCCACCGACGATCGATTGGAATCTGGGCCGGTGACGCGAACCTGCTCCGGCCGCGCCTCGGGTGGTACGCAGTGAGGAGAAGATGAGCATCGATCTGGCGGAGGCACACGGTTGGGCTGCCGCGGAAGTAGCGTCCGGCAGACCGATCGACGAATCGATGCGGCGGCTGATTGATAAGTGCTCGGCCGCTGTTGCGCATCCCGACTGGGCGGAGCTTCGTCAGCTCCCGTTTGAGGATCTTGCTCCCCTGTTGGCATGGATCGAGAGACCCTTTCGCCGTGAGCCTCCCGGGGGAGATCTCCAAGGCCTGTGGTTCGGGTTGTTTAATCCGGTCTACAACCGCGCGCCCGTTGCGGACATTTACGTTTGCGGCTCAACGCGGTTCCTCGCCGATCCCCACGACAACGACTGGGCGGTGGGGCCTGACTGGTGGCCGGAAGATCGCTATGCGGCGTCGGAGATGCTTGCTGCGATCTACCGCGTCGCGTATCGTGAAGGTGGTCTCGGCAACGACGCGGAGTACCCTTTGTGTTTGGCCTACGGTGCCCTTGCCGTGCGCGATCTGCTGCACGGCATCGGCGCGTCCGTGGTATATGAGGCCGTAGGATCGGTGGGCGTCGCGGTGGGCTTCGATAGCGGCGACTTCCTGCTCTTGGGGCGTGTAACCGGTGAAGGGTTGGTCCCGCTGTAGCGATTGGCACAACAGGGAGCCTCAGTAACGGCATGCAGCGAAACGCTTGGGGGCCGTGGCGTTCCGTTCTGCCGACAAATGACTGTCGTGAGCGGAGCAGAGAGATGCCGCGCAGGAAGAAAGTCCAACTCCCAGCAGCAGGTGACGCGTTTGCCGTCCCGCTCGATGACGGTCGCTATTTCGTATGCCGAGTAATTCTAGACGCCGACAGCGAACCCGCGAAGCAATGGAAGTCCGCTTGTGTCTTGGTGGCCTGCTCCGCGTGGATTGGCACGGAGATCCCCAGCGCAGATGAACCGGCCTTGCGCCCCATCCTGCGTTTGACCCATCACTCATGGCCAGGGAACCGCGAGGTCCTCTGGGTTTCCGATTCGGTCCCGGACGAGTTCATTCTTATCGGCCAAATTCAGCCTACCTCCGAGGAGAGGGGAATCCGAAGTGGCAGCTTTGGCGATTGGTCGTCCCTGGCGATTCAGCCGCTTGCCCAATGGCGATGGGACCACGAACGCGACGCCGTTCTCGCGGAGGATCAGGCGAAGGATGCAGCAGACAGCAGACGACGCAAAGAGGCAAGGCAGCAGCGGCGACAGTATCTTCTTCAGGTCTCACTCGACGATCTATCCGATCATCAGTTCTTCGACCGCTGGAAGGACTATCCACCCGCCAAGGCCGTTCGCGCGTCACGCAAGATCATGAAGGATACGGTTCGCGACCTGTTGGGGCTCGGCCCTTCGGCCAACGAAGACGAACGCATGGCTGTCCTGCAATGCAGCATCGAGTCGTTCAACGCGATTGATGCCAAACTCGACTTTATTGAGACCGTGGAACGCGAAGATATCTGCGAGGAGTTCGAGGCCGTTGTGCATGCATGTGGACTTGGCCACTACCAAGACCTGGCAGACAGATGGCGTGATTGGTAAGCTCAGCCAACGGGGCGACGCACGCCGGCTTCCGTGAGCGTCCGGCAATCCACGCAAGAAGGAGAACTCTCGTGAGCGAATTGATCCGATTTGCCGCGTTCTTGATCGCCACTGGCTGCTTAGTGTGCGTAGCGGCGGCGGGTGAGAGCGAGGGCCCGTCGAGCCCTCGGGCCGGTTCTACTGCCCGCTCGGGCGAGGAGCGGCAATTGACGTTCAGTCCCGAGAACGACGAGGACCCTAGCGTCGTGCTGGCCCAGGACGGAAAGTACTACGCGGCGTTTATCTCCGCGCGTCACGACGTGGTGGGGATCTTCATGAAGACGTCCGACGACGCCGTCGCCTGGAGCGAGGCCTATCCGATCGTCGACGGTCCGCACAAAGACATGGGCCCCAATCTGTTTCAAACGGCCGACGGAACGTTCCACATGTTCTTTTGGCGGAGTAAGGAGATCGATTGGATTCGCAATATCTACTACATGCATTCCAAAGACACCAGGACCTGGTCTCAGCCCAGGAACCTCACCGACCACGCCTCGTGCAATTGGGCCGGAAACACGTTCGTCGACGACCGGGGCCGCTTCATGATGGTGTTTTCCTCCAACCGCACGGGCAACCACGAGCTGTATCAGATGGTCTCGAAGGACCAAGGGCAAACTTGGTCGAAGCCGGCCAAGATCACCGATCACCCCTTGAACGACGACTTTCCGTTTCTGTATCAACTCGACGACGGCGGGTACTTTCTCGCCTGGACGCGGTTCGATAAGAAGGCCGGGATCTTCTACGCGAACAAGACCACGGATATCTACTATATGGTCTCGGATGACGGCTTTACCTGGAACGGCAAGCAACACCTGCTCACGGACGATCGGCCGAGACAGTTCCTCGATATGATCCCATTCGTGTTCGAATTCGACGACGAGGCCTACCTGATGTGGATGACGTACGGCCGAGGGAAAGACCGCGACGGGGCGATTGCCGTCCCGCTTTCCAATCTGGACCATCGCCAGGCCAAGCTCTACGCGAAGGGATTCTCCTACAAGTTCCTGCCCACCGAGAATAAAGGGGAGTACATCATGTTCTACGTCCACGACGCGATCGATCGGGGCGGGAAGAAGGACGTGTTTTATCGGTTTCTGCGAAGCGCTTCTCGCACAAACGAATGAAGTGTGTGCCCCTGCACGCTGCGAAAGCCACCGATGTCCTTGCTGTGAGTTCATCCTGGGGGTTTCTCGCGCAGTACCCACGTCCGCTGGCACCCCCCGAAATAATTGAGGGTTTCACACCACTCCGTGACGCTGGTTGACGGGCGTTGCCGTGGCCCCTATGATCAATAGCAGATAGGGGCCTCCGACGGAGGAGCGCCGTCCTGAGGGGAGGTCATGTTCTTTCCCACCATCCACTCAGTTTCGGGAGAACGTACCATTATGCCTGTTACCGTCTGCTACATTATCCGGTTCGTACAAGGCGTTGAACGGCTCCAACAAGACCGAAGGAGGAGACCATGCTAGACCCTCTCACGATCATCCTTGGGATCCTGTCACTTGTTCTCGGCGGTGTATCCATATTTGTGACCTACCGGTATTACCAGAAATCCGACGATGCCTTCACAAAGCTCGTTACCGGCATCACTGAAGGTCAAGACGGCACTCGCGATCTGATTTCGGATATGACAGGTCTCTTTGCGGCTTCACAAAAGGTCGGGATCGTGACCGCATATGAGAATCGCCCCAAAGCGCTCTTATTCTCCGGCAACATGAGAACTCAAGGCGAGGACGGGGATAGGTTTGTGAACCGGTTTATATCTGACAACAAATTGATAGTCGTGGGATCGTCACTCCTTGGCCTCAAGTCAAATGTCACGAAGATTGCCGAGATTGTCGCGAGAAGAATCAGCTCGAATCTCGAGACGAAATTCATGCTCACTCATCCTTGCTATTCGCGCTTTCGTGAAAGCCAAGAAAGACGGGGGGGAGGGCAAATCAGGGGAGAGATTGAGAATATGATAGGACTCTTGGAGGGTTTTGGGCTTGACGTCGAGAAATCGATTAGGTTCTACCGGGGAACACCAACTTGCTTTGTGATTATTCTCTCCGACACGATGCTCCTCAATCCGTACCCGTATCAGATCGAGGCGTTCAGTTCCTTCTGTCTGGAAGTTCGTCGGGTGAGCAAACGACGAAGCCCGGACACAGAATTAGGAAGTACCAACGAGAGTGTCCCTAATCCCTTGCAGGTGGCGGAGAGATTCAGCGAGGACTTTGCGAAAGTGATGGCAGACGAGAAGGAAGCCGAGTACGATTATCGACTTAATGTCGGATGGGACATCTACGGACAATTCTATTGGTATCACTACCTATTACCGTGGTTTAGCAAGCAAGCAGTAAGCTGGGCGGAGTACAACGAGCACTGTCGGGGTTGCGACTGCAGGGAGACTGGATTCAAGGAAGGCGGGTGCAAGTTGGACAAATGGTACGAAGAGAAGGAAAGACAAGACAAGAGTGAGAACGAAGGCGAGGGAGGGGGGGAAACGGAGTCAGAGAAAGGGCCGGATGAACCGGCATAGGGTTGCGATTGAAGGAGCCATGCGGGAGAGGCTTGGCGAATCGTCTCGGCCGCGAGCTATGCGGCGATAGTGGTGGTACTTCGGCTGAGCAGAAGGACATCCCGCTTTTCGGCAGAACCACGTGGATGTCAACGATCCTGGCTCTCGCATTCCCGTTGATCGCCGGAGCCTCGTTGCGTGCCCAAGACAATCCGGCGAAACCGCCGCAGTCGTTGCAGGAGAAGACGGCGCGTTTCTATCGGCACGCGGAAGAGTGACAGCCGGTTGGCCGGATGATGAAGGGCTTCCAGCCGTTTCTCGAGCAGGGCAAGTTCGCACAGGCCGCAGCGGCGCTGGGCGTGCTGGAAGCGGGCCCCGGCAAACTCGCCGCAGCGGCAAGTCACTCCAGGGCCGGCCGGACGACTTCGCCGTGGGCCTGCGCTTCGGGCTGCTCGTAGGCACCAAGGAACTCGGAGTTGCAGTCGAGCCACAAGACGACGCGGTGGTAGTCTTCGTCGCGTAGCTTCACGGCGTAGTGTCGCTCGTCGAGGTATTCCAGCAGCTTGGCCGCCCGGGCGCCGAACTTGCCGGGGATCGTTCGGCTGGCTGCGCGTTGGGGTACGTCGACGTTGGCAATGGTCGTGTCGCTGTGGGCGTGAAAGCAGAAGCCGTAATCCGCCGCCAGGTTGTTGTACGACCGGGTGTAACAGCACTGCTTGTGCGTGTCTCGTGGGCAGGGGCGATACTGGATCTCGCCGGACAGGTCGAGTGCCCGCTTCTCGCGGTGACACGCCACACAATGGCGATCCAAGACCGGCTGCACCAGGCGAACGTAGCTAAACGGGTTCGAACCTTCCACGTCGGGCTCGAGTTTTGAAGGCGGGCGCCGCAGGGCCAGGGGGAGTCCCGCATGCGTGCTCGGCGAGCGGTGCTTCGGCTCGTGGCAGCCTAAGCACGTTAGGTGCTCACCCGGATGGACGTAAGTTCCGCTGCGCATCGACTGCACTGCCATGCCCCGCTCATCGAGCGCCTGAAAGTAGATCAGCTTGCCGGGCGGAGCCTCGAAGTAGGCGCTGCCGTCGCTCTGAACGGGGACGGTGCCCAGCACGGCCCGGGCGTTGGTCTGTTCGGCGATGCCGATTCGTGGCGTGTTCCGCGAGGCAGTCGACTTCGGCAGCAACTGAAGCACGCGCAAGTGCGTGATCCTGGTCTCCTCCGGCCACTGGAAATCTCCGTCGTACACGTCCATCAGCGCGATGGTCGCCGGGCGATCTCCGGCCGCACCTTTCCCGGAGACGGCAAACTCTTGCCGCGATTCGGGAATCACCGGCGGCATTGGGCCAGCGCGAAGCGGAATCGGGCTGAGGCACGAAGTCGAGCGGTCGCGGTAGATCAACTCCCTGTTGCCGTAGCGATCGATCCAGTAGATGCCGTGGTTCTCCGCTTGCGGATCGTAGACGCACAAGTAGTCGTCCTCGCTCAACGGCCAGGGTGTTCCATACACCTCGTTTTCACGAATCGGGCCCTCGGCTTCCGGGAACGGCACCTCGGGCGTGAGCCGGGTGATCTGGGAGTTGGCGTCGTCGTCCACGTTGCGAAGATCGATCAGCACCAACGAACCGAAGGCGTACCCATGGTGTGGGGCCGCCGTGGCCACGTATCGGTGCGAGCCGGGAATCGCTCGAATGCTCAACTCGGCCCACGGCCGGCCGCCTCGCCGCACCGGGTAGTTGCCGTGCGGTGCCCGCGCGTCCCGGCCGTCGGGCGTGCAGGTCCAAAGATGGTGGGCCATCTGCGTGTTGCGATCGACGTAATCCCATCGCGTGAAGACGATCATCCCCTCGTGGTTCACGCTCGGATGCCACTCGTTGGTGTCGAAGTAGCTCAGCGGCGTCAGGTCGCTTCCGTCGGGTTTCATGGAACACAGGTTGAAGCTTCGGCATGCCCGAATGCCGCAGCGCACGTATCCGCCGCGGCGTTCCGAGATCAATGCGATCCGGCCGTTGGGCAGAAAACACGGATCGAAGTCGTCCCAGGGGCCGTCGGTCAATTGCACGAGCCCGCTGCCGTCGGCGTTGACCTTGAAGACGTGATAGCAGTTCTCAGCGGTCCATTTCCTGCGGCCCTTCGACGGAGGCCATACTTCATCCCACGACTGCATCGTCTCGCGGTTCGCACTGTAGGCGAAGAGGACCGTCTCGCCGTCATAGGAGACTTCCGGGGAGAGGAACGCGCCGGGGACAAGTCTCCGACCCGCGAGACGTCCGTTTTCGACTTCCGACTCTTGCAGCAGATTGGCCAGCTTCGGACGGTCACCGAACGGCTCCGACAGCACGAACAGCCCTCCGCCCGGTACTGCCGTGAAGCCGTAGTACTGATCGCATATGTGGGGAAGGCTACCCCGATGCCGCTTGACGAACAACAGCTTGTCGAAATCGAACAGCGGATTCGAAAAGGCGATCTTGCGCGATAGGCGTCGAGCCCGGAAGTAGATCTCCTTGCGGATCGATTCGGGTACCGCCGGACGGGCCTCTAGCTCCGCTAACCGACGCTCGAGCTTACCGAGATCCTCAACCAGGGGGCCGATCCGGCCGGAGGCGTTCTCCGATCGGAGCCGCGCCGCCAGGTCGCGTGCCCGACGAACGACGTCTCGTGTATGAGCCAGCCGGAAGCCGCCTCCGGCCGGGACCCAACTCGGCGTCGGGTGCCCACTCGTGCCGGGAGCCGAGTGGCGGCTGACGCTCTTCTGATCGGCCGGCCTGCCCAGGGCGATGTTCTTCGTCGGATCGTCGCTCGCATAGATCTCCACTTCATCAAGGGCAAGATGGCAGACGCCGGAAACGCGCAGCCGTACGATGCGCCCGTCCACGGCCTTCCCGTCGAACCGGACGATCAACGGCTTGTTCTCATTCGCACCGTAGAACACGGTGCCGTCGTGTTGATAGACCGATGCGAACCGGTCGGGACGTTCGGAGCGCGCTACTTGCAGGGCGATATTCCGGGTGCGCGATGCGTGGCCTTCGTCCGTCCGGTTGAAGATCACCACGCGGTCAAGTCGGTAGTCGCGGCCCAAGTCGACCTGCCACCAGGGGTCGTTTTCTCCCACGGCCACGTGGAATCCGAACCGGCCGTTCTTGACGCCATCGATGGCTCCGGCGGCGTCCTGAACGGTGGAGACGCCCCGCGCATTGACCGTGACGGGCCCGTGCGTCGGCGCGCTTGCGGCCGAGAAACGCCGATCGTCAGCGATCCAGTCGGCCTCGACGGCAGCCTGTATCCGTGCGCCATCCTCCACGGTCTGTAGGGAGTCTGCCTGAGCCGCCCCCGTCAGGCGAGAGGCGAGTGCCAGGGTGATTGCGGCAGTGAATACGGCCCGTGCGGTCATCGCTGAACCTCCTGCGTTTAGCGCGACGTAAAACCCATGAGTAAACGAAACCGTCGGCAGCGATCCGCGGCCGCAGGACATCAAGCAGCACGGCTGCACCCTGGCGGCCTACCGTCACGGAGCCTCTGGAAGGCGACAGCTTACAAGGCGGGCTCTTGCAGCTTCTCCAACGGCCGTCGCTCGAAGAGTACGAGTACGCGACCCAACCTCCGTCCCATCCCACCGATACCGCCGCTCCGGTCGGTTGCAGCCCCGGCGTCGAAAACACTTCGGGATCGACCGTTTGCGGGTCGGCCCCCTCTCGCGACTCTCCCATCTCGCCAAGCCTGGTAAAGCGCTCGTCGTCTTCTGCCGCAGTACATACCCGTTTCCCCATGGACGAGTCGGCACCTGCCACGGCCACGGTGACTCGTTTGAAGAAAGCGCCAACTGTCGCGAGCACCAGGCATCCGACGGGCGATTTGCCCGACCAAGTACGTTCCGGATTACACGATGCCGCTACAATGAACTTCCCCCGAGTCACTTCCCAATCGACACCACCCGCCACTTCTCCGCCCGACCGTTTCACCGGAAGATCGAGAATCCGAAAGTCTCGACCCTCGCAAAGCCGACACGAGGCTAACGGTGCATTATAGTGGGGCTCCGGGGGAGGGGGCAATACTTGCTAACCCGCAAGCAGGAGAACTGCAAAGTGTGCGGGAGCCCGAAAAAGGGGACTGGCTCCGTCG
>CAYYNP010000210.1:0-17908 GCA_964472545.1 uncultured Planctomycetaceae bacterium | reverse complement strand
GCCAATACGTCCACACTGACTGCGGGGCCGTCTTCGTCGGCGGCTGCGACGTCGTCGACGGCGGTGGGCGGATCGTTGATCACGATCGAGCCGTTGGTCACCTGGATCTGCTGCCCGGCAAAGTCGGAATCGCCGCCGATGGTGCCGGTGAGCATCAAGTCCCAGGTGCCGGAGGCGACGCCCGTGGTGTCGATCAACGCGGTGCCCACCAGTCCCTGGGCAGCCACCGTGCCGGCAGCGGTAACGGTGATCACGCCTTCCCACCGCGGGAAGGCGTCGGCCGCGCCGGAGCCGTCGGCGTCGGTTACGCCCACGTTGTTGGTCTCGAAGATCGTGCCGGTGATAATATCGACCGACTCGATGACGGGGTTGTCGGCCGCTGCACCGGCGGCGATCTGGACGTAGAGATTCACGCCCTGGACCAGGTGACCACCGGAGACGGAGAACTCGACGGCCTGGCCGGCCGTGTCGGGGGCAAGGTAGTTCGTGCCCACGATGATCGTGGGGGCGTCGTCCGTTTCGCCCGTGACGGTGACCGTCACCGTACCAAGACTCACGTTCCCTTGACCGTCGCTGACGGTGTAGCTGAACGTGTCGGTTGTGTCTTCGCCCGGGTTGAGGGCCTGCAACTGGCCCGAAGTGGACGGATCGTAGGAATAGGTGCCGTTGACGACTTCGCCGATCGTGGCGCCCTTGGCGCTGACCGCGTCGACGTGAACGACCGTTAGCGTGTCGCCTTCCGGGTCGGTGTCGTTGCTGAGGACGTCGACGTTGACCGCAGTATCTTCGTTGGTCGTGGCCGTGTCGCCGTTGGCAAGCGGCGCATCCTGCTCACCGGTGACGGTTACCGTCACCGTGGCCGTGGCCGTGCCGCCGGTGCCGTCGGTCACTGTGTAACCGAACGTATCGACCGCGGTTTCGCCGGGGGCCAGTGCGTCGAATTGTCCGTTCGGATCGTAGGTGACGCCCGTGCCGCCGGGATTGATGGTCACCGTGCCGGTGGTGGCGGCCAGATTGGTGGCGGTTACCGTGAGCGTGTCGCCGAGGTCGACGTCGGCGTCGTTGGTCAGCACGTCGATCGAAACGGTGCTGTCTTCGTCGGTCGTGCCGGTGTCGTCGTCGGCGGTGGGATCGTCGGGCACGGCGGCAACCGAGATCGTGGCCGTGTCGCTGGCGGTGCTCAGCGCGGTGCTGCCGCCGTTGGTCGTGGTGTCGACGCCCGTGTCGCCGGCGGCGCCGGCAGTTTGGTCCCAGGCGCGATACGCGACGGAGCCCGTGGCGGCGTTCTCACCGTCGGGCACGAACCGCAGGCGGTCGTCTGCCCGCAGCAAGATCGCTTGGCTGGCAGAAACGGCGCCCACGTCGTTCCAGTTGGCTCCGCCGTCGATCGAGTATTGCCAGGTGCCGTTGCCGGAGGTGACCGCCGTGCCAATCAGAGCGATGCCGCCGGTGTCGCCGTCGGCGTCGGTGATCGCATGCGTCAGATCGCTGTCGACGATCGCGGAGACCAATTGGCCGGCGCCGTCGACGTCGTCTTCGGTGATCCCGGCCAGCGTCGGGTCGCTGTCGGTCAAGACCGGGGCCCGGTTGACCGTCAACACCACGTCGTTGCCGGTGTCGCCGGCGTAGGTGACGTGCAGGATGACGCCGTCGGCCGTGAAGGCGGCGCCTTCGGCCAAGTCGAGGAAGGTGCCGATGACCGCGTCGGCGCCGTCGTTGACGATGATCGTGTGGGCTTGTCCGGGGGCCGGGGCGTAGCCGACGGAGACGCCCAGCAGGGCGTCGGTCAGCGTGACCGTGCCGGTGACGTCGAGTTGATCGTAGCCGGTGCCGGGCAGCGGGCCGTTGAGTTCGACGTCAAAACTTGACCCGGCGACGAAGTCGACGGCGCCGGTGGCCAGTGTGCCGGGGCTCAGACCCGGCGCAACCGATCCACCCTCGGCAACGCTCACGCCTCGGCCGCCGAGCGTGCCCGTTCCGCCGAGCGTTCCGCCGTCGGCAACACTCACGTCGCCGCCGGCCGCCAGCGAGCCGCTGACCGCCAACGTGCCGCCGGCCACGGTCGTCGTGCCCGTGTAGGTATTGTCGCCAACGAGCGTCAGAGTGCCTTCGCCGTCCTTGACCAACGAGCCGGTGCCTTCGATCAGGCCTGGGAAGTCGGTCGAATCGTCGTTGGTGCCGACGGTCAGTTCGCCGCTGCCCAGCGACACGGTGCCTTCGCCGCCGAGGCCGCCGATGGCGTCCGCATTGCCGTCCAGATTCAACGAAGCCCCGTCGCTGATGACGACGGTCGAGGCGTCGGGCAACACGTTCGACGCACCGAGCGCCACCGCCCCAACCTCGATCAAGGTCTGGCCGGTGTGGATGTTGACGCCGTCGAGCGTGAAGATGGCCGTACCGGTCTTGGTCAGATCGTTGTCGCCGCTGATCTCGCCGGAGAAGGCCGTGGGCAGGTCGTCGATCCCGGTGGTCAGATTGCCGCGTTCCATGGCCATTTCGCCGTCGCCGTGGAAGGAGCCAACGGTGACGTCGCCTTCGAGCACCATGCGCAGACCTACTGGAATGGGAAACTGCTCGTCGTATGTCCCGGCGTTGATGTGGATTTCGCCCAAGTAGACCGGAGCGTCGGCCGGGGAGGGGGCTGCACTGGCGCTTCCGGCCTGACCACACCCGATATCGAACATGATGCAAAGCGCGTCGTTGATGGTGCTGTGGTGCGTCTCCCCGTATCCTTCGTCGCCCGGGCCAAAATCGCCGACGAAGCCGTCGGTCAGGCCGTTGATGGTAATCGTCACCGTGGCCGTGGCCGTACCGCCATGGGGATCGGCTGCGGTGTACGTGAACGCATCCGTTTCCGTTTCGCCCGTGTCAAGATGCTCAAACTGCTCGTTCGGATCGTAGATTACGACTTCGTTGGCCGTATCCAATGTGATCGTTCCCAGCGTGCCGATGCCGCCCACGCTGCCGACGGTCAAGATGTCGGAGGCGTCGACGTCGGAATCGTTCGCCAGCAGCACGCTGAAGGGGATCTTGACCGCGTGGTCTTCGTCGGTCTCGTCGGCGTCGTCTTCCGCAGTGGGGTCGTCGTTGCCGCCGTGGATGGTGATCGTCACCGTGGCCGAATCTGCCGCCCCGGCGCCGTCGGCCATGGTGTAGGTGAACGTGTCGGTCGCCGTTTCGCCAACGGCCAAGGCCTCGAACCGGCCGTTGGGGTCGTACTGGTAGTTGCCGTCGGCGCCGACCGTCAAGAGCGCGCCGGAGGCGAGCGCGAGTTGCGTGCCGACGTTCGCGGCGACGCCGTTGACTTCGGTGACCGTCTTCGAGTCGCCGACGTCCGGGTCGGTGTCGTTGGCCAAAACCCCGGCGGCCGCGACGACCAACGGGTTATCTTCGTCGGTGGCGTCGGCGTCGTCGACCGCGGTCGGGCCGTCGTTGGCGCCGGTGATCGTGATCTCGACCGACGCGGTCGCCGTCGCGCCGAGGCCGTCGGCCATGGTGTAGGTAAACGTGTCGACGTACGTATCGCCGACGGCTAGCGACTCGAACTGGCCGTTGGGGTCGTACTGGTACGTACCGTCGGCGTTGAGCGTCAACAGGGCGCCCGACGGAAGCGTGAACTGGCTGCCCACGTCGCCGGCCGCGCCGTTGACTTCGACGACCGTCTTCGTGTCGCCGGCGTCAACGTCGGTATCGTTGTCCAACACGCCGTTGACCGAGAGCGGCGTATCTTCGTCGGTGGTGTTGGTGTCGTCGACGGCCGTGGGCCCGTCGTTTTGGCCGGTGATGGTGACGGTCACGGTCCCCGTGCCCGAATTGCCGTTGTCGTCGCCGACCGCATAGCCGAAGGAGTCGGTCGCCGTGGCGCCTTGGGCCAGGCTTTCAAACGCGCCGTTCGGGTCGTAGGTCACGTCGGTGCCGTTGTTGGTCACCTGGCCCGCCGTGGCGGTCGTGTCGATGCCGACGACGGAGATCGGGTCGCCGTTGGGGTCGCTGTCGTTGGCCAGCACGTCGACGATCACCGCCGGGCCGTCTTCGTTGGCGGCGGCCGTGTCGTCGCCGCCGACCGGATCGATGTCGGCCACCAGCGAGATCGTGCCGTTGGCGATCGTGATCGGCACGTCGGCGAAGGGGAAGTCCGAATCGCCCATCAGCGTGCCGGTGAGTTTCAATTCCCACGGGTGATTGACGTCGTCGACGTAGAAGCCGGTGGTGTCGATGGTGACGACGGCCAGCAGCCCTTCGGCGTCGACCGTGTCGGGATCGGAGTCGCGATCCGTCACGGTCCCGCTCTGCCAGAACTGCGGGATGATCGAACCGTGCCCTGCTTCGCCGTCGTTGTTGTTCGCAAAGATGGTGCCGGTGAGGACGTCGACGTCGGTGATGGCGGGGCCGTCGATCGCTCCGCCGGGCGCTTCGGGGCCGCCGTCGGCCACTTGGAGGAAGAACTCGACGCCTTGCACCGGCTTGCCGCCCTCGACGAGGATCTCGATCACCTGGCCCGGCCGGTTCGGCTGTAGCAGGTGGTCGCCGACGTCGATCGTCAGGCCCAGTTCGGCGGTGACGGTGACCGTGACGGTGGCTTGGTCCGTCCCGCCGTTGCCGTCGCTGACGGTGTAGCCGAAGCTGTCGGTGGCCGTCTGGCCTTGCTGGAGATGGTCGAACTGGCCGGCCGGATCGTAGGTTACCACGCCGCCCACGAGCGTCACGGTGCCGGTTGTACCGGTGTCGTCGATCGCGCCGACCTCGAGCACGTCGTTTGCATCCGGGTCGGCATCGTTGGCCAGGATCGCGGCGGTCAGGTCGACCGCCGTGGCCTGATCGGTCCCGACCCCGTCGTCGTCGGCCGTCGGGCCGTCGTTCTCGCCGGTCACGGTGACCGACACCGTCGCCGTGTCGGTGCCGCCCTGTCCGTCGTCGATCGTGTAGGTGAACGTGTCGACGGCGGTCTCGCCGGCCGAGAGCGCGTTGAGCGTGGCCGAGGCCGTCGGATCATAGACCAATCCACCGCCGCCGGCGGTGACGGCCGCGCCCATGGCGCTGGTCGTGTCGAAACCGATTATCGAGATCGGGTCGCCGTCCGGATCGCTGTCGTTGGCCAGCACGTCGATCGTCACGGCGGGGCCGTCCTCGTCTGCGGCGGCCGTGTCGTCGACGGCTACCGGCGCGCTGCCCAAGAGGATAAACCCGTTGGCGATCGTGGTGGGTACGAACGGGAAGCCCGAGTCGCCCATGATTGTGCCGATGAGCTTCAGTTCCCACGGATTGTCGAGATTGGTTTCGAGGAATCCGCTAGTGTCGATGGTCACCGTGGCCAACAGGCCGTCGGCGGCGACCATGTTTTGCTCGGTGGTGGTGCCGCTTTGCCAGAACTGCGGGAGGATACTCCCGGCGCCGGCCTCGCCGGTATTGTTGCCATCGAAGATCGTGCCGTTGAGGACGTCGGCGTTGGTGATCACGGGGCCATCGATTGCGCCGCCGGGGTTCTCCGGGCCGCCGTCGGCCACCTGAAGGAAGAACTCGAGCCCTTGGACGGCCCTGCCACCGCTGACGTGGATCTGGATTTCCTGCCCGGGAGTGTCGGCGTCGAGTACGTGAGTGCCGATCTCGATCACCGGCGCCACGTTCGGCGTGACGGTGATCGTCACCGTGGCGGTGGCCTGCGTGCCGTCTTCGTCTTCGACGGTGTACGCGAAAGTGTCCGTTCCGACGGCCCCTGCCGCGGGCATGTAGGTAAACGAACCGTCGGCGCCGAACGCCGTGACCTGCCCGGCCGTGCCGGTGGTGTCGACGCCGATCACTTCGAGACCCACCCCGCCGTCGTTGGCCAACAGCCCGGGCGCAATCACCGACAGCGCCGTGTCCTCAACGGCCAGGTAGGCGTCGTCCTCCGGCCCGGTGACGCCGATCGATCCGTTGATGACGTCGGCCGCCACGCCGGCGAAATCGGTGTCGCCGTTGACCGTGCCGGTCAGCAGCAGGTCCCAGTTGCCGGAATTCACGCCGGTGGTGTCGATGCTCAAGACCCCCACCAAACCGTCGGCAACGACCGTTCCGGCGGCGGTCGTCGTGCTAAGACCCTCCCAGCGGGCGAAGAGGTCGGCAGCGCCGGCGCCGTCCGCGTCGATGACGCCCGAGTTGTTGCCCGCGAAGATCGTACCGCTGAGGATGTCGAGGCTTTCGATGACGGGATTCTGGCTTCCGGCGCCGTCGGCGATTTGGGTGAAGAGGTTGATCCCCTGGACCGAATCCCCGCCGGAGACGGAAATCGGGATCAGTTGTCCCGGCGTATTCGGCAGCAGTTGGTGGCTTCCGACGACGATCGTCGGCGTGGCCTCCACCTCGTCGGCCGGACTGACCGCGTAGTCGCCCGCGACGCCGTCGAGCAATCCGTCTGCCTCCAGGCAGGCAGGATTCGGGCCGATCGACAACAGCCTTCGATCTTCCAGCAACTCCAGACCTCGCCAACGCAGCCGCGACGATCGGCGGCGGCGGCCGGCGGGGCTCGACTTGCGGAGAGATCGGCGCCGGTCGTGACGGCGGGTAGGTCCAGTCTTCATATCGATGTCCTCCAGATATTCCTTAGCCATACCTTCCGGGGGTGGCTAGCTCGCGGTTACGTCGCGCTAAGGTCTAATCCTGTGAAGTTGGAAAAGAAAGGAAACGAGATACCCGCCTCTACGGCCAATAGGCCGCCAGCAACTCATCCACGGCAGACTCCGTCGCGTGGCCCGTCTCACCCGAGCCGTCCGTTGCGCCGTCCGCCGCCAGGTCGTTCAGCCAGGCCAGATCATCCACCGCGCTCGCCACTTCCGCCAACGCCGCGTCGGCCGCCGCCGGCACGGTGATCAGGTTCAAATCGGTAAACACGTGCGTGGCGTTGTTTCGAGCGATGATCTGGTCGGTAGCAGTCACACTCTTGTTGCGGTCGAAATCGAACCGGTCGTCGATCTCGGCAGGGTTGATGAAGGCGATGTGCGGGTGGTTTCGGGCACCCAGTTCGTCGGTGACCGATACGAACGCAAACTCCGTCGAGTTGCCCGTCTCGCCGATCGCGTTGCCGAAGTAGAACACGTCGGGGTCTTCCAACCCGGTGTTCGGCGTGGCCAACACGGTCACCTGCACCCACTCCTTCTCAATGGCGTTGTCCGCAAAGATCAGCGTCACGCGGTCGGAGCCGTCGGTGCCGGCGTCCTCGCGGACGGCCACGGCGATGGGGGCCGGACCGGGTGCCCAGCCGCTCGGATCGTCGTCGTTGCCGACCATCGTCTCAAAGTCTGCCGGTGTCGGCGTCCCCGCCAAGTGGTCCATGTCGACCATGATGCCGTTGATGCCGCGGCTGTAGCTGGTGTAGTTGGCAAACGTGGCCGTTCCGCCGGGCAGCAAAGCGTCCTTGTCCGTGGCGATCGCTTCGTCGTCGGCCGCGTTGGCCTCGTGGTTGTTGCCGTCGAAGGACGACGTGTTGTAGAAGACGTGCCGATCGACGATTTCGGCCGGACGGACCTTGTTGCCGAAGTCCTTGCCGTCGACCGTCTCGCCGGGCCCCACCGTGACCTCGTGCGTATAACGCACCCGGCCGAGTGGAACCTCCAGGATCTCGCCGAAGAGGACGTTGCCCCCGCCGAGTTCCGTAGCGTATTCCAGGCTAAAGTCGCCCACGGGCGTGTGCGGATCCACCAAAGCGCCCAAGTTGATTGGGCCGTAGGTCATCGTCGACGTGAAGGAACTCTCGCCCACGGTGTTGATATTGTCCGACACGAAGTTGTTCGGATCGCCTATCGGGAGAATGTCCCCGATGTTGGAGACGTCCGGTCCGGTGAACAACCCGAAACTGACGAAGTTCCAACTCATCACACCGTTGACCGAAACGAGCAACTCGCCGGTTTCCGGAGCGTACGTCGCGCGGGCCGTGCCCGGATCGGCCGGGGCCGGTTGAATCGGTTCGTTACTGCCGACAACTGGGTAGGTCTGCTGCCAGCCGTCCTGTTCGATTTCGCCGACTGCGTAGCTTCCCGGATACAAGCCGGTAAACGCGTAGCTGCCTTCCGGGCCGGTGATCCGCGTCGGTTCGCCGGCGTCGGGTTCCTCGTTTTCGTTCAGGTCGAGGTAAATCGTCCAGCCGGCCAACGGCTGCTCGCCGTCGTCCATTACGCCGTCGCCGTTGACGTCGTGCCACTTCACACCCTCGATAGTTCCCGGCAACGGCTGGTTGCCGAAGTCCTTGCCGGTGACGATTTCCCCTTCCGCGAGAGTGATCACGTAGACGCCTGACGCCGGGGCCGTCCGGATCCAGCCCTGCTGCAACACTTCGTCTACGACGTAAGTGCCCGCGTCTTCTATTTGAAGGACGTAGTCGCCGTTGGCGTCGGTAACCGCCGAGATTTCGCCGGCATCGAGAACGCCGTTGGGATTCGGGCCGGAATCGATGAAGATCGTCCAGCCGGCCAGACCGGGCTCGCCGGCGTCTTGCACGCCGTTGCCGTCGATATCCTCGAACTTCGTGCCGTGGATCTCGGCCTGCAAAGCGTGATTGCCGAAGTTCTTGCCCGTGACGACGGTCGCCTCGGGCACTAAGACTGCGTGCGATCCGGACGGCGGAGCCGTCTGCTCCCATCCCTGCTGCAGAACCTCGGCAACGGTATAAGTCACGTTGGGTGCCAAATCGGGGAAGGCGTAGCTGCCGTCGGCGGCGGTGGTCGTTGAAACCTCTCCCACGTCGAGTGTTCCGTCCGCGTCGGAATCGAGGAAGATCGTCCATCCTTCGAGGCCCAATTCACCGACGTCTTGCACACCGTTGGCGTTGCGGTCGTTGAACTTGATACCCGTGATCCCGCCGGGCTCCGGCGGGAGTTCCGTGTAGTTGCCGAAGTTCTTATCCGTAACGTTCTCTTCGTCGTCCAAATCGACCACGTGCACGCCGCCCGCCGGATAAGTCTGCTCCCACTCGGGTTGCAGCACCTCGGCTAGCCGGTACGTTCCTTCATCGAGGCCGTAGAAGCCGTAACTTCCGTCGGAACCGGTCCTCGTGGAGAGTTCGCCGTCGTCGAGCGTGCCGTTGCTGTTGGCGTCGATGAAGATCGTCCAACCGGGCAAGCCCGGCTCGCCGTTGTCCCATACGCCGTCGTTGTCGAGGTCGCTGAACTTGGTTCCCTCGATCGAACCTCCGGTACGGACGTTTCCGAAATCGATATCCGAGACCAACTCGCCCGCCCCCAGCACGACCTCGGCCGTATAGAAAGTCTCGCCACCGCCGATGAGAATTTCGCCGTACTGTAAATCTGCCCCGAGCGTCACGGCGTATTCCAAGCGGATCAGTTGATCTTCCGGAGCCACGCCCGGCGCATTGGTCAGTTCGATCGCCTCTTCCGTGGTCAAGGGCGGGTCGGTGATACTGCCGACCAGCACGTTCTCATACGTCAGCGGCATGCCGAACGACGCCTCACCCACCGTGTTCTGGTTGGCCGAAAGAAACGTCCCAAACGGCATCGAGGGCAGGTCGCCGGCCGCGAGTACCACGCTGCGGACGTCGGGCCGGAAAAGGCTCAGGGAGACGAAGTTCCAGGTCATCAGGCCGTTGACCGATACTTGCCATTCGCCCGACGCCGAGTCGTAACTCGCCCGGGCGACTCCCGGCGGCACGCTCCCGGGATCCACCGGCCCGGCGTCACCGGTCCGCTTCGGCGCGGTCTGCTCCCACCCGGCCTGCTCGATTTCGCCGACGTAGTAGGTGCCCGGTGTCAGGCCCAGGAACGAATAGGCTCCGTTCTGATCGGTGACTTCGGTCCGCTCGCCCTGGTCGAACTGGCCGTTGTCGTTTTCGTCCAGGTAGATTGTCCAGCCTTCCAGCAGCGGCTCGCCGTCGTCGCGTACGCCGTCGCCGTCGACGTCTTCCCACTTCACGCCTTCGATAATGCCCTCGTTGGGGTCGATTTCCCGGTTGAAGAAGTCGACGTCTGCGAGCGTTTCGCCCGCAGCAACCGTTACCGTGACGGACATCGGGGCGGTGGGCAACCATCCGGCCTCGCGTTGCTCGGCCACCGTATAGGTGCCGAACCGCAGGCCGGCGAAGCTGTAGTTGCCGTTGACGTCGGTCGTGGCCGTTGCCTCGCCGGCGTCCGCTACGCCGTTGCCGTTGGTATCGAGGAAGATCGTCCAACCCGCCAGGCCCGGCTCACCGACGTCGAAGACGCCGTCGCGGTCCAGGTCGTTGTACTTCGTGCCGGTGATCGCGGCCGGATCGGGGACGTTGCCGAAGTCCTTGTCGATTGCGTTATCGCCCCAGCCGACGGTGACCACGTGCGTGCCGCCGACCGGCGCTGTCTGGCTCCAGTGGGGCTTGATTTCCTCGGCCACCGTGTACGTGCCGGGCTCCAGTCCTGAGAACGTGTACGACCCGTCGGATCCGGTGATCGTCGACTGCTCGCCGGCGTCCAACAGACTGTTGCCATTGCCGTCGATGAAGATCGTCCAGCCTGCCAGTCCCGGCTCGCCGCCGTCGCGGTGGCCGTCTTGATCCAAGTCGTCGAACTTGACGCCGGAAATCGACGCCGGCGGGGCCCAGTTGCCGAAGTTGACTCCGCCGGTGTCTTGGCCGGCCACGACGGTCACTTGATGAGCGCCGCCGGCCGGGAAGGTCTGTACCCAAGGCTGTTGAAGACCGTCTTCGGCAACCGTGTAGTTGCCGGGAGCCAATCCGCCGATGCTGTACGCACCCTGAGCGTCCGTTACGTCCGACGGTTCCCCGGCATCCAGGACGCCGTCGCCGTCGAGGTCAACGAAGATCGTCCAGCCGGACAACGGCAACTCGCCCGCATCCGGCTGAGTGTTCCGATTGGCGTCGAAGAACTTCACGCCGCTGATCGACCCCGGATCGCCCCAGTTGCCGAAGTCCTTGCCGGTGACCTGTTGCCCCAGCGTGACCGTGACCACGTGCTTGCCGTTGGCCGGGGCGGTCTGATGCCAATTGGCCTGAGCCTCTTCGGCGACGTTGTACGTCCCCGCATCCACGCCAAAGGAGTAATTGCCGTTGGGGTCGGTGATCGTCGACGGTTCGCCGACGTCCAACACGCCGTCACCGTCCGAGTCGAGGAATATCGTCCAGCCCGGCAACCCTGCTTCTCCCCCGTCTCTCTGGCCGTTCTGGTTGACGTCGTTGAATTTCGTACCGGAGATGGTTGCTACGTCGACCCAGTTGCCGAAGTCGATGTTGCCGGTGTCTTCGCCGGACACCACGGCGACCTGATGCGTGCCGCCGATCGGGAACGTCTGCTCCCAGTTCGCTTGGTTCACCTCGCCGACGTAGTACGTGCCGGGACTGAGATTGAGAAACTCGTAGGTCCCGTCCGGCTCGGTCACCGTGGTCCTTTCGCCGGCGTCGAGTTCGCCGTTGTTGTTCTCGTCCAGGTAGATCGTCCACCCGGGCAGCAACTGTTCGCCGTTGTCCTTTACACCGTCCTGGTCTACATCAAAGAACTTCACGCCACTGATCGAACCGGGGCCCGGTGTGTTACCGAAATTCTTGCCCGACACGATCTCGCCGGCGTCCAACGTCACCTCGTACACACCGCCGGCCGGAGCCGTTTGTACCCACCTGTCCTGGCCCTGCTCGGCAATCGTGTAGGTGCCCGGCAGCAACCCGGTGAAGGCGTATTCACCGTTGGGTCCGGTAGTCGTCGAGGTCTCGCCCCCGTCGAGCAGGCCGTCTCCGTTGGTGTCGATGAAGATCGTCCACTCGGCCAACCCCGGCTCGCCGGGGTCTTTGACGCCGTCGCCGTCGAGATCCTCGAACTTCATGCCCTGGATCGACCCGCGGTCGGGGTTGTTTCCGAAGTCGACCCCTACGACGTCCTCGGCCTCAATCACGACTTCGTGCGTCTTGACGAACGTGCCGGCAACGATTTCGATGTCGCCGTATCGCAGACCAGTTCCCAATGTGACGGCGTACTCGAGACGGATCGTTTGCTGATCCGGGGGTACGCCCGGCGCGTCGATCAGGGCGAGCGCTTCCTCCGGGGTCAGAGCCGGGTCGACGATATTGCCTACGCTCGTGTTCGTGTACGCCAACGGCAGGCCGAACGACGCTTCGCCCACCGTGTTGCTGTTGGCCGATAGAAACGTCCCAAAGGGGGCCGACGGAAGATCCCCCGCTGCGAGCACGACGTCGCGGACATCGGGGCGGAAGAGGCCCAGGGAGACGAAGCTCCAACTCATCAGACCGTTGACCGATACCTTCCATTCACCGGAAAGGGCGTTGTAGACCGCCTTGGCCGTGCCCGGATCGGTCGGCCCCGGATCGACCGGATCGTTCGAGCCGCCCGACCGCAGAGGATGCGTCTGCGTCCAGTTCGCCTGCTCCACCTCACCGACGTAATACGTGTCGGGCGGCAGTCCGATGAACCGATACGCCCCGTTTTCATCGGTGACCTGAGTGGGCTCGCCGGCGTCGAGGGCCCCGTTGTCGTTCTCGTCGAGGTAGATCGTCCAGCCCGGCAGCCCCGGCTCGCCTGCGTCTTGTTCGCCGTTGCCGTTAGCGTCGAGCCACTTCACGCCGGTGATGCTGAATCCGTCGATCTGCAGGTTGCCGAAGTCGACCTCGACCGTCGTATTCGGCGCCACGGTAACATCGACCGAAGACGGGGTGATCGCGAACCACGGTGGAGCGGCCAGCGGAATCACTTCGGCTACCGTGTAGTCGCCCGGCGTCAGGCCGTCGAAGCGGTAGTTACCCTGTGCGTCGGTCAGTTGCACGGGCTCGCCGGCGTCGAGATTGCCGTCGCCGTCTTCGTCGAGGAAGATCTGCCAGCCCTCGAGGCCCGGTTCGCCTGCGTCCTGCACCCCACTGCGATTCTCGTCGAGGAACTTGATTCCCTCGATCGCGCCCGGCCTGCCTTGGTTGCCGAAATCGACCTCGTCGGCAACGCCGCCCGGCAAGACGTCGACCACATGGACGCCTCCGGCGGGTGCCGTTTGCAGCCAGTCGGGATCCTGGACTTCTGCAACCGTGTAAGTTCCCGGTACCAAGCCGGTAAACGCATACACACCATTGGCGTCGGTCGTCGTCGACACTTCGCCGGCCTCCAGAGTGCCGTCACCGTCGTCGAGGAAGATCGTCCACCCCTCGAGGCCCGATTCGTTGGCATCAAAGACGCCGTCGCCGTCCTGGTCATCGAACTTGGTGCCGACGATCGCGCCCTCCGTATGGTTGCCGAAATCGACGTCGGCGATCACCTCGCCCTGTCCGACGGTGACCGTGTGGGTGGTGACCGGCTCGCCGCCGCCGGTGCTGACGATGATCTGTCCAATCGTCGGTTCCGCGCCGAATTCGGTTGCGGTCTGTAGCTCCAGCAGCCCCGGGTCGGCACCGGGCTGGGTCAGTTGACCCAAATAGACGTTGTCGTAGCTGAACAACGGAGCACCCGGCAAGCCCTCGCCTACGGTGTTCGGGTTTGCCGAGACCAAGTTGAACGGGTTGCCCCTCGGAAGAATATCGAGCACCCCCGGCAGCCCCGGCCCGTCAAACAGCCCCGGGCTGTTGAGGTTCCAGCTCATCACCTGGTTGACCGAGATCTTGAATTCACCCGTGTTTGGGTCGTAGCTTATGATACCCGCGCCCGGCGCCGGCGTGCCGGGGTTTGCAGGCCCGATGCCGCCGCCGCTGGGGAACGTCTGCTCCCAGCCGGCCTGTTGCACTTCGGCCACGACGTACGTACCCGGCGCGACGGTAAAGGAGTAGGACCCGTCGGGGCCGGTTACTTCGACCGGCTCGCCGTCGTCCAAGGCGTCGTTCTCGTTCAGGTCAAGGTAGATCTGCCAGCCTGCCAAGCCCGGCTCGTTGCCGTCTTTCTCGCCGTCGCCGTCGAGGTCGTTGAACTTCTCACCGTGAATTCCGGCCGGAAGACGGTTGCCGAAGTTGATATCTTCGACGAGTCCGCTGTCGACGATCGTGACTTGGTGCGTGCCGCCGACCGGGAAGGTCTGCACCCAACTGCCTTGAGGCACCTCGGCAACGACGTACTGCCCGTCGTCGGCCTCGATGTAGTACTCGCCGTTCTCGTCGGTCAACGCGGACGGCTCACCGGCATCCTGGGCGCCGTTCCCGTTCAGATCCAGGTATATCTCCCAACCTTCCAGACCGGACTCGTTGCCATCCTTCTCGCCGTCACCATCGAGGTCGTTAAACTTCGTCCCCGCCACCCCCGGCGGATCGTCGAACTTGACCAGCCCATCGGTAATGACCAACGGCACCGGGTTGACTTCCGGCGTATCGTCGTCCAGTCGCGTCGATCCGCTGAGTGTATCGCCAAGGCTCAGATCCCACGGGCCCTCTCCCGCGAAGAAGCCTGTCGTGTCGATCGTGAGCACCGCCAGCAGACCGTTCGGCGGGACCGCTCCTGTGATCGTGGCCGTGTTCTGTCCGAAGAACTGAGGAATCTCACCGACCGTCCCGAAATGCCCGAAGTTGCCAACCGCTCCGAAGATCGTCGGGCCGAAAGCCCCGCCGTCGAGCAACTCGACGTGCGTGATCTCCGGTCCGTCTTCTCCCGGCGGCAGCGGCGGGTCCACGGGCACGTTGACCCGTTCCGGTCCGCCGTCTCCTACTTGGGCGTTTAGAGTCACTCCGCCAGTACCCGGCGTGCCGTCTCCGATGACCACATGGACCGGAATCAACTGGCCGGGCGTGTTGGGCAACAGCGTGTGAATGCCAACGTCGATCGTCGCTTCCACCGCGGCCGGGAACACCGGCTGCTGCGATCCGCTCGTGTCGAGATCCGGCAGGACCTGATCCCCGGCGTCCGCCTCACTTGCCACGGCGACGCCACAGTCGATCGGGTCGTCGGCGGCCAACGCCAATGCGGTGGGAGTAATCGAGAGCAACTGCCTTTGCTCAAGCCCTTCAAGCTGCAGGGGAACCCAACTCGAGCCCCTGCGCCGGCCGCGCCGACTGCTGTTTTTCAAAAGGGCACGGTCGAGGAATCTTCGTACGCGATTCATGGATGATACAAGAGGCATTTGCTTCTCTCTCCTTAGAGGGGGGAGCGGTTGACTCGCCTGGGGGCTTTCGGTCTGAGCGGATTCGCCCACAACAACAAGCTTTAATTTTTGAACGAATTGTACCAATAAGTCAAGTGTTTTGTTGCTTTATGGACGCGAATTTGGGAAAAATGCAGCCGAATGGGGGAAATACGGCCTTCCTCGCAAAACATGGGGAAAATGCGTCCCCCCTGACTGGTAGTTCTTGGCAGAAGAAGCGGTCGTGGCTGGCGCGAGGAGCGTGCGCGGAACGAGAGCCGTGTAAGATCCGCTTAGAGAAGCGAATCGAGGCGGGAGAGGGCGGCCGACATCGCGCCGCGATCAACCGGCGACATTCCGCGCCGAGACTTCACGCAGCGGTCCGCTCTGTGATCAATGGCCCGATGCCGCCGCCCACAAAGGGCACTCGATTCGGCCCGGCGTTGCTCAGCAACCGTGGCCGTCGGCGTCGAGGATCTTGTTCAGAAACAACTCGCCGAGCGTTTCCCAATCGACCGTTTCGGTGAAGGTGCCGCCGTACGACCACCAGCCGTCATCGGCCGCGCGTCGCCACTTCACAGTGGCCGGCAACGACGTCTGAAACCCCGTCTGCGGGTCGCGCATTTGCAGTGTGATCGATTCGCCGCGGGCCAACGGCGCCGTCGTGCGGAGTTGAAATCCGTTGCGCGACAAGTTCACCAGTTCTGCACCGAACGTGCTGGCAACCGCCGATCGCAGGATCTCGATGCGAACGCCCGATTCCTCTGCGGCGGGATGGCGAGGGTTGCGCGGCTGAATGGCCGTGACTGGGCGTGGCATGACAGAGACCTGTTTGTCCGCTGGCCGCGAGTCCAAATCCTGACAGACGGTGGCGACAAATGGCAAACCGCGAGCACGGTACGAGCATCGCTAGAGCGCGGTTGCCGCCGGCCGGCCTTGTAGGCAAGTGTACCTCACGCTGCATGGCGTGCATGGACAGGGCTGCGATGCCGAGTTCGGGCGCTGTCGGCCGCAATCGTCCGGTTGGCTCCTTGATGCCGGGGGCTTGGGCCGCTAGAGTGACGTGTCGACACGCTTTCGGCGGCTGAGCCGCAAATCCCGATGGAGAAAGGCCTTATGACGTCCCCCCAAATTCGCGGATCGCTCTATATCGACGGCAAATGGTGTGAGGCCGACGCCGGCCGATCGATCGACATCGTCAATCCCGCTACGGAGGCACTGGTGTGCCGGGTGGCGAGTTGTGGCCGCACCGAGACCGAGCGGGCCGTCGAGGCTGCACATCGGGCCGGAAAAGCGTGGCGGGAGATGACTCCCTACGAGCGGGAAATCCCTCTGCGAAAAACCGGCGAGTTGATTCGTCAGCGAGTTGACGAGATCGCTGAAGCCTTGACTCTGGAGCAAGGGAAGCCGCTGGCCGAGGCCCGGCTGGAAGTGCTGGCAAATGCTACGTTCTTCGAGTGGTACGCCGAAGAGGCGACCCGCGTCTACGGCGAGATCGTTCCTTCGCACTTTCCCAACAAGCGGCTGTTCATCTTCCATCAGCCGATCGGTGTGTGTGCGATGATCTCGCCTTGGAACTTCCCACTGTTTCTGCAAGGCCGAAAGATCGCCCCCGCCTTGGCGGCCGGGTGTACGTGTGTCTGTCGCCCGTCGACCGAGACGCCGTTGAACCTGATCAAACTCTTCGAGTGCCTCGAGGATGCGGGCGTTCCACCCGGCGTTGCCAATCTGATCGTCGGGCCGGCAGAGGAGTGCATGGGGGCCTTCTACGATAGCCCAAAGGTCCGCCAGATCAGCTTCTCCGGGTCGACCGAGATCGGCAAGGAGATCATGCGGAGGTCGGCCGAGGGGGTAAAGAAAATCTCGATTGAATTAGGGGGCCACGCGCCGTTTATCGCCTTCGCGGATTACGGCGCCGAGGCGGCCGCCAAATTCGCCTGCGCCAGCAAGTTCCGCAACGCCGGCCAGTCGTGCATTTCGGCCAGCCGTTTCTACATTCAAGAGGAGATCTACGAGCCGTTTTGCGAGGCGGTCGTGGCGGAAACCAAAGCACTCGTGCTGGGCAACGGAATGGACGACGGCGTCACGATGGGGCCGGTGACCACGGCCGGCCATCGCGAGAAGACGTTGCGGCTGATCCAAGACGCGTTGGATAAGGGAGCGAAGCTGCTTTGCGGCGGTGGCCGGCCCAAGACGCCCGAGGTTGGCTATTTTGTCGAGCCCACCATCATTACCAACGTCACCGACGAGATGGAGGTGATGGTCGAGGAGCCCTTCTGCCCGCTGATGCCGATCATCCCGTTCGGCTCGCTCGACGAGGTCCTTCAGAAGGCCAACGACACCGAATACGGGCTGGCGGCCTACATTGCGACGCACGACATGACTACCGGCATACGCGTGGCCGAGGGCCTGGAAGCCGGCATCATCTCGATCGGCGACTTCTCGCCTGCTACGGTGCTCTGCCCCTTTGGCGGCATGAAGCAGAGCGGCATTGGCCGCGAGGGAGGGCGCGAGGGGATATTGGAGTACCTTGAGTCAAAGTACGTCTCGCTGGCGCTGAGAGAGTGATCTGCGAGGGGTTGACCGGCCACCGGGGCAGCCGTATTCTCAGCGTAGTTTGGTGGTGCCTGTGCCGATGAGCCCCGCCGTAGATTCCCCGTCCTTTCCGTGAGTGGAGGAGAAGTGATGAGAAGAGCGTTGATCTTCATGCTGGCCATCGGTCTAACCGTGGCCTTCTGCGGCTGCCCCGGCGGCAAGACGACCACGACCACCGGGACCACCGCAACTACGCAGACAACCAAGACCACCACGACACAAGCAGCGACAACAAAGACGACTGATCCTGTGGTGCCCGATCCTGTGGTGCCCGATCCTGTGGTGCCCGATCCTGTGGTGCCCGATC
>CAYYNP010000209.1:0-17983 GCA_964472545.1 uncultured Planctomycetaceae bacterium | reverse complement strand
CGCTCTGCCCCAGCCACCCTGCCACAATGGCGCGACCACCGGTCGCGGCTTTGTGTTGCGAAATCCCTCTGTGTCGGATATTGTGGGACGCAGGAGGATTCCCTCATGCATTACGCGCTGCAACGACTCTTGCTGTCGGCCTCAATTCTGTCTTGCGCAGTCATCGCGCCCGACGCTGCGAACGCTGAACTCCGCGTGGCCACGTTCCGTTGCGACGTCACGCCGCCGGTTGGTGGTCATCCGCTGATTTGGATCACGCCGGTCGAGACGGTCGAGGACCCGTTGCTGGCCAAGGGCGTCGTGGTCGACGACGGACGGCGGCGGGTGGTGCTGTGTGCGGTCGATTGGTGCGGGCTGTGCAATTCGTCGTACGAGTTGTTCCGGCGGAAGATCGCCGAGGCGGCCGACACCGAGCCGACGAACGTCACCGTCCATTGCGTCCACCAACACACGGCCCCCTACACCGATGGCGACGCCCAGCGGCTGCTCGACCGAACCGCGAAGTCACCTCCGTACGTCGACTTCGAGTTCCTCGATCGCGTGACCGACCGATTGGCCGCGGCCGTGAAGGAGTCGCTCGGGCACTTCCAGCCGTTCGATCGGATCGGCACCGGCACGGCGCGCGTCGATCGCGTGGCTTCCACCCGACGAATACCCATCGAAGGCGGCAAGGTCCGCTCGCGGATGAGTTCCTGTACCGATCCGGCGTTGCGGGCGATGACCGAAGGGGTGATCGACCCCATGCTCAAGACGATCACGCTTGCCCGGGGCGAGAAGCCGTTGGTGCGGATGCACTACTACGCGACCCATCCACAGAGTTTCTACGGCGACCCCCGGGCGTGCAGCGACGTGCCGGGGTTTGCTCGCGAGAGACTTCAGAAGAAGGAGGGCGTGCCGCAGATCTACTTCACCGGTTGTGCCGGCGACGTGGCGATGGGCAAATACAACGACCGCTCGCGGCGGGCCCGCGACGAGTTGACCGAACGGTTGCTGGCGGGCATGGAGGCCGCGGTGGCCGCGACCCGTTTCGCGCCGGCCGAAACGCTGCAATGGCGGACCGCGGCGTTGCGGCTGCCGCTGCGCGACGACGCCGGCTACACGGTGGCAGAAAACCGGGCAACGCTCGAAGACGTCGACGCGAAGACCGTCGCCCGCATTCGGGCGGCCACGCGGGTAGCGTTTTCAGAGCGGATCGAGCGGCCGATCGATTGCAGCCTGCTGGTGATCGGCGACGTGCGGATGCTGCACTTGCCGGGCGAGACGATGGTTGCGTTTCAGCTCTACGCCCAGGGCCTGCGGCCGGACGATTTCCTTGCCGTGGCGGCGTACAGCGACTTGGCCCCGGGCTACATTTGCACGGAGAAGTCGTTTTCCGAAGGCGGCTACGAACCAACGGCGTCGCGGGCGGGGAAGAAGTCGGAGGCGGCATTGAAGGCGGTGATCCGGGAGTTGCTCGATGTTCAATAAGTGTAGAGGGGTGGCTGGGGCAAAGCGCAGCGGTGCCCCAGGGAATCGCCGCGCCTGGGGCCTCGCTGCGCTGGGCCGCCAGCCACCCCACTGCCGTTGGCGCTTCATGCACATTTGCCGGATGCCGAGATCTTCTGGGGCACCGCTGCGCTTTGCCCCAGCCACCCTTTACTGGCCCGGATGCTGTCGGTGCGTTTCACGCACCCTACTCTTGATGTTCTTGCTCTTCACGGCTGGCCAAGCGGCCGAAGACGATCCGACCAAGCCGCGCGAGATCCGCCAGGGCGGCTACGTCGAGAAGGTCGATCCGAACGTCGACTACAAGGATCGGCTGCCGCGGATTCCGCCGAAGGAGCCGGCCGAGTCTCTTAAGGCGTTTCATCTCGCGCCCGGTTTCCGCATTGAAACGGCCGCCGCCGAGCCGCTGGTTCGCGACGCGGTCGATATGACCTTCGACGCCGACGGCCGAATGTACGTTGCCGAGATGATTCCGTATGCCGAGGGCGGCACGTCGGCGTTCGGCTCGCCCGGCGGGCGGGTGTCGATGCTCGAGGACGGCGATGGCGACGGGCGGTTCGATCGCAGCACGGTCTTCGTGGATCAGCTTGTTTGGCCGACCGGGCTGACGTGCTTCGACGGTGGCGTGTTCATTGTTGCCGCTCCAGACATCCTCTACTGTAAGGACACCGACGGTGACGGCCGGGCAGACGTGGGGGAAGTGGTCATCACCGGCTTTGCGCTAACCAACCCCAACGCCCTGCCGAACAGTCTTCGCTGGGGACTCGACGGCCGCATCCACGGCATGACCAGCACGGCCGGCGGGCTGCTCCGCGCGGTCAAATGGGAGAAGGGCGGCGAGGGACGCGGCGCCGAGGCCGTGCAAGCCCGTGGCCGCGACTTCAGTTTCCATCCTCGCACCGGCGAATTGCGGCTGGAGAGCGGCGGGAGCCAGTTCGGCATGACGTTCGACGACTGGGGGCGGAAGTTCGAGTCGTCCAACAGCGCCCCGATCGAGATGGTGATGTACGACGACCGCTACCTCGCCCGCAACCCCACGCTGGCCGCCCCGTCGCCGTTGGTGCGGATTTGGACCGACGGGATGACGGTCTATCGCACCAGTCCGCCGGAGCCGTGGCGGGTGGTGCGGACGGAGATGCGGATCGGCGGCGTCTTCTCCGGGCCGGTCGAGGGCGGCGGCAAACCGGCCGGCTATTTCACGGCGGCCTGCGGCGTGACGATCTATCGCGGCAACGCCTACCCGGCGGCCTTTCGCGGCAATGCGTTCGTCTGTGAAGGGGCGGGCAACTTAGTCCACCGGATGCGGCTCGAACGGGCCGGCGTGGGATTCACCGCCCATCGGACCGAGCAGGGGCGCGAGTTTCTCACTTCGGACGAAATCTGGTTTCGGCCGATCCAGTTCACCAACGCCCCGGACGGCACGCTCTACATGGCCGACATGTATCGGGAGGTCTACGAACATCCCGACGCCGTGCCGCCGTCGGTCAAGAAACATCTCGACCTGACGGCCGGCAACGACCGTGGGCGGATTTATCGGATCGTGCCCGAGGGATTTCGGCAGCCGAGGCCGCCGCGGCTGAGCGAGGCATCGACGGCCGAATTGGTGCAGCTTCTGGAACATCCCAACGGCTGGCATCGCACCACGGCGTCTCGGTTGCTGTACGAACGGCAAGATCGCGGCGCGATTGACTTGCTGGGGAAGCTGGCCGCCGAGTCGTCGTCGCCGCTGGGGCGGATGCACGCGACGCACGCTCTGGCGGGGATCGAAACGGCATCGGCCCAGACGCGGCTGACCGATGTCGTGTTGGCGCGGCTGGGCGACGAGCATCCCCGGGTTCGCGAGCACGCCGTGCGGCTGGCCGAACGCGTGTTGGACGATTCGCCCGCGGTGCGCGAAAAGCTCTACGCTATGCCGGCCGACGACGACGCGCGGGTTCGCTACCAATTGGCCTTCACGCTCGGCGAAATCCCCGGCACGCAAGCGACCGCCTCCCTAGCACGGATCGCGGCCCGCGATGCGGGCGATTCTTGGGTGCGAATGGCCGTGTTGAGTTCCTCGACGGGCCGCACCGGCGAACTGTTCTCGTCATTGGCCGCCGACGCCGCCTGGCGGCACACGGCCCCCGCACGCACGTTGCTCGAGCAGCTCGCCGAACAGACCGGCTTGCAGAATCGCGGCGATCAAGTGGCGGAAGTGCTCGGCGTGCTCGATGGTCTTGCTGAAGACGATCAGTCGTTGGCTCAAGCTGTCGTGCGTGGCTTCAGCGGCGGATTGGCCAAGGCCGGCAGCCCGTTGCGGTCGCAAGTGGCCGGCGGCAGCAAGGCGGGGCTGTTGTTGGCTGCGTTGGTCGAACAATCGAAGACGGCTGCCGCGGACAGCGACCTGGCCGTTTCCCGCCGCACCGAAGCGGTCCGCTCGTTGGCCCTGGCTTCGTTCGACGACGCGCGTGACGTGCTGGGCGAACTGCTCGACGGCCGCCAACCGCAAGAGGTTCAGGTGGCGGCGTTGCGGACGTTGGGACGTTTTCGTCACGAAGACGTGGCGCCGATGGTCGTCGCCGCCTGGTCCGGCTTCACGCCCCGGGTGCGCGGCGAAGCGGCCGAGGCGCTGTTCGCCCGGGCCGACCGCTTGCCGGTGCTGTTGGCGGCGATCGAAGAGAAGCGGATCGCGCCGGCGCAGCTCGATCCGGCGAGGGTCCAGTTCCTGCTGGCGCATCCGGCCGAGGAAATCCGCATAGTGGCAGAGCGACTGCTCGGCGGCGCCAAGCTGGCCCGGCGCGAGAAGGTGGTGGCCGCCTATCGCGACGCCTTGAAGCTCACCGGCGACACCACGCGCGGCAAAGCCGCCTTCAAGCAGGAATGTGCCAAGTGTCACAAGCTCGAAGGCGAAGGCTACGACCTGGGCCTGCCGCTGGGCACGGTCTCCAGCCGCGGCCGCGAGGGGATTCTGTTACAGATCCTCGACCCCAACCGCGACGTCAACCCGTCGTATCTCAACTACGTCGTGCTGACCGACGACGGTCTTTCGATCACCGGCATGATCACCGCGGAGACGGCCACCAGCATCACGCTCACCCGGGCCGAAGGCGAGGCTGACACCGTGTTGCGGGCCGAGATCGAAGAGATGCAGAACACCGGCCTGTCGATCATGCCGGAGGGACTCGAAGAACAGCTCTCGCGGCAAGACGTGGCCGACGTGATCGAGTACTTGATGTCGATCGAGTGAGATCACACGCCGAGCGTGACGCCGCCGCCGAAGACGCACGACTTCAGCACGACGAAGAGCACCACGATGATCAGCATCAAGATCAGCGAGACGAAGCATCCCGGCCCGTCGCCGCCGTCGTCGTTGTAGCCGGGGTAAGGCATGTTGGCGCCTTCGAGGAATATGGCCTTTGCGACCCCTATTTCGACCCCTCAACCCTTGACCGACAACGGCGGCGCGTGCGCCTTCGCCGGGCCCAGGCGGCTACGGCCAAGACGCCCATCGTTAGCGTGCCAAGGCCGGACGGTTCGGGAACGGCTCGAGCGTATCTCAGGCTTCCGTCTATCGTGTCGATATAGGCGATGTGCGGACGATCCGTCGTGTCCAGCGCCAGCGAACTGTTCCAAGCGCCGGCTTCGTCGACCACCTCGACGTGCCACTCGGCCCCGCTGAACCAGGCGTACTTCAGGTCGCTTTCGGCGCCACCGGTTGGCGGCGGCGTGTAGCTGATATGGGGGCGGCCGCTGCGGTCCAGCGCCAGCGAAATGCCCACCGCGGAAGCCACGTGATCGACGATCTCGATTTCCCAGGTCGAACCCACCTCGGCAGCGTACTTCAGGGTCCCGTCGGTACGGACGAAGTAGGCGATTCGCGCGTCGCCTTGGCCGTCCAATGCCAGCGAAGGCGTGGTGACCAGGTCGCTGGCGGCGTCGACGATCTCGAACTCCCAGTCGTTACCGTCGAAAGACGCCAGGGCCAACGGGCCCGCGTTGTAAGCGATCCGTGCATAGCCGGCGTCGTCCAGCGCCAGCGACGGCGTGCCGTGCATGCGGTCGACGAGCGTTTGCAGTTCAAAGGTCGTGCCGCTATGCGAAGCGTACTTCAAATGCTGGAAGTCGCCCACCCCGACCGAATAGGCGACGTGTGGCTCGTCGTGGTCGTCCATCGCCAACGAGATACCCCGGACCGGGAGTGTGGAGTCGAGCCCCACGTGGCTGAACGGGCTGCCGTCCTGAGCGGCGTATTTCACGGCTCGGTCGGTTCGGTCGACGTAGCAGATGTGCGGGTTGCCTGCGCTATTCAAGGCCAACGAGCCTCGCGACGTCGCCTCCCGCACGTCTTGAACGTTCCATTGGGCGCCGTCGAAGGCGGCATACTTCAGCTTCCCTGTCGCCGGATCGGTCGAGTTCTCAAAGACGACGTGAGGGTTATCTTCCGCGTCCAGGGCCAAGTCGCAACCGGCCCTGACACTGCTTGGAGCTATCGTGTCGAATTCCCAAGAGACGTTCTCGGCCGGTAGCCGGGCGGCCGAAAGGGCCACGACGCACGGCCCGAAAACCCACCGCCCCGCATGTTGTACAAGACGATACATGGCGTTCTCCCCGGAAGACACGGAATCGTCCAATACTCGCTATGATAACGGACGTGCAGTGCAGTTGGCAACGTATTGTGCAACGAAAAACAGGCAGAGCGGCCGCCGGCACTCGTTTGCCGATCGAACCCTATCTGAGCGGTCGCTACTCGCCCGGCTCGCCGATCGCACGCAGATAGCTGGCCACGCGGCCCTGCAAGTCGAGCAGATTCTGCCACTGACGCTGTTCGAGCGTCACCCGATCGGTCTTGCCCTTGGGTTTGACCGACTGCACGAGTCCCCGAATTCGCAGATGGAAATAGTGGAGCAGTTCGGCGAGTTGGGCGGCCTGGCCGGGGCTCAGCGCGGCCGGCAGTTCCGGCGGCACCAGCGTGTGCAACGTGGCTTGGGCGTTGGGATCGTCGGAAAAGCCCAACTCGAAGTCGAGCGACACCGACGCCGAGTCCAGCGCGTCCTCGTCCGCGTCCAACGCCACACCCTCGGAGAGATCCACCCCGCGCAGCTTCGCCAGCCGGCGGGCGATCTCGTCTTGCGAGCCAAACAGCAGCACGCTCCGCCCCAGCGTGATCACGTCGCCGGGCCGCAAGATCCAAAGCTGCACGTTCTCGCCGTTGACCTTGGTGCCGTTGGTGCTCTCCAGGTCGGTGACGACCAACTGCTCCTGGTCTTCCTGGATCTTCAGATGGAAGCGGCTGACCCGTTCGTCGTTGAGCTGGATGGCGTTGCCTTCTTCGCGACCAATCGTCAGCGGGGTCGGCACCTCCTCGAAGACTCGGCCTCGATCGGCGCCATCCAATACCCTTAACGTGGTCGACGCCATGTAGCTTCGCTCGATGGAAAGTCGCGAGAGGAGATTAGGGGATTGTGTAGCCAAGATACTGCGGTTGTAGCATGCCGGCTCCCATTCGGTCAAGTCGCCCCGCGCAGCCCCCATAAAGCGGGGGGGTTTGCGCGGGTGTCTCCACGTCGCGGCAGATTGGACCCGGCGATGGCCGTCCACTATGATAGCCCGATGGTAGTGCCCGTTTCCTGCTTGCCCTGAGGAGGGAGTCCCGTGACACGCAAATCGACGTTTTCCCGCCGCAGCTTCCTGCGCCGCGGCGCTGGGGCGGCCTGTGCCGCACCCTGGGTAGTGCCCGGCTCGGCCCTGGGAGCCGATGACGCGGTGGCCCCGAGCAACCGGATTCAGGTCGGCTTGATCGGCACCGGCCGGCAGTTGTTGGGCAAGAGCTGGCCGCAGTTCATGAAGATGTCCGATGTCCGCGTGGTGGCCGTTTGCGACGTCGATGCCTGGCGGCTCGCCCGAGCCAAGGGAGCCGTGGAAGCCCACTACCGCGGCACAGGCTGTCTGGCGACCGGCGACTACCGCGACGTGCTCGCCCGAAAGGACGTCGATGCCGTAATGGTCTCCACGCCCGACCACTGGCACGCCCCGATCGCCATCGCCGCGGCCGAAGCCGGCAAAGACGTCTCGCTCGAGAAGCCGATCACCCGCTCGATCGCCGAAGGGCAGCAGATCATCGCCGCCGTGCGGAAGAACAAACGCGTGTTCCGCGTCGACAGCGAGTTTCGCTCGATCGAGCATTTCATCCGCATGGCCGAACTGATCCGCAACGGGCGGATCGGCCAGATCAAGTCGGTCCGTGTGGGCGTGCCGGCCGGCGACAACGTCGACTGCCCGCCCACGCCGGAGATGCCCGTGCCCGAGGATCTCGACTATGAGAGTTGGCAAGGCCCCGCTCCCCGTGCTCCGTACACCGAACTGCGCGTGCATCGGCCGAAGAGCCTCGGGCGGCCCGGATGGATGCGGGTGCTCTACTACTGCGACGGCATGATCACCAACTGGGGCACCCACCTATGCGACATCGCCCAGTGGTGCAACGGCACCGAGCGGACCGGCCCGGTCGAAATCGAGGCCACCGGCGTCTATCCCCCGCCGGGCAAGCTCTGGAACGTGATGAAGACCTTCGAGGTCAAGTACCGCTTTGCCGACGGTACCCCGTTGGTTTACGAAACGAGCCGCCCCTACGTCCGCGTCGAGGGAACCGAAGGCTGGCTCGAAGGCGCGTTTTCCAGCGGGTTCAAGGGCGAACCGGCCTCGCTGCTGACGTCCGAGATCAAACCCGACGAGATCCGCTTCCCCCGCAAGAGCGACAAACGCGACTTCATCGACGCCGTGAAGACCCGCGGCCGCACGCTGGAAGACGAAGAGGTCGGCCATCGCACGACGTCGCTGTGCCACCTGGGACATATCTCGGCACGGCTTGGTCAAAAGCTGCGGTGGGATCCGGAGAAGGAACGGTTCGCCGGCAACGACGCTGCCAACGAGTTGATTGGCCGACCGATTCATACGGCACGCCCGAGCTAGTGATAGTGGGCGTCTCGCTCCGCGAGACGCCATGACATCTCGCGGAGCGAGATGACTACAATCTTCGCCTGACATAGCCCGCAGTAAAGGAACCGCCATGAGACTTCTGCTAGCCACAATAGCCGCCGTCGCTCTCCTCCATTCGCCAAGCACGTCCCCGGCGGCCGAAGAGGCTGCCGCGAAAGCGGCCCCGGAGAACGCCTTCTTCGCCCTCTGCGTGAGCACGCACGACCCGCAATATCGCACGCCGGCCGATCAGGCGAAGCTGCTGAAAGAACTCGGCTACGCCGGCATGGCCCACGTTTGGCTTAACGGGGCGGCTGAGGCTGCCAAAGCGGCCGACGACAACGGGCTGAAGCTCTATCACGTCTACATCCGCGCCTCGCTCGATCCGAACCGGCCGAAGTACGACCCGCGGATGAAAGAAGTCATTGCGTCACTGAAAGGCCACGACACGACGCTCGGGTTGTTGGTCCAAGGCGCACCGCCATCGGCCGCCGAGCACGACGAACGGGCGGTCGAGATCATCCGCGAGATCGCCGCCATGGCCGAAGAGGCCGGGCTGCGCGTGGCGCTCTATCCCCACACCGGCGACTGGCTCGAACGGGTCGAAGACGCGGTGCGCGTGGCCAAGAAGGTCGATCGGAAGAACGTGGGCGTGATATTCAACCTCTGTCATTGGCTGGCGGTCGACGAGAAGAAGGACTACAAGACCGTGCTTCAGGCCGCCGCGCCGCACCTGTTCGGCGTGACCCTCAACGGTGCCGAGAAGACCGTCACCCGGCAAAACCGCCAGGGCTGGATCCAGACGCTCGACCGCGGCTCGTTCGACAACGCGGAGTTGCTGGCCACGCTGCGGGAAGTCGGTTACACGGGCCCCGTGGGGCTGCAATGCTACGGGATCCAGGGCGACGTGCGCGACAATCTGACCCGCTCGATGGCTGCGTGGCGAAAGATCTCCGGGCAGGCGTCGAAAGATGAGAGGGCCAAGCAGGGCCTGACGAACCCCTTCTTCGCCTTCGACAACGGCACGGGCCGAGGACGCCTCTCGCCGGAAGTGCAGGCCCAGATGCTGGCCGACTTGGGCTATGCGGGCATGGGCTACACCGGCACGGGCGGCATCCCCGATATGCTCGCCGCGCTGAAGAAGCACGACCTGAAGATGTTCAGCACCTACGTCGGCGCCCGCGTCGGCCCCGACGGTCCCAGCTACGACCCGAACCTCAAGCAAGCCATCGAGCAACTCAAGGGCCACGACACGCTGATCTGGCTCACCGTGACCGGCAACGCCCCGGACGCCGAGAAGCAGGCCGTGGCGGTCGTTCGCGAGATCGGCGACCTGGCCGCGGCGTCCGGGCTGAAGGTGGCCCTCTATCCGCACCTCGGCTTCTACGTCGAGCGGGTCGAAGACGCCGTGCGAATCGTCAAACAAGTCGACCGAACGAACGTCGGGGCCAGTTTCAATCTTTGCCATTGGCTGAAGGTCGGCGACGAGCCGAACATGGAGCAGCGGCTGAAGGAGTCGATGCCGTACCTGTTCGCCGTAAGCATCAACGGCGCCGATCACGAAGGCGGCTGGGACCGCCTGATCCAGACCCTCGACCGCGGCGAGTTCGACGTGCTGGCCTTCCTCAAACGGCTCAACGCCCACGACTACACCGGCCCGATCGGCTTGCAATGCTACGCCATCAAGGGCGACACCCGCGAGAACCTCACCCGTTCGATCAACGCCTGGAAGAAGTTCGTCGCCGAAATGGCCCCATAAGGACTTATGCAATATGGCGCGGGGGGTGGCCCGTACACTCTTGCGCAGAGGACTTAACCACACGAGGAGACTCCTTTGCAAGAGTGTCCGGGTGGCGCAGCCACAAGAGGCGCGGCGATGGACCACGGGGCCTCTTGTTGCTGCGCAACCCCGACACTTCTCCGTCAGAGCGAAAGAAGTGACAACGCCTATTGCGGACACGTGTCGGGGCCACCCGAGTGAGAAACCAGCTACGCCCTCTTCAACCCGCGATACACAAGGAACCCGCAACATGAATCTACCGCAACGAATTGCAGCGCTAGTAGTCTGCCTCCTATCCGCCGCCACGTCCGCCCACGCCGCCGGGCCCAACTTCGTCTTCGTCATCGCCGACGATTGCACCTATCGCGACATCGGCTGCTACGGCGGCCAGGCCCATACGCCGAACATCGACCGGCTGGCCGGCGAAGGGATGCGGTTCACGCAGTGCTTCCAGGCGGCGCCGATGTGCTCGCCCACGCGTCACAACATCTACACGGGCATCTATCCGGTCAAGAGTGGGGCCTATCCGAACCACACCTTCGCCAAGGCCGGAACCCGCAGTGTGGTCCATTACCTGCGGCCGCTGGGCTACCGCGTGGCATTAAGCGGCAAGCGCCACATCGGCCCGGCCGAGGTCTTTCCGTTCGAGAACATCCCCGCCGCGGGCAACAACCCCAACTTCCCGCTGATCGACGAGTTTATGGCCGACTGCAAGCGCAGCTCGACGCCGTTTTGCCTGTTCGCCTGTTCGAACGAACCGCACTCGCCGTGGAACAAGGGCGATCCGTCGCGTTACGACGCCGAGAAGCTGGAGCTGCCGCCCTACTTCGTCGACACGGCCGAGACGCGCCGCAACCTGGTCAACTACCTGGCCGAGATCACCTACTACGACGGGCAAGTCGGCCAGTGTTTGGAACTGCTCGACAAACACGAGTTGGCCGACAATACGCTGGTGATCGTCGTCAGCGAACAGGGTTCCAGCTTCCCGTTCGGCAAGTGGACCTGCTACGACACGGGCCTGCAATCGGCCTTCGTCGCCCGCTGGCCGGGCAAGATCGAGCCCGGTAGCGTTTGCGACGCGCTGATCGAATACGTCGACGTACTGCCGACTTTCGTCGAAGCCGCCGGCGGCAAGGCCCCTCCGGTGCTCGACGGGAAGAGCCTGCTGCCGGTGTTGTTGGGGGAAGAGGACCAACACAAGCAGTACGTCTTCGGCGAGATGACCACCCGGGGGATCATCAACGGCTCGGAACATTTTGGCATCCGCTCGGTCCGCACGAAGCAGTACAAGTACATCTGGAACTTCACGCCCGAGACGCCCTTCAGGAACGCCTGCACGAAATCGGCCATCTTTCAGAGTTGGCGCGAGAAGGCGGCCGACGATCCGATGGCGGCGGAAAAGGTGCGACGTTACGAGCACCGCTGCGGCGAGGAGCTTTACGACGTGAGCAAGGATCCGTATGAATGGGAGAACCTGGCCCACGATCCGAAGTTCGCGGACGTTAGGAAAGAACTCCGTACGGAACTGCTGAAGTGGATGGCCGCCTGCGGCGACGAGGGCCAGCAGACGGAACTCGAAGCCCACGAGCATCAAGGGCGGGGACGAAAGAAGAAGGAGGCACCGAAGGGGGATCGGAAGAAGAAGGAGGATACGCGTTGATCAAGCCGAGACTTCCACTGCTCGTCTCTCTGCTGCTTCTCGTCACGCCAGTCGCCCTGGCCGCCGAGAAGCCCAACATTGTGATCATTCTCACCGACGATCAGGGCTACGCCGACGTCGGCTTCAACCCGCACCACGGGAAGGAAGTCCACACGCCGCACACCGACCGGCTGGCACGCGAGGGGATCGTCTGCACCCAGGCGTACACCACCGGCCACGTCTGCTCGCCCACCCGGGCGGGGCTGATGACCGGGCGGTATCAGCAGCGGTTCGGCATCTACACGGCCGGCGAGGGCGGCTCGGGCGTGCCGCTGGATGAGGTCTTCCTGCCGCAATATCTCAAACCGGCCGGATACGTCTGCGGGGCGTTGGGCAAGTGGCACCTGGGCCTGACGCTCGAATACAACGCCGTGAACCGCGGCTTCGACGAGTTCTACGGCTTCATGGGCCGCGGGGCACACGATTACTTCGACTTGAGCATCAACGACCATCCGATCTACCGCGGCCTCAACCCGATCGAAGACCGCGGCTATCTCACGACCCGGATCACCGAAGAGGCCGTCTCGTTTATCACCCGGCATAGGGAGACCCGGGATGGGCAGCGGCCGTTTCTGCTCTACGTGGCCTACAACGCCGTGCATGCCCCGCCGCAGGCCCCGGCCGAAGACGTCCGCCGCCAGACGGGCGACGAGACCCGCGACACACTGATGGCCATGCTGCGCCACCTCGACGCAGGCGTGGGACGGATCGTCGACACGCTCAAACAACACGGCCTCTTCGACAACACGTTGCTGGTCTTCCTGACCGACAACGGCGGCTCACGCGTGATGCACGCGGTGAACACGCCCTTGCGCGGCTTCAAGCAAGACGATTACGAGGGCGGCATCCGTGTGCCGATGATCGTCTCTTGGCCGGCCCGGCTGCCGCGTGGGGGAAAGTGCGACGTACCGATGCTCTCGATCGACATTCTGCCCACGGCGTTGGCCGCCGCCGACGTTACTCCGCCAGCCGATCGTGTTCTCGACGGCAAGAACCTGCTGCCGGCGCTGCGTGGCGAAGTCGAGCAGGTCCACGAGCAGATGTACTGGAGTTCCGGCGGGCTGCGCGGCAAATGGGCCATCCGCACTGGACGTTGGAAGTTGGTGGGCGTGAAAAACCAGATTGAGTTGTTCGATCTTGAAGCCGATCTCAGCGAAACGACCGATCTCTCCGCGAGATTTCCCGAAAAGGTCGCCGAGTTGACCAAACTGCACGACGCCTGGCTGGCCCAAATGGCCGACCCCGTCCACGGCGGCGGCAAACGCTGGGACCCGGCCGCCCCGCCGCAGGTCAAGCGGAGCCGGCAGCAGAAGCTGGAAGAACGCGAGCAGCGCAAACAGGAGCGCGATCGCGAGCGGTAGTCGAACACCTTCGGCCGAAGGCCATATTCACCCGTTGCGGTGCATGTGATTATGGCCTTCGGCCAAAACGTATGGTGCCGACCCGATTTCCTGGGGCGTTGCCCCAGACTACGATGATATTGGCCTTCGGCCAAGCAGTGAAACCGCTCCCAGCCGAGAAACGAGGAGAACTTGCCGTGACACGAAACCTGCCGGCCGCCAATGGACGAGAAGCTCTGATCGCCGCATGTGCCGCTATGGCCGTTGTCGCATTCTTCGGACCGATGCGCATGGTTGCCTCGGCCGATGATGCTCCGCATGCGAATCAGGCCCAGGAGATCCTTGCCGAAACCGGCGTTTGCGGCGGGCTGGTCGTGCATCTCGGCTGTGGCGACGGAAAGCTCACCGCCGCGCTGCGGGTGTCCGACGCGTACTTGGTCCACGGGCTCGACGCCGACGCCGGCAACGTCGATGAGGCGCGGGAACACGTCCGATCGTTCGGCCTTTGCGGCAGAGTAACGATCGACCACTTGCCCGGCAATCGCCTGCCGTACGTCGATGGGTTGGTGAACCTGTTGGTGGCGGACGACCTTGGGCAAGTGCCGATGGACGAAGTGATGCGGGTGCTGGCTCCCCGCGGCGTGGCGCATGTGAAGCACGACGACGCGTGGCACACCGTCACAAAACCTTGGCCTGAGCAACTCGACGAATGGACGCATTGCCTGCACGCCGCCGACGGCAACGCGGTGGCCGGCGACGCGGTGGTGGGGCCGCCGCGTCACGTCCAGTGGGTCGGCATCCCCAGCCACGCCCGACAGCACGAGCGGTTGGCGAGCATCAGCGCGGTCGTCTCGGCCGCCGGACGGGTCTTTTCGATCCAAGACGAGGGTCCAACCGCTAGCGTGCTGCTGCCGCCAAAGTGGTTCTTGGCTGCCCGGGATGCCTTTAGCGGCGTGATCCTCTGGAAGCGGCCGCTGGGCGCCTGGGAAGGACATCTGAAGAACTTTCGTAATGGTCCGGCCGATCTGGCCCGGCGGTTGGTGGCCGTCGGCGACGAGGTCTACGTAACGCTCGGTTATGGCGAGCCGCTGCGGGCGCTCGATGCCGCGACCGGGCAGACGCTGCGGACCTACGAAGGCACCGACGGCACACGGGAGATTCTCCACCACGAAGGTGTACTGTACCTCGTCATCGGCGACGCCGACGCCCAGCGTGACGCCGCCGCCGAACGACGCGGCCTGCCGGCGCCCGCGGGCAACAAGCGGCTGCTGGCAATTCAAGCCGACATGGGAAACGTCCTTTGGGAGAAGGCCGACGCGACAACGCTCCGTCTGATGGCCACCACGCTGGCCGTGGCCGACGGCCGAGTCTTCTTCCAGAACCCCGAGGCGGTGCATTGCCTCGAAGCCACCACCGGCAAAGTCCTCTGGCAAACCGCCCGGCCCGTGGTCACCAAGCGGCCCACGTGGTCGGCCCCCACGCTGGTCGTCTACGACGGCGTGGTGCTTTCGGGCGACCGCGCCGCGCCGGGCATGGCGGAAAAGGAGCCCGAGCGGGTCCATCCGGCCGGTTGGGTCAGCGCCCCGGTCGGCGAGTTGATTGCGTTCTCGGCGGAAGACGGTAAGCGGCTCTGGAGCTGCCGTTGCCGCGAGAACTTCAACGCCGCGGTCGACGTGTTGGTGGCCGACGGGCTGGTGTGGACCGGAGAGTTGATCGTGGCCAACGACCCGGGGATCACCGTCGGCCGCGATCCGCACACCGGCGAAATCAAGCGGCGGCGGCCGGTCGACCAGGAATTCTACGAGGTCGGCATGGCCCATCACCGCTGCCACCGCAATCGGGCCACGAACCGGTTCGTGGTCACCGCCCGGGCCGGCGTCGAGTTCCTCGACCTGGCCACCGGCGAAGGGATCGCCAACCACTGGATTCGCGGCACGTGTCAATTCGGCGTGGTCCCGTGCAACGGCCTGCTCTACGTCCCGCCACACTCGTGTGCTTGCTACACGAAGGCCAAGCTCAACGGCTTCTACGCCCTGGCGCCCGGCCGTCCGTCTGCTTCAACCCCAGCCCCCGAAGACAACCGGCTGGAACGCGGCCCCGCGTACTCTCAAATCACAAATCATAAATCGCAAATCATAAATCCAACCGACTGGCCCATGCACCGGCACGACGCGGCCCGTAGCGGGGCGACGGACGGTAGCGTGCCGGTCGAACTCGATCGAGCATGGCAGACGGAACTCGGCGGGCGGCTCAGCGGCGTGACCGTCGCCGACGGCCGGGTCTTCGTGGCCGCGATCGACGAACACACGATCTACGTCCTCAACGCGGCCGACGGAGAAGTTGCCTGGCATTTCGAGACCGGCGGCCGCATCGACAGTCCACCCACGATCCACGACGGCTTCGCAATGTTCGGCTCGGCTGACGGCTGGGTCTATTGCGTTCGCGCGGAAGACGGGGCGCTGGCCTGGCGGTTTCGGGCCGCGCCGGACGACCGCCGCGTGGTGGCCTACGGGCAACTCGAATCGGTCTGGCCGGCCCACGGCAGCGTGCTGGTGGCCGACGGCGTGGCGCTGGTCGCCGCCGGGCGTTCGTCGTATCTCGACGGCGGGATCTTCCTCTATCGGCTCGATCCACACACCGGCAAGCTGCTCTCACGGACCTGCGTCGATAGCCGCGATCCGACGACCCGGCGGCAGCCGAAAGGCACGGTCGAGGGTTTCGATCTGCCCGGCGGTCTGCCGGACATCCTCTCAAGCGACGGCGCACGCGTCTACATGCGGCACCTCGCCTTCAAGCCCGGGGACATGCAGCCTACCGATAGCGTGCCGCACCTGTTTTGCCCCTCGGGCCTGCTGGACGATTCGGCGTGGCACCGCTCGTACTGGATCTACGGCACTCAGTTCTATACCGGCTATCGCGACTGGTTTCGTGCCGGCCGAGAAGTGCCCGGCGGACGGCCGCTGGCGTTCGACGCGGCGAATATCTACGGCTTCGGCTACCGCCCGGCGTCGTACAACTGGTCGACGCCGATCGCGTACCACTTGTTTGCCACGTCGAAGGAACCGCAGGTCATCGATTCACCCGAGAAGGCGTCGCGACTGCCGGCCTGGGGGCAGCGGGAGATCGCGTGTCGTTGGTCGACGTCGTTCCCGTTTCAGGCTCGCGCGTTGGTGCTGGCCGGCGAGAGGCTGCTGGTGGCCGGCCCGCCGCAGATGGCCGACGAAGAGCGAGCCTGGGAGACGCCCGACGATCCGGCCGTCCGGGCCGCCGGGGCGAAACAAGCCGCCGCGCTGGCAGGCAAACACGGCGGGTCGCTCTGGACCGTATCGACCGCCGACGGCCGCAAACTGGCCGAGCGCCAACTCGAATCCCCGCCGGTCTTCGACGGCATGGCGGTGGCCGCAGGACGCGTCTACCTGTCGACGATGGCCGGCAATGTGATTTGTCTGGCCGGGAAAGCGGAATCCAGTGAGTAGGCTGGGTGCCATGCCCACGCAAGCTGCGTGGGCATGGCACCCAGATTCCTGAAGATCGCAAGTTGCAGCGAAAAGGCCCACCGGCCAAACGACCGGTGGGCTGCTTGTGCGAACGGGTTGCGACGAGGCGCGTTTAGACGCCCGCCATGGCCGACGCCAGCGTCTCTTCTTCCTGCCCGAGGATCTTGTCGATATCCAACAAGATCAGAAGCTGCTCCTCCAGCTTGACCAGCCCGTTAAGGTATTCGTTGCCCAGGCTGGCCACCGTGGGCGGCGGTGGGGCGATTTGATCTTGCGAGATTCGCAAAACTTCGTCGACGCCGTCGACGATAATCCCCACCGTCCGGCTGCCCACCTGCATCACCATGATGCGGCTCTCGCCGGTCTGGTCGCTCTCGGGCAGGCCGAACAACGCCCGCAGGTCGATCACCGGGATCACGCTGCTGCGGAGATTGATCAAGCCCTTGACGTAGTGGGGCGTTTGCGGGACCCGGGTGATGTCGCACATCAGGATGATCTCTCGGACCTTCATGATGGCGACCCCGAAGGTCTCTTCGGCCAGGTGGAAGCTGACCAGTTGCATGGTGCCGGCCACTTCCGCGCTGCCGGTCTCGTGTGCCGGCTCTTGGTGTGTTGTGGACTTTGGGTATTCCTGGGTTTTATGATGTGCGTGGTTATGGGCGGGGGTGGGGTTGCTGGGGCTTCGCCACCCCGGCGGAGGAGAGTGGCAATCGCGTCAGACGGCCGCCGTCGCCGTCTTGTCGGTCTTGAACCGGGAGACCAAATCGCGCAAGGCGCCGGCCTGGGCTCCGAGCTGTTCACTGCTGGAAGCCATTTCTTCGCTCCCGGCGGCGGCCTGCTCGGTCACCTCGGCGATGCCTTGGATGGCCTCGCCGACCTGTTGGGCGTTGCTGGACTGCTCGACCGTGGCCGTGGCGATCTCAGAGATCTTGTTGACGGTCGATTCCACGCCGTCGACGATCGCTTTGAGCGCCTCACCGGTCTCGTCGCTAAGCTGGGCACCCTCTTGCACGCGGGTGCTCGATTCCTTGATCAGCGAGGTGATTTCGCCGGCCGCCTGGTTGGAACGTTCGGCCAGTTTGCGGACTTCGTCGGCCACCACGGCGAATCCCATGCCGTGCTCGCCGGCCCGGGCGGCTTCGATCGCCGCGTTCAGCGCCAGCAGGTTCGTCTGGCTGGCGATTTCGGAAATCACCTGGATGATCTCGGCGATCTGGTCGGAACTGGTGCG